>JAQUCU010000044.1 GCA_028686055.1 Desulfuromonadaceae bacterium
CCCTGATGCATCTGCTCCTTGATGAACTGGATGATCAGGATGGCGTTCTTGGTGGAAAGCCCGATAGTGGTCAAAAGTCCGATCTGGAGATAAACGTCGTTCGGAAGCACCCGTAGCGAAACCGCTGTCACTGCTCCCACCAGACCAAGCGGCAGCATCAGCAGGTTGACAAAGGGGATCGTCCAGCTTTCATACAGGGCGGCCACGGAGAGGAAAACCACCAGCAGCGAGATGGCATAAAGTGCCGGCGCCTGGGCTCCGGCATTCTTTTCCTCGTAGGAAAGGCCGGTCCACTCATAGCCTATTCCGGGCGGCAGCTGGGCGGCCATCTTCTCCATTTCTGTCATCGCCTCGCCGGTGCTCAGGCCAGGGGCCGCCTGCCCCATGATCTCCACGGACGGAAGGCCGTTATAGCGCTCCAGACGCGGCGAACCGTACTGCCAATGCGCGGTGGCAAAGGCCGAAAACGGCACCATCTCCCCGGTTTTGTTGCTTACATACCATTTGTTGATATCTTCCGGCAGCATCCGGTCCTTGGCGTCGGCCTGGAGATAGACCTTCTTGACCCGACCGTTCTGGATGAAGTCGTTGACGTAGGAACTCCCCCAGGCCGTACCGAGAACACTGTTTATATCCGCCAAAGATACCCCAAGGGCGCTGGCCCGTACATCATCGATGTCGAGCTTGAACTGGGGGGAGTCATCCTGACCGTTTGGGCGCACCGCAATCAGCTTGGTGTTTTTCATGGCCATACCGAGGAGCTGATTGCGGGCCTCCATCAGCTTCTCATGTCCAAGACCGCCACGGTCCTGCAGCTGGAGATCGAAGCCGTTGGCCTGTCCCAACTCAACCACAGCTGGCGGCGTAAAGGCAAAGGCCATACCATCCTTTATCTTGGAGAATGCCGCCATGGCCCGACCGGCAACGGCCGGCGCCTTCAAATCAGTTGTCTGGCGCAGTTTCCAGTCCTTGAGTCTGACAAAGGCAAGCCCCATATTCTGGCCGCGACCGGCGAAACTGAAACCGGCCACAGCCAGAATCGTATCTACAGATTTTTTCTCTTTTTCCAGAAAATGCTTTTCAATCTGCTCAATCACCTTCACGGTTCGTTCAGTGGTGGCTCCGGCCGGCAACTGAATCTGACAGATGATGAAACCCTGATCCTCATCCGGCAGGAAGGAGGTCGGAAGCCGCAGGAAAAAGAAGACCATGGCGGTGACAATGGCTCCGTATACCACCAGATAGCGCACCGGCTTACCAAATGAACGACCGACGATTCCTTCATACTTATCCCTGCTGAAATCAAATACTTTATTGAACCAGCGGAAGAATTGACAAAACCAGCCGCACTCTCCGGGTGTATGCCCTTTTTCGACCGGCTTGAGCAGGGTGGCGCACAGGGCCGGAGTAAGTATCATCGCCGTCAGCACCGAAAGGATCATGGCGGAGATGATGGTAATGGAAAACTGTCGGTAAATGACACCGGTGGAACCGCCGAAAAAGGCCATGGGCAGAAAAACCGCAGTCAACACGGTGGCGATGCCCCAGAGGGCGCTGGTGATCTGCCCCATGGATTTTATGGTGGCATCACGGGGCGACAGTCCCTCCTCGGACATGATCCGTTCCACGTTCTCAACAACGACAATCGCGTCGTCCACCAACAGACCGATGACAATGACCAGGGCGAACATGGTGAGGGTATTGATGGAAAAACCGGCTACCGACAGCGCGCCCATGGTGCCGAGCAGCACCACAGGCACGGCGATGGTGGGGATCAGGGTCGCACGGATGTTCTGCAGGAAGAGGAACATGATGACAAAAACCAGGAATATGGCCTCAATCAGGGTTTGGACGACCTCTTCAATGGAGATCTTTACGAACGGTGTTGTGTCGTATGGGTAGACAACCTTGACGCCTTGAGGGAAGAATTTGGATAGCTCCACCATCTTGGCCTTGACCCTATCGGCGGTGTCCAGGGCGTTGGCGCCGGCAGCGAGGCGAAGTGCCATGCCTCCGATAGGTTTCCCCTTGTAGCGACCCTCAATCTCGTAATTTTCTGTGCCGATTTTGCTTTCAGCCACATCCTTCAGCTTTACCGTGGAACCGTCACTGTTGGTCTTCAAGACAATCGCATCAAACTGCTCTACCGTCTGCAGCAGTGTTCGCGCCGTGATGGTGGCGTTCATCTGCTGGCCCTGGGCTGCCGGTGCGGCGCCGAACTGACCGGCCGAAACCTGTGCGTTCTGTGCCTGGAGCGCGGCAATCACATCATTGGAGGTCAGATGGTAACTGTTCAGTTTTGCCGGATTCAGCCAGATCCTCATTGCATTCTGGGAACCGAAGACTGTTACCTCTCCGACCCCTTCCGTCCGGCTGATGACGTCCTGAACATTGGACACTATGTAGTCGGTCAGGTCAGGGCGGCTCATGGAGCCGTCTTCCGAGACAAGGCCTACTATCATTAAAAAGTTTTTGGTGGATTTAACCACCTGGATCCCCTGGCGCTGGACAAGCTGGGGCAGGAGTGGTGTGGCAAGCTGCAGTTTGTTCTGCACCTGCACCTGGGCTATATTCGGGTCAGTGCCTGCCTTGAAGGTAAGGTTGATGGACACGGCACCTGAAGAATCACTGCTGGATGACATATAAATCAGGTTGTCAATTCCGTTCAGCTTTTGTTCAACGACCTGGGTGACCGTATCCTGCACTGTCTGGGCGGATGCCCCGGGGTACATGGCATTTATGGTGATCTGTGGCGGAGCGATTGGCGGATACTGCGAAACCGGCAGGGTCTTGATGGATAGCAGGCCGGCCAACATGACCATAATGGCGATTACCCAGGCAAAAATCGGGCGGTTTATGAAAAAGCGAGGCATGAATAATCTCCTTTATTTTTTGACAGCCGGTGGTTGCGCAGCAGTGGGAACTGCTGCCGGCTTGCTGCCGAACGGAACGGCTTTCACCGTTGTTCCGGGCTGCGCCTTCTGGATTCCTTCCAGAATGACACGGTCACCCGCTTTCAGGCCTTCACTCACCAGCCAGTTGTCGCCAACCGTCTGAGCAACCTTGATGATCCTCGGTTCCACCTTCTCTCCGGCTCCAACCACCATGACCATGGCTTCGCCTTTCTGATTACGGGTAACTCCACGCTGCGGAACCAGAATAGCCTGTTCACTGACACCTTCCTCCAGGATAGCCCGAACAAACATGCCCGGCAGCAGGGTCTGCTTAGGGTTCGGGAAGATCGCCCGGAGGGTGACGGAACCGGTGCTTTGATCAACGGTGACTTCGGAAAACTTCAACGTTCCCGGTAACGGGTAGGCGCTGCCGTCCTCAAGCACCAACTTGACTCGTGCCTGATCGGCCCCGCCTTTTTTCAGCAGGCCGCTGGAAAGGTTTTGTTTCAGCTTCAACAAGTCGGCGCTGGACTGTGTCACGTCCACATACATCAAGCCGAGCTGCTGGATTGTGGCCAGTGCGGTTGGCTGACTGGCGGTCACAAGGGCGCCGTCAGTTACGGTTGAGCGACCGATACGGCCGGAAATAGGGGCTGTTACCCTTGTGTAGGCCAGGTTTATCCGGGCGGTTTCCACCGCCGATTTGGTAGCGGCTACATCGGCCTCAGCCTGCTTCAATGAAGCATATGCATCATCGTAATCCTGTTGACTCACCGCCTTTATTTTTACCAGATCCTTATAGCGCCCCTCTTTGAGTCTGGCAGGAATCAGGTTGGCTTCGGCCCGGGCTTCGGAGGCCTTGGCGCTGGCGAATGCGGCCCTGTAGGTTGCCGGGTCAATCTGATAGAGGACCTGTCCGGCCTTTACATCAGAACCCTCAGTAAACAGTCGCTTCTGGATGATACCGCCTACCTGGGGACGCACTTCGGCAATCAGCTTGGAGGAAGTCCGCCCCGAGAGCTCCGTGGTCAAGGTTACCCGTTGCGGCTGGACTGTAACCACCCCGACTTCCGGCGGGCCGGCCGGCGGTTTTTGACCGTCGGACTTTGATTTGCCGCAACCGGCCGCCATCAGGCTGACGGCAAGGATTCCAACGGTTACAATAGTTCTGCTTCTGTACATGGTTTGCATACGCACCTCTATGATTTTTTAGAATAGATATTCATTCCTGTTCGGCGGTCATACGATTATTAACAGATGTCGTGTGAATTTTATCATGCCTGCCGTTTCAGCCCGTCCCAGCAGGCCATGACAGTATGTTCTATAAGGGAATCGTCCAAAACCACGAAACCGAGGATGTGGTCACGCGCTACGGTTATCAGGGGCCCGAATGCCAGGGCATAGAGCACTACCATGGGGAGGTCCTTGATGGCTTGCTGGGCCAGACCTTCCTCGAATAGTTCGCGGTATACATCTTTTTGATCGGTTTTACCGAAGAGTTTATCCCTGCGATGCACTACGCCGTACGGGGAGTTATGAAACTGCTCCAGAAAGCGGAAATCCAGCGGGTTGAAAATGCAGTAACGGAGGACCGCGGCGCCGAGATGAATAAATCGTGCCCTGAGCGGCTTTTCCGGTGAGTAGCCTTTCATAAGCACGCTGCAAAGCCGCTCTTCCAGATCGCGGTACAGTTCGTTGATCAGCACGTCCTTGTTCTCGAAGTAGCGGTATATCGTTCCTGCCCCGACCCTGGCCTTCTCAGCAATCATAGCCATCGGGGCGCCATGAAAACCGTTTTCCGCAATAAGCTCCAGAGCCGCTCGAGCTATCTCATCCCGTTTTTCCAGTCTTGCCATATTTTTCTCCACCTCATTACCAGAATGAACGTTCATTCTATGTATCGTTTTTACATGGAGTGTGTCAATATTTTTTCAGACTTCTGATGAAACGAGCGGACTTTTGCCCGGTGGGAATTTCAAGAAACAGCGATCGGCGTATATACGAAGAGCCGGGGGGACGTACCCCCGGCTCTTCGTATACATTAAATTACTGTGCAGCAGATTATGTTCGAATCTGTCAGGTAGAGCAGCCGGATGACGTTGTGAAAAGGGTCACATCGCGCGAGTAGAGCATGACCGCTTCCCGCATCACCTTTGACAGACTTTTCCGGGTGCGCCGCGTTACCTCGTCAAGAGCAGCTTTCTCTTCATCGGTGATTCTCAGTGACACGACATTGTAGCGTGGATTGTCTTTATGATTGTTTGCCATCTGTTATATCCCTCCGCTTACTCTGCGGGAGCAGGTTCCGCTTCCAGCAGGAGCTCCGGATCCTCCATCTCAAGGTCGCCACTATTATTGAGTACCTGGGACATTCTGGCCATATCGAGTTCATTCTCCCAGCGTGAAACCACGACCGTTGCGACGCCGTTGCCGACAAGGTTGGTCAGGGCCCGAGCCTCGGACATGAATCGGTCTATGCCCAGAATCAACGCCAGGCCGGCTACCGGAATGGTAGGGATTGTGGCAAAAGTAGCCGCCAGTGTGATGAAGCCGCTGCCGGTTACCCCCGCCGCACCTTTGGAGGTCAGCATCAGCACACCCAGAATAGTGAAGGTCTGGGTCCAGGTCAGGTGGGTATTGGTTGCCTGGGCCACGAAGACCGCCGCCATGGTCAGATAAATCGAGGTGCCGTCAAGATTGAAGGAGTAGCCGGTCGGGATGACAAGGCCGACGACCGACTTGGTGCATCCCAGGTTTTCCATCTTGGCCATCATTCGCGGCAGGACCGATTCGGAAGAGGATGTCCCCAATACGATCAGCAGCTCTTCCTTGATGTACCTGATGAACTTGAAGATGTTAAATCCGCATAGTTTTGCAATGCTCCCCAGAACGATGAAGATGAACAGCAGACAGGTCAGATAGAAACTCCCCATCAGCATGCCCAGCTTGGTCAGGGAACCGAGCCCGAATTTGCCGATTGTAAAGGCCATGGCGCCGAAGGCTCCGATCGGAGCTGCCTTCATGATAATGCCTACGATGCCGAACAACACATGTGAAACATCATCGATAAACTTGAAGACCGGCTTACCGCGCTCGCCGAGCATCGAAAGCGCAAATCCGAACAGTATCGCGAAGAGCAGTACCTGAAGTATATCTCCCTTGGCGAAGGCATCCACTACACTGGAGGGGATGATATTCATGACGAAATCGGCCGTGCTGCTCGACTGTGCCTTTGCGGTGAAGGCGGTCACCGCCTTGGCGTCAAGCGTACTGACATCGGCATTCATCCCGGCGCCGGGCTGAATCACGGTGACCAGGAACAGCCCGATCGCCAGGGCGATACTCGAAACTACCTCGAAATAGAGCAGTGCCTTAACGCCGACCCGGCCGACCTTCTTCATGTCCTCCATACCGGCAATCCCTGTTACGACGGTACAAAAGATAACCGGGGTGATAATCATCTTGATCAGTTTGATGAAGCCGTCGCCCAACGGCTTCATCGCTGCGCCGGTCTCGGGGTAGAAATGCCCGACACAAACCCCGATGCTGATTGCAGTTAATACTTGGAAATAGAGATGGTGGTAAAACTTTCTTCCGGTCATTTGTTTCGCTCCTTTACCCTTGCAGACTGTCTATGACAGCACCTATAACGGTATGCTAGCAATTGGAGTGCCAGTAACGTATACGATTTCAAGTAGTTGTTATTGCAGGGATAAAAGTTATGGGAGAATGGACATGAAGCGGGAAGAGGTATAACTTGAGAGGTGAGGTGTTATGCAGAAGATCTGTTTTATGTAATATCTTCAGACTGTTGGATGGTCATAACCACTGTTATAGTCAATAACCATGGTTATGACCCTTGGAAGCGGAGAGACTGGAGCCGGAATGTAGAACAGGATTCTGTGCAAGCTTAATCCGGCACGACGCCTCGAAGTTTCAGGCGCTTGCTGAGGGCCGGCTGGGATATTCCGAGAAGGCGGGCGGCAATGGTCTGGTTGCCGTTGGCCCGGGAGATGGCCTCCTCGACGAGAAGTTCGGCCGCTTCCCTGAACGTCGGCAGACGTTCCAGAGCCGTAAACAGATTCTTTTCCGGACCGGAGTCTGCAGGGAGATTCGGCCTGGTTTCCTGCCGAAAGATGGTTCTGAGGAAGGTATCCATCGAAAGGACACGGCCGTGGTGGACACTGACGGCGTTGTATACCAGCGCCTTTAATTCACGGATGTTGCCGGGAAAGCTGTAGGTAGCAAGCAGCTGCAGCAGCTCTCGTGGGGGGGTCGGCTTCTTCTTGCCGAGTGCACGGGCGGCCTCCTCGAGAAAATGTTCCAGAAGCGGAGCCAGATCGCATTTACGCTCGCGAAGAGGCGGGACATGGACCATATGCGTGCAGAGCCGGTAATAGAGGTCGCGCCGGAACGAGCCGTCCTCCTGCTTGAGCGAAAGGTTCTGGTGGGTGGCGACAACAATCCGGGCTTTGAGGCGTTTGGGTCGGTCGCTCCCGAGCTGGAAATACTCCCCCTCCTGAAGCAGCCGCAATAGCTTGACCTGGGAAGCGATGGACAGATCGCCAATCTCATCAAGGAAAAGTGTACCGTTGGCAGCCTCCTCAATCATGCCATGCCTTGTCTGGTCAGCGCCTGTGAAGGCTCCGCGCATATGCCCGAAAAGGGTGTCGGCGAAGACCGCATCGTCAAGACCTGCCACATTCACGGACACGAGCGGTCCGCTGCAGCCGCTCATGTTGTGGGCGGCTTTGGCGATCAGCTCTTTGCCGACGCCGCTTTCCCCCATGATCAGCAGCGGCTCCGTGCTCAGGGCCACTGCTTCGATATAGGAAAAAATGGCATGCATGGTGCGGTCAGTCGTGACAATACCGGCAAAGGCTTCCGGGTACGTTACTTTTCCCGACAGCATGCGGTTGGAGATCTCGCGGTTCTGCCGCTCCAGTTCCAGCACCCGTATCGCCCGTAATACGCCGCTGACGAGCCGGTTCTCCTCGACCGTCTTGACAAAATAATCGAAGGCTCCCTGCTTGATGCAGGTCACGGCGCTTTCGATCTGGTTCATGCCGCTGATGACGATGACCTCTATTTCCGGGTGGCGCTCGGCGATCACTCCAATCAGTTGCTCTCCGCTTAGATGCGGCATCGTCAGGTCGAGCAGGACGAGCCCGATTTCGTGCTGCTCCAGCAACCCCATGACCGTACGGCTGTCCTGGCAGGTGATGATGTTGGTGATGCCCGCAGAGCGCTCAAGGGTGAGCCGGAGCGAGCGGAGCCAGGCCGGTTCATCATCAACAAGGAGTACCCCGAAGTGGGGATAGAGAGATGGGTTCATGGATCATGTCCTCCTGCAGCAGGGAAGGGTCAGGGTCACTGTTGTCCCGACCCCGGGGGTGGAACCGAATTCCAGCGAACCGCCGTGGTCGTTGACTATCGTGGAAGAGACCGAAAGGCCGAGGCCGGTACCGCCGGTTTCACGTTTGGTGGTAAAAAAGGGGTCGGTCAGGTGGGCCAGATGTTCCGGAGCGATTCCGCCCCCTTCATCGGTCAGTTTGAGAACAACGGTTCCGGCAGCCTGATCATGAAAGGTGGTAAGGAAGATGCCGTGTTCCATGTCCGGCAATGACTGGCATGCGTTCAGGAGAAGATTGACGACAACCTGCTCGATCCTTTGGGCGTTTCCATGGATCGGGGGTATGGTGGGGGCATACCGCGCCTCGAAACGGTTTGTGGAAGAATGCAGTGATGAATCCACGAGGCGCACCGCCGCCTGTACAACCGCATTAAAATCTACGACATCGGTTGCCGCCGAGGTGTCACGGCGGGCAAAATTCTTCAACTCCTCCACGATCCGCCTGATGCGATTTGCCCCCTCCTGCATCTCTTCGAGAAGATGCGGTACCTCGTCGCGCATGCGTGAGTACGGCAGCCCTCCAAGGTTGAAGTCACCCTGGTCCCGGTAACGGTCATCCAGGATCTCCCCGGCATCCCGGTACACCTCCTTAAGGATCGGCATGTTGAGAAGGATCAGCCCGTTTGGATTGTTGATCTCATGGGCCACCCCCGCGACAAGGATTCCAAGGGAGGCCATCTTGTCGGCCTGAATCAGCTTGTCCTGGTGCTGCTTCAGCTCTTCCATTGTGCGTTTGCGCTCGGACACTTCGAGCGCCAGCTCTTCCGTGCGCAGGGCAACCTGCCTCTGGAGGGTGCGCGACCAGAATACCGTACCGGCCAGTATCAGGAGCAGGGGGCCCATCACCATCGCCCCGTACCGGATCACCTTTGCCCAGGCTACCTTGGGGGGCTCAAGCACCCCAAGCCATTGATCATAGATCTCCTGATACCTGCCGGTCTTTTTCAGAATGGCCAGTCCCTCGTTGAAGCGGGCCAGAAGCTCCTCATTGCCGCTTTTCACGGCGTAGCAGTATTTCTGGGTCGAAATGCTTTTGGCGATCAGAACCAGGTTGGTCAGATGGTGCTCGCGGATAATGTACATGCCGGGGAGCATGGCCAGCACGGCGTAGTCATGCCGGCCGGATGCCAGCAGCCGCAGTGCATCAGCGGGAGTCTCGGTCATCACCAGATTGGACGCAAACCCGTGCGATTTCAGATAGTCGTGCATGATCCCGTCGCGGAATACGATGATCTCCTTGCCGCGCAGCTCCTCTAAACTGTTGACAGGGCGGGTTCCCCTGCGGGCGAAGATGGCGTGGTTGATGATCGTATGGGGCGGCGAGAACGATAAGGTTCTGGTCCGCTCTTCAGAATAGGAGATCCCCTGCAGAACATCCACGGAACCGTCCAGAAGGGCATTCCGCATCTCCGACCAGCCTCCGAAGCGGAATTCGACTTTCATTCCCATGACATCGGCAATGGCCCTGGTCAGATCCACATTGTACCCGGCTGGCTGGCCGTTCTTGTCCAGAAATTCGTATGGGGGATAGTCCCGGTCGCCGCCGACAATAATAACCGGTTTGGATGATGTCGTGAGCTCTTCAGCCGAAACATGAACCGGAGCTGCGCAGAGAAACAGCAGGGTCAGCAGAAACAGCGATGCTACCGTCACGATCAGGTAGCTGCGGCCCGGCATCAGGCCAGCTCCTCGATTTTTCCGCCCGGTTTCAGGACAAAGCGGCTGCCGCGCCATTCGACCCGGTTCCCGAGGAATGAGAGTGCCCAGGTGGAAAAAGCGAGCATGTCCCGCAGGGGTAACAGCCAGAGCCAGCGGGGAAAGAGGCCGTCCCGGACAAAGCGACGGCTGAAGATGGTGCAGACGCCCATGCGCACCCCGTACAACAGCAGAACGGCGGCTGCGCCGATCATCGGTGACGGCGCCAGCACCGCTGCCAGCAGTGCCGCGGGAAAGGGGAGGGTGATTCCCGACGCCAGGTAGCCTCCAGGACGGCTGACCCGCATGGTGCGGGCCCAGCGCAGCTGGCGCGAAAGCACCGCGGTGATGTTTTCGGCTTTTATGACACTCTCGACAAAGCAGCTGTCGAGAACGATACCCCACCCGGCACGGTGAATCTTGTTGCCGAGCTGGTAATCATCGGCCAGATAGTCTGCCAGAGCTTCAAAGCCGCCGATGGAGGCCAGTGCGTCGCGCCTGACCGCCATCGAAGCGCCCAGGGCAAAGGTAAGCCCTTCCAGCTGCCGCGCCACGAGCACATTCGGGATCATCTCGGCGGTAAAGCCGATCGCTTCAAGCGCCGTGGCGATGCCATGTACGCTGGAGGTGCGGTACAGCGACGTGACAAGGCCGGTCTGCGGATCGGAGAAATGGGCGGTAACCGACTGCATATAGTCGGGAGCAACGTTGATATCGCTATCGCAAACGATGATGATATCATGTACGGCCTGCGGGAAGGCGTTGATCAGATTGGAAACTTTGTAGTTCGGCCCGTGCAGCGCCGGACTGATGCACAGCGTGATGTCGTGTCCGGGAAAATCCTGCGTCAGCTGCCGTATGACAGGGATGACAGGGTCGTCGGCCGACGCGGCGGCAAAAATGAGCTGCACCTTCCCCGTATACTGCTGACGGCAGAACGAGGCGAAATTGTCGTAACTGTCGGCGTCCATCCCCTTGACCGGCTTCAGGATCGAAACCCCGGGAGACGGGTGTTGAACGGCAGGATGGTCTTGCGTTTTAAAGTACTTCCGCGCACAGAACAGCGAGATCAGCGCATAGGCCAGCGCCGGCAGGACGATTATGAAGGGGAGCAGGCTGCGCAGCATGTCAGGGTACCTTCTGGACAAGGAGCAGGTAAGGGGCCGTCGGGGTGACGTTGGTCTGCCCCATGCGCCAGCAGTGAAACACGCGCGGGTCCAGCCCGGCCGCCCATGTCTCGACGGCTGACCGCTCTTCCCCGCCGCCGCTGTGGCCGGGGTAAACCGTTACGATCACGATTCCGCCCGGAGCGAGCATAACCAGCGCCTGCTCCAGCGCCATGCCGGTTGTCTCGGGGCGGGTGATAATACTGCGATCACCGCCGGGACAGTAGCCGAGATTGAACAGCACGGCCTGAACCGGCCCTTCAACATGTTCCGCCAGCTCTTCATGCCCCTTCTGCAGCAGCGTCACCCGGCCGGACAGCCCCGCCTCCGCAAGCCTGCGTCCGGTTTCGGCAATCGCCTGCTGCTGGATATCGAACCCCCGGACATGGCCGCTGGCTCCAACAAGGCGGGCCAGCAGCAGCGTATCATTGCCGTTGCCGCACGTTGCATCAACGGCGCTGTCCCCGTCACGCAAAAAACTGCCGAGAAACAGGTGGGAAAGCGGCACCGGTCCGCGCAGCAGCGGTATGGTGGTACAGTGAGAATCTTTCATGACGGCAGAGATTAGCAGAATCCGGGTGCTTTATCCACAAAGGAATTGTTTGCCTTCAGGGGTTAAAAAAGGTACTACGGGATCATGATACTAAGAAAAACAGTTGGGAAAGATCAGGGCGGATTACGCCTCGATGATGCCATTGCGGTCCTCTGCGGTGGTGTCAGCAAATCAGAGGCGCGCCGCATCATCGACCGGGGCGGCTGTACGGTCAACGTTGCCCTGGTGCGGGTGGCGTCGCGGAGCGTCAAGGCTGGTGATGTCATCGAGATCGGTGTCATGGAGGCGGGGCGGTTCCAGGAGCTGCGGCTGCCGCCGGCGGCGCTGCTGTATGAGGATGCCGAGCTGATTGCGGTCAACAAGCCGGCCGGGATCAACAGCCAGCGCACCCCCTATCAGCTGAAGGGGACTCTCGAAT
The DNA here is from genome assembly GCA_028686055.1 of Desulfuromonadaceae bacterium. GTDB lineage: Bacteria > Desulfobacterota > Desulfuromonadia > Geobacterales > Pseudopelobacteraceae > JACRCG01. The sequence continues at coordinate 12,140 of JAQUCU010000044.1, forward strand.
ACTGGGTGACCGAATATTTCAGGAATCAGGGGAACAGCGAGCCGGCCAGGGTTGTCCATCGCCTCGATCGCGGCACTTCGGGAGTGATGATTTTTCCGAAAAACCGGCAGGCCGCCGCCTGGCTTTCGAAGCAGTTTCAGGATGGTCTGGTCGGCAAAACGTATCTGGCACTGGTGTGCGGGTGCCCGGAGCAGGATGAGTGGACGGTGGATGCGCCGATCGGGAAGATCGCTTCGGCGCGCTACGGGATTGTGGAGGGAGGCAAGCAGGCCGCAACCGGATTCCGGACCGTTGCCTCATCCGGTGACCTCTCGCTGGTGGAAGCACGCCCGTTGACCGGCCGCACCCACCAGATCCGGGTGCATCTCGAATCGGTCGGACTGCCCATACTCGGCGATGCGACCTATGGGGGCCAGGCGGCCGGGCGGATGATGCTGCACTGCTCTGCGATGGCGTTCAAAAATTCCAAAGGGGTGGAGATCACTGTCACTGCGCCGCTTGACGGGGAGTTTGGAGAGCGGGTTAGTGGGTTAGTGGGTTGTCGTGGATTTATTCCCCGAAAACCTGGGCGCTGAAAATGTAAATTTCACACTCCCCCTGCCAGGCGTCCTGCGGCAGACCGGCCTTGATGCAGGTATGCTGCAGAAACTGGTCGCGATTCCAGCCGTATTCGGTCGCCACCTGAGGAAGCAGCACCCCGCGATAACTCCCCTTGACGATGTAGATGCCGTGGGTGCCGACCTTGATCTCGTCAACCGAAGCTGCCTTTTCCAGCGGCGAAAGCACCGAAATTTCAAGCGTGAAATCGGCCAGGTCCTCAACCTTCATCGGGTAGAAACGGGGGTCGCGGGTCGCGGCCGAGACCGCCATCTCCTGCACCAGAAGATACAGCGGCTGGTCGGATATAAAATTGCCGATACAACCCCGCAGTTCATTCTTCTGCTTGATCGTGACAAAACAGCCGGAGTGAAGCTCAAGCCCCGGCGATTTTGTTGAAACGACCGGGACCTTCCGGTTGGTGACATACTCTACAATCGTTGCACGGGCTATCTTCAGCAGTTCCTTCTGTTCCTTTTTGGTCAAGAGTCCCGACATGGTTTCACCCCGTCAATTAATGAAAAAAGAAAGTATCTAATAGTTCTTCCGCCGGAACAGGCCGGTCTTGATGCTGGTCACCCGGTCCAGGAACAGGACGCCGTCCAGGTGGTCCATTTCGTGCTGGATTGCAACCGCCTCAAAACCGCTGGCGGTAATCTCCCGAAGCGTCCCGTCCGGCAGGGTGAAATGCAGCGTGATCTCGGTGGCCCGATCGACGTCGCCGGTGTAGTCCGGCACGCTCATGCACCCCTCGCGCATCGTGGCCAGGCCGCTTCGATTGGTGATCTCCGGATTGATCATGCAGAGCAGGCCGTGGTTGTTCTCTTTGCCGTGACGGTTTTTCGAAACATCCACGACGCAGACACGCAGCGTGACGCCAATCTGTGAGGCTGCCACTCCGACCGAACCGGGGCCGTCATGCATTGTGTCGACCAGATCCTGAATCAGGTTGTGGATGCTCCGGTCGATCGGCCCGACCCGATGGCAGAGTTTTTTCAACACCGGATGCGGATAACGTAATATCGGTTGAATCGCCATCGTTAGAAAGCCACCGGCGTTATGACCCGGACACCGATCTCCACGCTCAGCTCTTTCTTCAGGTCGGCCAGCCTCTGCTCGACCCCCTCGGCGCTCTCCCCGTCCGGCAGCGCCACTTCCAGCATCAGCACGTAGACCGGTTCCTCCGCAGTCCCGATCAGCTTGGTGTTGAGATCGGTGATGTTTATGTTGCGGGCGGCCAGTTCACGAGTGACGCGATAGACTATTCCCGGCTGGTCGGCGCCATAGACAGAGATCATGCATATTTCGCCTTCGATACCCTGACGGGTTACCTCGTCCGGATTCAGCGTACGAACCCCCAGCGTCATCCCAATCCGTTCGCAGACCGGTTTAAGCTCTTCAATCAGCCGGGATTTGCTGAACGGTTTTTTCAGGGAAACGATCAGGATCATCGCAAATTCGCCTCCCAGCATCGTGCAGCTGGAATCGGCGATGTTGCAGCCGAGGTTGAAAAGCCCCTCGCTGATGGCAGAGACGATGCCGGGGCGGTCTTTGCCGACCACGGTGACGGCGTAATGCAGGATATCCGGCTGTGGAGTCATGATAAACCTCTCAAATTGTAGTAATTATGTTATCGCACCAAAACGATTTCATCTGCAAATGTTTTTTGAAATCGGTTATAGTTGTGCGGATATTTCAGCACTGAAAGGATACACGCCATGCCAGACATAATTCGTTCTGTCTGCCCGTTTGACTGCCCCGATGCATGCGGTCTTCAGGTCACCGTTGAAAATGGCGTTGCCGTTGCCGTCAGCGGCGATCCGGATCATCCGGTTACCCGCGGCCTGCTCTGCCCCAAGATGGTTCATTATGAGCGTACGGTCCACTCTTCCCGGCGACTGACAACGCCGCTGCGCCGGGTCGGAAAGAAGGGGGCGGGGGAATTCGAAGCGATCCCGTGGGAAGAGGCGATAGCAACGATATGTTCCCGCTGGCAGGGCACCATTGCGGAGCATGGCGCAGAGGCGATCCTGCCCTACTCATACGCCGGCACGATGGGACTGGTGCAGCGCAATGCCGGCCATGCCTTTTTTTACCGGCTGGGGGCATCGCGGCTGGAGCGAACCATCTGTTCTCCGGCCAAGGAGGCCGGATGGGAGGCGATCATGGGGGCTACACCGGGGATGGACCCTGCCGAGGTGGAGTGCAGTGATCTGGTGATCCTGTGGGGGATCAATGCCGCCGCGACCAGCATCCACTCGCTGCGTGACGCGAAGAGCGCCAGGCGTGGCGGGGCCAGGCTGTGGGCGATCGACACCTACCGCACCCCTACCTGTGACGCCGTAGATGAAGCGTTCCTGATCCGCCCCGGGAGTGACGGTGCTCTGGCGCTTGCGATGCTGCACGTATTTGACCGGGACGGGCTGCTGGACCGCGGCTTCATTGCCGCCAATGTACTTGGCTTCGAGGATCTGGCAGCCCGGATTCTGCCGGACTGTTCCCCCGCCCGTATGGCAGAGGTATGCGGCCTGCCGGCCGAAGTTATCGAGAGGGTGGCGCGGGAGTATGCCCGGGCGAAGGCTCCCTTCATACGCCTTGGGAGCGGCCTCACCCGCTACGGCAACGGGGCGATGACCGTGCGTACGATCTGCTGCCTCCCGGCCGCCGTCGGAGCCTGGACAAAACCGGGGGGCGGCATTTTTATCGGCACCTCGACCGGAGGGGCTTTCCCGCTGCAGACCGTTACGCGGGAGGATTTCATTGCAAACACGCCGCGACTGGTCAGCATGAACCAGCTGGGCGGGGCGCTGACCGAACTGGACGGCCCACGGGTGATGTCTCTGTACGTGTATCATTCCAATCCGGCTGCGGTTACACCTGACCAGAACGCGGTTATTCGCGGGCTGGAGCGGGAGGATCTTTTTACGGTCGTCCATGAGCGCTTCATGACCGACACCGCCCGTTATGCCGATATAGTCCTGCCTGCGACCTCTTCGCTGGAACATCCAGATCTGTATCGCTGCTACGGCAGCTACCACGCCCAGCGCTGCGGCGCTGCGATACCTCCGGTGGGGGAAGCGCGGAGCAACCGGGAAGTGTTCAGTATGCTGGCGGCCGGAATGGGGTGGGATGAACCGTTCTTCCGCCTGTCTGCGGATGAGCTTGTGGATCTGCTGCTGTCAGGAAAAAATCCGTGGCGCAGCGCGGCCGTCACCGCAAAGTTGCGGCGGGGTGAGCCGGTCATGCTGACTCCGCCCACCGACCCGAAGAGCGTGTGGCTGACCCCTTCGGGAAAGATCGAGGTTCTGAATGTGCAGGCGGCCGAACCGCTGCCGCGTCTTCTCCCGACCCATGCCGGGCGGGACGGTTATCCGCTCCGCCTGCAGCCGGCGGTTACGCCGTTCGCGCTCAATTCGAGCTTTTATGAACAGGGCGATCTGCGTTCGAAGCAGCAGCCGATGGAGCTGCTGATGAACCGGGTCGATGCCTCTGAGCGTGGCCTGGCTGATGGGCAAACGGTAACTGCCTGCAATGATCTGGGGAAGGTGCGTTTTACGCTGCGGATAACGGAACGGGTGCCGGCGGGAACGGTCGTCACCGAAGGGGTCTGGTGGCGGGAGTTCATCCCCGGCGATCGCGGGGTCAATGCCTTGACATCGCAGCGGCTGACCGACGGCGGCCGCGGCAGTACCTTGTATGATGTGACGGTGGAGGTCAGGGGGGCGTAGCGTCAACTCCGCTCAGCCAACGTTCGCTCCCTGAGCGGAGTCGAAGGGGACCGTGTCGACTTCATGCCAGGCCAGCGCAGCTGCCCCGAGAACCGCGCCGCTGCTCTCGGGCAGCTCCGATCGCAGCAGCTTCACCCTCCCTCTGTACGGGGTGAACAGGAACTCTTCCAGGTAGCGTCTCGCCGGCGTCAGCAGCAGATCTCCCGCAGCTGCCAGCCCGCCGGAAAGAAAGATCGCTTCGGGACTCGTGTGAGCGACGGCGTCGGCCAGCTTCATCCCCAGGAGACGGGCCGACCGGTCAAAGGCCGCCAGCGCAATGGGATCTCCACCGCGGGCCGCCTCATATACCAGTTTTGATGTCAGCTTACTGGGGCAGACCTCCCGCAGCGGGCTCGGCTCAAGGCGCTGCCCGAGAAGTTCGGAAATTGACCGGCAGAGGCCGGTGGCGGAAACGTATGTTTCCAGACATCCCCGCTTCCCGCAGGCGCACTCCCGCCCCTCCGGATCGACAGTCGTGTGGCCAAGCTCTCCGGCAAAGCCGTCGGCGCCGTACAGCAGCTCGCCGTTGACGATGATGCCGCTCCCCAAGCCGGTTCCCATCGTGATGACAATAGCATGCTTCATTCCCCGTGCACCGCCGAACAGCAGCTCTCCGATTGCGGCGGCATTGGCATCATTGGTGATCGCAACCGGCAGATCGTAGCGCTGCCGGAATAGCTCCACCAGATTGACCGATGCCCCCCAGTTCAGGTTGACCGGGTTTTCAACCGTCCCCCGGTGGTAGTTGGCATTGGGGGCGCCGATGCCAATTCCCGACAACCTGTACTCCCGCGAAAGTGCCGCCCGCAGCTTCCCGATGCCGTCACAGAGGCGGGAGACCAGAGCATCTGCCGGCTGATCGGGCTGTGTGTCGATTGTAGCCTCGCATAGCAGGCTGCCGTGCTGATCAACAAAGCCGAAGCAGGTGGTCGTTCCTCCTATGTCTATTCCGATGGCACACTCGGCTGTCTGCATGGCTGCTCCTTAGGAAGCTTGCTGGGGGATGTGAATCAGACTAGACTACTGTCAGGCTGTATCCCTTCCCCTGCAGATACGCGACAATATCCCTGATATGATCATAGCCGCGAGTCTCAAGTTCGAGAGAT
>JAQUCU010000224.1 GCA_028686055.1 Desulfuromonadaceae bacterium
CATCAACTGCTGCAGATACGACAACATCGTCTCCTGCTACTGTTAATAATCTGGTGCGTGCCTTTACCATGAAAGGTTTCGGCGGGTACGTGACGGTTCCCAATGCAACCTACAACCTTGGCAAAACCCTTGCCAAGGGGGAGGTGCTTTCAAATCCGAAAATACGGGTAAAAAACAAGGAGAAAGCCAAATTTAACGTCGGTACCAGGGTGCCGATTACAACAACAACGCTGAATGGCACCGTCTCGCAGGTGAATGTCCAGTATGTGGATGTTGGTGTAAAGGTCAATGCTGAACCGAGCATTCAATTAAATAATGAAATTTCAATAAAGCTCAATCTGGAAGTAAGTTCAATATTGCAGAAAGAAACTGTTGGAGCGGACAAGAGTACCAGTGTTGTGACGATAGGTACCCGTAATGTAGAGACGGTGCTGAGTTTAAAGGATGGTGAGACAAGTATAATCGGCGGTCTCATCCAGAACAGCAGCAATAATGATAAATCGAAAGTGTACCTGTTGAGTGATATACCGCTGATCGGCCCACTGTTTACCAACTCCAACTCATCCAAAGACAAGACAGAACTGATGCTGGCGATTACACCAAGACTGATTAGGGGGATTTCGGTTCCGTTGCCCGGTCTTGCTTCTTTTGTTTCCGGTAAGGAGGATCATCCTTCGCTGGTCAGGCCGATGTCTTCATTTGATCTTGAGCCGGTTTTTGAGGGAGAAGCACAGCCGAAAGGGATTGGAAACAAAAACGATACTCCTTCAGTTACTGCCGGCATTTCACATCCGGTTATCCCGGGCTCTGTGCCACCTGCTCCTCAACCGGTAGCTGCACAGCCAGGTCCGGTTGTGCCTGTCCCTGTTCCTGCCCGGCGCACTCTTCTTCAGATTGCCGCACCTTTGTCAGCCTCCGTGGGGCAGCAGTTCAACCTGGATATAAAGGTCAGTGAAGTTAATGACCTTGCCAATGCCCCTTTTGTGCTCACATATGATCCAGCCCTTGTGTCTTTTATGGCGATAAATGAAGGCACTTTTATGAAAAAGGATGGCAGACCGACCACTTTTGGCAGCATGACCGATTCTGCCGCCGGTACGGTGACGGTCACTTTGGGACTCACAGCAGGAAACAGTGGGGTATCAGGAGGCGGCACACTTGCAACAGCATCATTCAAAACAATAAAACAGGGCCTTGCAAAGTTTGCCTTCGGTAAAACGGCATTCGGAAATTCATCCGGTGCCGTCATGGATATTCTCCCATTCAGTACGGCGGTGGATATTCGCTGATGAAGGCAATCGGGAATCAAAATGGTTTCACATACATTCTGGCTCTGACCGTTGTGATGATCATGGGGATCATGCTAAGCATGGTAGGACAATCTTGGAAGACAATCAAGCAGCGGGAGCTTGAAGATGAAATGATATTCCGCGGGGATCAGGTCGCTGAACTGATATATCAGAGTTTGCTCTGTAAAAATCCGGGTCTGGTGCAGAGTCCGGTAAATCAGTTTTTGTGGCCTATTGATTCTCCTAATGGAACGGTTCTTGATGATCTTGTCATTGGCAAGGAAGAACGCTGCACGAATGGAACAACAAAAAAATTCCGTCTCAGGGTGTCTGCGTCCCTGGACCCGCTTACTAACAGTCAGTGGCAGATTGTCAAGCCTGTTGGTGACGAAACCCGTTTTTCCGGTGTGGCAAGCGCCAGTAGCGTTGAACCGCTTAGAAAATCTTTTAACTCTATCTATGATTCCAAGCTGCTTGATGACAAAAAACATTACAGTGACTGGTTATTTACCTGGGAACTGAAACAGTCATTACCTCAAATCCAGAACACTCCGAGGTGATATGTTTGATGCGCTGAGAGTTAGAAAAGGTCTTTCGCTCATAGAGCTGGTTGTAACCATGGCAATCCTGGGTATTCTGGCGGCTGGAGTTATACCGTTGACTCGCATGACAGCCCAGCGTACCAAAGAAATTGAACTCAGGAGAAATCTTCGCACAATTCGTCTGGCTATTGATGATTATAAACGTAAATTCGATAAGATGCCGGATGGGCCGCTAAAAACCGGATCAGGCTACCCGAAGGATTTACAGGAACTACTTGATGGTCGCGATTTTGGCGGTGCAACTAAGGGAAAAATTAAATTTCTGCGCCGTAAGGTTTACGATCCGTTTCATCCGCCTGAAAGTGAAAACGATGACATGTGGGGCTGGAATTTGCGCTCCTCTGTAGATAAGCCGGATTCAACCACCTGGGGCAAAGAGGATGTTTTTGATGCTTACTCGATGAGTGAAGGAACCGCACTCGATGGTAAAACAAAGTACAGTGACTGGTGAAATTCTGGTGCAGGCTGTCCTGGTACCCCTATCCGGAAGAAAAATAAAATTCGACCGGCGCGGTTTTACCTTGATTGAACTGATGATTGTCGTTACGATCATTGGAATTCTGGCAGCCATAGCTGTGCCGAATTACCAATGGGGCATCATAAAAGCCAGAGAGGCTGTGCTGCATGAAGATCTGTATAATTTTAGATCGGTCATTGATCAGTTTCATGCAGATCAGGGTAAATATCCGGATTCTATTGCGGAATTGAAAGAAAAAGGGTATATGCGAGAGATACCCAAAGATCCGTTTACCGGCAAGGAAGACTGGGTTGAAGTTCCGCCACTCCCGGAACCGGTCCCCTTGCCATCCGGAACCTCTCCCGGAAAAGTGTATGATGTCCATAGCGGTTCCAACCGGATCAGTTCGGATGGGAAGACCCCCTATAATGAATGGTGATCTATGATTCAGCTACATAACGTGTCACTCACGTACCAACAGGATGCCTCGGCACTGAACAATATCGAACTCAAAATCGGCAAGGGGGAGTTTGTCTTTTTGACCGGACCATCCGGAGCCGGTAAAACTTCTCTGTTACGCCTGCTGTACGGTGCACTTACTCCAAATCGCGGTCAGGTTCTGATCGATGGCCAGAATATTACCCGTATGTCTGCGTCTCAAATCCCGCTGCTGCGCCGTTCTATCGGAGTTGTTTTTCAGGACTTCAAGCTGCTGCAGAATCGCACCGTTTTTGAAAATGTTGCCATTGCACTGGAAGTGCTGGGGTGGGGGAGGGCAGATATCGGCAAGAAGACGATGCATATGCTTAAACAGATGGGGATAGAGTCAAAATATAATCAGGTAACCCAGCGTCTCTCCGGCGGAGAACAGCAGCGGGTGGCTCTGGCCAGGGCATTGGTAAATGATCCTAAAATTCTGCTGGCAGACGAGCCGACCGGAAACCTCGATGATGCAAATAAAAACCAGATTCTCAATATTTTTAAAGAAGCAAACATTCGTGGCACCACGGTCGTGGTTGCGACTCATGACCGTCGTCTGATTGAACAGGGGCATAAACGCCTGGTCACTTTAAATAAAGGGGAAATCGTTGAACAAGTGGAAAAAGAAACAGCCGGCTACGATCAAGCCGTTTAAGCGCCCAACGCTTGCAGGTGACGGTTTTGGCGGTAGAGCATGGTTTTTCCTTTCGCGGGCTATAAACAATATTCGTCAAAATGTTTTCGTTAATGTTGTGACAATAGGTACGATCACGCTGGCGTTACTGATCGTATCCCTGTTCCTGCTTGTGTTTGTCAATCTTGAAAATGCAACAGAGAACCTGAGTGAGCGGGTACAGGTTACTGTTTATTTTGACAATGATCTGTCAAACCAGGATCAGGCCTCATACCGTGAAAAGATTATGACGCTCCCGGGGGTGTCACGTGTCACTTATGTCACGCGCGATGAAGCATTAAAACGCTTCAAAATCCGTTTGCGAGGCCAGGAAACACTTCTGGAAGGAGTACGTGCCGAGGTGCTTCCCGCCTCGTTTGAAATTGCTCTTAAACGTTCTCACCGTGATACGGCCGCTATTGAAAATTTTGTTTCCACGTTGAAACGAATCCCCGGCATTACTGAAGTTCAGTATGGTGAGGAATGGGTACGCCGCTTTAATTCATTTCTGAATTTTCTGCGGCTGCTTGGCGCACTGGTTGGCGGATTCCTGCTGATTGCAGCTACCTTCATTGTTTCAAATACGATCAAGCTCACTATTTACTCCCGTCGTGACGAATTGGATGTCCT
>JAQUCU010000225.1 GCA_028686055.1 Desulfuromonadaceae bacterium
GTGCCGGCCGCTGTGCGTTCATCCTTCAGATAATAGGCGGCCGGCGGCTGACGGGCATCCAGCAGATAGACATCTCCACGGCTCGTCTTGCCGCTGTCCACCAGGGCTATCATTTCATCCAGACCTACCCGAACATGGAGACGCCGGGTCGGCAGCTTGGCCACGCTGAAATGCGACGGCGTGACGGCAGGCTGTTCAATCCCTTTTTGCAGAGGATACCCTGCATCGGCATAGCCCTTGTTGCTCCCGTCCAGAAGCCGCAGTTTTTCCGACGGAAAGCCCCAGTAATAGAGGGTCCACCAGAGCCGGGAAGAACAGACCATCCAGGGATTCTGTTGGGGACTGGACAACACCAGGACATCATCCGTGGTAATGCCGAGTTTTTGCAGCATCGCATCGATGCGTGGGCCGGTTCCCACTTCATGTTCCGTTATCATCGGACCGTCGCTGCGGTCGGCTACTTCACCGCCGGCATGGGAGGTAAGATACAGCGAACCGGAGATATGCCCCAACTCACCTTTCTGCTCAAGCTGTACGATCAGATGATACTGGGGCGAGCGGTCGCCGAAGCGTGCAGTAACCATCTGCTTCAGCCTGTCGGCATCGCCGGCAAACCAGGAGAACCGTTCACCGGGACCGGGAACAACATTGATGATTACGACCCGCTCCCCCTTTTCGGTGCGGTAGCCATGGTCGATCCATTTTTTCAGCTGTACCGGTTCGAGCAGAGAGCTGCGCGGAGCCGCCTGAGCAGGCAGTATCGAACAAAAAAGAAACAGTGTGAGGATGAGTATGAAGAAGCTGTATCCCTTGTGTAAAACACGCATTGATATCTCCTGGTTGTGGTTATTTGTTGTCCACCAGAGTCATACTGTTTCGGTTACTTTTTTGTCATGGATGTCTACGCCATGAGACTTCCTGTGGAACAGTTTTTTTACCCCTTCAACCAGATCCTCAAAAAGTGAATAGAAGATCGGCACATACAAGAGTGTCAGGAACGTCGAAACCATCAGCCCGCCGATAGCGACCACTGCCAGGGGAGAGAGTCGTTCCAGGCCGATCGCCCACTCCATGGCAATCGGAATCATTCCGACCGCCGTGCCGAAGGCGGTCATCAGGATCGGGCGGGTTCTGACCCTCACGCTCTCCCGCAGGGCATCATAAGTTGACATCCCCTGCCCTTTGGCCATCTCAATGAAGTCGATCAGCAGGATCGAGTTTTTGACCACGATCCCGGCCAAAAGGATCAGCCCCATGAATGAACCCATGGACTGGTGCTTGCCGGCAATCAGCATCGACCAGCTCGCCCCGATCATGGCCAGGGGAATGGCAACCATTATGGTAAGAGGATGGATGAACGACTTGAAGGCGGGGATCAGGGAGAAGTAGAGCAGTACCATGCCGATCATCAGCGCCGACATGAGGGCCGAAAATGACTCCTTGGCCTGCTTGGCATCCCCTTCCTGGGAGATCGAGTAGCCGGGCGGAAGCCTCACCCCTTTGAGCGCCGCCTGGACATTGTCCATGATGTGGGAAACCGCCGCCTTTTCCCGGTAACCGAAGACATCGATGGTGTTTTGCATGCTCTGGCGGGTCAGCAGCATCGGCACATAGGAGGTGGTGATACTGCCCAGGGCGGAGAGCGGTATCTCACCCAGCGGGGTCTTGACTTTCAGCTGCGGCATCCCGGCCACGCTGTCCCGCTGCGAGGCATCATAGCGGGCACGGATCAGGAAGCCGTCCTCGCCGGCGACCCGGAACAGGGATGCGGGCCCCCCTTGGACGGCCGCCTGCACCTGGGCGGCGATATCCTTGGGCGAGATGCCGTACAGGGCACATTTTTCGCGGCTGGCGATGAAATTGACCTCCTTCTTGTCGTCAGTCCAGGAGAGAGAAACCGATTTTAGCCCCCGGACGGTTTCCAGCCGGTGCTGGATATCACGGCCTATTCCCGCCAGCACCGTGGGGTCGGGGCCGCTCACCATAACGTCCACGGTGGAGCGGATGGAAGAGAGGGGGGTGGCGCCGTAGTCGAAGACATCCACCGACTTTATCCCCGGGATTGTCAGGAAATTACGCCGCATGTCGGCTTCAATCTGCCACATGGTCTGCTTGCGGTGAAACCGGTCCACCAGGTTGATGGTGATGTTCCCCTGCTGGGGATTCTTGCCGCTGCCGAAGGAGACCACCGACGGTTCGGACCCCAGGGTGGAGCTGATGGCAACAACCCCTTCTTCACCGTTGATGATCTTTTCCATCCGGGTAAGGATGGCATTGGTCTGGGCCAGGGAGGAGTTGCTGTCCGCCTCGAAGTTGATTTTGACGATGCCGGTATCCATGGGAGGCATGACATCCTTGCCGATAAGTGGTGTCACGATCTTGCCGCTGATGATGAGCAGCAGAAAGGCAGGCGGCAGGAACATGAGGCGGTGCTTGAGGGCGAAGCCGAGGATGTTGGTGAAAAAGTCGCGGATAGCGCCGACGAACCGGTCGCTGCCCTTCTTGATAATCCGCTCGAAGCGGTTCTCTTTAGCCCCCTTTTTCAGGATGTACGGCGCCAGGATCGGGATGATGGTGACCGAAACGATATAGGAGGCAACCAGGGCGATGGTGAGCGACAGCGACAGGGGACGAAGCACCGTCTGGACATAGCCGCCGATGAAGATGATCGGCAGCAGCACGACGATGGTGGCGTAGGTGCCGGAGAAGATGGCGAGCATCACCTCTTCCGTGCCGCCGGCAACCAGCTCGGTCAGATCCCGATCCGACTCGTGGTAGTGGCGCTCGATGTTCTCGATCACCACAATGGCATCGTCCAGCAGCATCCCCACCGCCAGAATGACCCCGGTGAGCGTCACCATATGGAACTCGAAGCCGAACAGCCACATGACGGCGAAGGTGATCAGATAGGTGAAGGGTATCGAGATGGCGCAGAGCAGCATGGTGCGGATATTCCCCAGGAACAGGAAGATCACGATGACGGTGATGATGATGGCGTCCCTGAGCGCACCGAGCATGTTGTCAACACTCCGCTCGATCAGGTCTTTCTGGGTATAACTGACCGCGAAATTGATGAACGGATATTCTTTTTTCAGGGTGGGGAGGTCCGCCTCGGTCGAGTGGATCGAATCAAGGGTGTGGCCGGTCTGGGCCCGCAGGATATTGATGCCGATCGCCTCCACGCCGTTGCCGTGGTAGGCCGATTGGGGTTCCTGCACCCCGGCCGAAACCGTGGCGACGTCGCGCAGATGGACCGTACCCCCATCCGTGCGGGAGATGACCAGTTCATTCAGCTCCTCGGGCTTTTTTACCTCGCCGGCGGTCTTGAACAGATATTGCCCCTCCCGGCGGATGATCAGCCCCTGGGGAATGTTCTGGTTTTGTGCGGCCAGTGCCCCCATGACATCACCCATGCTCACCCCGAAACGGGTCAGCTGGTCCTGATTGACAGTGACCGCCACTTCCGGCTGGTTGGCGCCGAACACTTCAACGTTGGCGACATCGGGAAGCCGGAGCAGCTCTTCCTTGATCTGGTTGTCTGCCAATTCGCGTATCTTGCGCAGGTCAACCGGAAAACCGGCTTTTGGCGAAAGCGAAAGGGTCATGGTCGGCTGGGTGGCCTGGCTGATCTTGAAGATCTGCGGCGGCCTGATTCCCTGGGGAAGCCGGGCACTCACCTTGCTGAGCGCGTTGGCCACGTCGGTGGCGGCCGCGTCCAATCCCTTGTCATACTGAAACTCGGCGGTCACCACCGAGACCTCATCCTTGGAGGTAGAGCTAACCCGCCGCACCATGTCGATGGTGGAGAGCTCCTTCTCGATGGTGCGGGTGATGTCGGACTCCACGTCGTTAGCCGCAGCTCCCGGCATGACCGTGATTACGCTGATCTGAGGGCGGTCGGTATCGGGGAACAGGTTGAACGGCATCTTGTGGTAGCCGATGACACCCACCACTGCAAAGAGCAGGACCACCGACAGCACCAGATGCGGCTTTTTTATGTACTGTTCAACAAACATCATGGTTTTGCTCCCCCGGCGGCAGGTACCGGCGTGGCTGTGACAGCCGGCGCAGCGACCTTGTT
>JAQUCU010000226.1 GCA_028686055.1 Desulfuromonadaceae bacterium
CATCATGGCCGTCAAAGACCACGCTGGGCGAGCTGGTATAAACGAGTTTCCCGATCCCGTTGGCCCGGCAGGCCTCCAGAACATTTTCGGTGCCGGTTACGTTGGCCTGGAAAAAATCGTCGTAGCGTCCCCAGATGCCGGCCTTGGCCGCCACATGGAACACGATGTCGCATTCTCTGGCCGCCTCGACAACGGCACGGCGTTCTCCCAGATCACCACAAACCTGCTCTACACCGAGCGCTTCCAGTGCAGCATACCTGCCGCGTGAAAAGCTGCGCACCAGATCGCCGCGTTCGTGCAGCATGCGCACAATAACTCCGCCCAGAAACCCCCCTCCACCCGTAACAAGGGCTTTCATGACAGCTTTTCTCCTGCCCAGGCAGCCAGCTTTTCCCGGAAGATCTTGGCATTGTGACGAATATCAACCGGGAAAGCCGGGTGAAAGAGAATCTCGCGGATGTCCCGGGTGTGGGGATAGCGGCTGCCCAGTTCAAAGAGTTCCGTGCGGATCAAATCCTGCTCGACTTTTCCCGCTGTCGCCTCCAGCTCTACGCAGAGTACCGGTTGCTGGCTGCCCAAAGGCCCGAGTCCGACCAGTGCCGTGCGGAAGACCTTCGCGTGAGTGTTGAAAATCCCTTCCACCGGAATGGTGTAGAGGGTGGCGTGCGACGTAACGACACGGTGGGCCTTGCGGCCGCAGAACCAAATGCGGCCGGTACTGTCCCGGTAGCCGACGTCGCCCATGCGATGCCAGACGCCGCCCGCAGGGTCGGGTATCTTTGCCATTCTGGTCGCTTCAGGACGGTTGAGGTATGAGGTGCTGACCTGTGGCCCGCGTACGGTAATTTCTCCCACCTCTAAAATGGGGAGCGCCAGATCGTCGCTCCAGATATCGATGGGAGAATCGGTGATCGGAATGATCGCGATGGTAATGCTTTTCACCGGCCTGCCGACACAGACGCCGTGGCCCTTTCCGGTCATGTCTCCGGTTTCAGCCAATACTTCGCGGCTGCCGATGGAGCTGACCGGCAGCGCTTCGGTGGCCCCGTAGGGGGTGAAAATCTCGCCATCTGCGGGGAGCATGGCTGCGAAGCGTGCAAGTACCGAAGCCGGTACCGGCGCTCCGGCAGAAATCACCCGCTTGAGATTGGGCAGTGTGACTGCGTGCGTTGCGGCGTAGCGTCCGACCCGGTTCAAAAGAGCCGGAGAGCCGAACATGGTCGTGGCGGAAAACCGGGCGGCCGGTCCCAGACTCTGCCGCGGATCGACGGTGCCAGGGCGGGTAAAGTCCATCTGCGGGATTACGGCGGTCATGCCGAGCGCCGGTGCGAACAGGGCGAGCAGGGGGAACGTGGGGAGATCAACCTCGCCGGGGCGGATATCATACAGCTCCCGCAGGGTATCAACTTGTGCTGCAAAAGTGCCATGGGTGTAGACGGCGCCTTTGGGCGGTCCGGTACTGCCGCTGGTGAACAGGATGGCGGCAAGATCATCACCGCGCGTGTCTGCCGGGATAAATGGGTGATCGCCGCGCTCTGCTCGCCGCATTTCAGTCAACGGTACTCCGCCCCAGAGAGAACCTCCACCGACGACAACCCTGATACGGATGCTGCCGCGTCCCCACCCGAGCAGACGTCGGGCCAGATGCGCCTTCGGAATCCCGATGAAGGCTTCCGGTTCGGCTTCGGCCAGACAGCCCTTCATGTTTTTCGCGCCGATGCCCGGATCGATGAACACCGGTACGGCCCCCGCCTTGAAGAGAGCAAAGGTCAGGGCGAACAGTTCCGGGGACGGTGGCACGAGCAGGGCGGTCTTTGTCCCACGTCTAATGCCGATTCGTCCCAGTCCATGGGCGATGTGATCACTTTCTTCGTCAAGTTCGCGGAAGGACAGGGTACGCTGTTTCTGCGGGAAGATGATGGCGGGTGTATCTGGTTGCAGCACGGCCATCTCGGTCAGCGGGCGGGAAATATTGACGATGCCTGAAAAGTTCATTACCCCTGTTCCGTTCGTTCAAGAAACTCGGAGATCAACGGTATGATCTCTTCTTTGGCGTCTTCGAGAATGTAGTGGCCGCAATCGGGATAGCTATGGATTTCTGCGGCGGGAAAACGCTGCCGCCATTCGGCCAGAAAATGCTTGTCGAAGACGAAGTCCAATTCACCCCAGCATATCAGCATCGGCAACGCGCCGAACTGCCCGATTCCGTCTGCTACGGAGCTGACCAGATTATAGCCGCGGTCACCGGGCGCGAGGGGAATATCCTGCACGAAGCGCAGGGTGGCGATGCGGTTTTGCCACGAATCGTAGGGGAGTTGATAGAGGGCGCGCAGCTCCGCATCCATTGGATTGCGCTTGCACCCCACAAAAGAAGCACCCGTGCTGAAAGCATTGAAGCCACGCACCAGCAGTGTGCCGATAAAGGTATCACGGCAGATGCGCAAGCCAAGAGGAAACGGTTTTGCCTCCGGCAGATGGAAGGCGCCCGTATTCAAAATAACCAGCCGCTTGATCTGTTCGGGATGGCGCACGGCATAGGCCATGCCGATCATACCGCCCCAGTCGTGGACGACCAGCGTGATGTTCTCCGTGATGTCCAGATATTCCAATAGCTGTTCAAGGTCATCCACCCGGCGGGAAAGAGTGTAAGCGTAGCGGTTATCGCCCGGCTTGTCGGATAGGCCGCAGCCGATGTGGTCCGGAACAATACAGCGGTAGCGGTCCCGCAGGGCCAGTACCAGGTTGCGGTAGTAGAACGACCAGGAAGGGTTGCCATGTACCATCACCACCGGCAGGCCGCTGCCTTCATCCAGATAGTGATAGCCGAGACCGTCCAGATCAAGCTTGTTGCCGCTGAAGGGGTAGTGTTTCTGTAAAGTGGTGTTTACCATTCCATCCCCAGCATGAGGCAGTTCAAGCCGCTGCCGATCCCCAGAAAAGCAACCTTGTCGCCCGCTTCCAGGATGTCGCGTTCATCGGCAATAGCGGCTGTCAGTGGCAGGGAAACGGTACCCATGTTGCCCAGGTATTCAAAAGTTGTGAAGTCCTTTTCCGGAGGGATGCCGAGATTCTTGAGAATTGCGCTCTGATGAGCAGAGCCGACCTGATGGCAGACCACCCGGTCAACATCCTCCGTGCGCCAGCCGACCTGAGGCAGGAAGGCATCCCACGTGTGGCGCCCTAATTCGACGCCATAGTTCATGACGTTGACTCCATCGGTTGACATGGATTGGACATAGCCGCCCTTGCCGTCCGGGGTGACGCCCCAGAGACAGAGCCGGTGGTGTTCCGGGGCTGCCTGGGTGATACCGCCCAGCAGGCGGCGTCGCGATGAACCGGAGAAGGAGCCGTCCGTCAGCAGGATTGCCACGGCACCGGAACCACCGGTCAAAGTTGCCAGCGAGGCGGCAAAATGCTGCATCGTCCGTTCTTCAAGCATCCGGGCGATCATGATATCATTGATCTCGCGGGCGCTCTCGCACGAGACCACGAGGCCGGCTTTGATCTGTCCCAGCTCGATCCGGTTGGCAACATCGAGGATGCCGTTGAGAACTCCGAGGCAGGCGTTGGAGAGGTCAAATACGGCGGTTTTTCCGGCAATGCCGAGTCCGGCAGCAACGCGGCAGGCTGTCGCCGGCTCGAACTGCTCCCGGCAGACGCCGGTGTAGATCAGGGCTCCGATCTCGTCGGGAGAAACACCGGAAGCTGACAGCACTTTTCTGGCCGCAGCAATGGCACCGTGAGAAAGCGGATACCCCGGTTCCCACCAGCGCCGCTCCCTGATCCCGGTCAGGGCCTGCAACTGCCCCGGCGCAATGCGCAGGTAACGGTACAACGGCTCAAGGCGGGACTCAAGTTCCGCCGAGGTAACAACAACCGGCGCCAGTTCATAGCCCAGGGCCTCTATGGTAACTTTACTGTACTTCATCGTTCTGACTCCATCTTTACGGTAAAATCATTCATCTGATAGATAAGCTTGCCATCCACGGCAAGGAACCCATCCGCTGTCATGACTCGCTCCTGTTCATCCACGGCGGTGATCCAGGCACTCACCGTAACCCGGCTGTTGGTCG
>JAQUCU010000227.1 GCA_028686055.1 Desulfuromonadaceae bacterium
CACGGGGGGCCGAAACGTTACTCTATATCCATAAAACCGTTATACGACGAAACGTCAGCCACTCTCTACACAAGTGAAGCGCAAAAAGCAAGTCAATATTTTCGTGCATATTTTATTTAAATTAAAGCATGAATTATCGTGCAGCGAAACCCGGCATGCAAGGCCTGTCCGCAAAAAATCGCGATCTCTCCGGTAAGGAAAAAAGGCCCACCCACCTTGATCAGGAATGGACCTTTCACAGACATGAAATCGATCAGTAAATAATTATGTACCCATGCTTCTCCGCAATTTTCCGCACCTCATCCTTGTCCTGCAGATGGTAGGTCTTCCCTTCCAGGGTAAAATTATAACCGCCCTGACCGTCCGGCACCGCGTCACCCAGCAAAGCCTCGAATGTTGCTGTCTTGATCACGTAACACCTCCCGGGCTTCGGTGAGCCAAAGAAGCGGCCGTCTGCACCGCCTCAACAAGCTGGACCACATCACGTTCCGTTGTCTGCCACGAACACATAAAACGCGCACCTCCCGATCCGATAAATGAATAGAAATGCCAGCCGGCTGAACGGAGAGCCGCAGTAATAGGTTCCGGCATCTCGACAAACACCGAGTTTGCCTGCCGTGGAAACATGATACGGACGCCGTCAATCGCTGCCAGGCGCTGTTCCAGCAATGCGGCACAATCGTTGGCGTGCCGGGCATTTTTAAGCCAGGCGCCACTTTCGAGCATCCCGATCCAGGGGGCCGAAATAAAACGCATTTTGGATGCCAGCTGCCCCGCCTGTTTGCATCGATAGTCAAATTCATGAGCAAGCTCACGGTCGAAGAACACCACCGCCTCACCAACTGCCATGCCGTTTTTCGCTCCCCCAAGACAGAGGACATCAACCCCCGCGCGCCAGGTCAGCTCCGCAGGAGCAACATCCAGAGATACAATGGCGTTGGCCAGACGGGCACCGTCCATCTGCACTCTCATATCATAGCGCCTGGCCAGATTACTGGCAGCCCTGATTTCATCAGGAGTATACACCGTGCCGACTTCGGTCGCCTGAGTCAGACTCAATACCTTTGGGCGCGGATAATGGATATCACTGCGGTGGGTAATTGCTCGCTCTACCTCCGCCAGATCCAGCTTGCCTCCGGGACCGCTCACATGCAGAAGCTTGGTGCCGTTTGAAAAGAACTCCGGCGCTCCGCACTCGTCAGTCTCCACATGGGCCAGATCATGACAGATCACGCTATGATATGAACGGCAGAGGGATGCCAGTGCCAGTGAATTTGCCGCGGTACCGTTAAAAACAAAGAACACCTGGCACTCGGTCTCAAAAACCTCGCGCAGATGCTGGCAGGCCCGCTCAGTCCAGAAATCATCACCGTAAGAGGGGACAAAGCCGACATTGGCAGCCTGCATCGCCTGCATCGCCTCAGGGCATATCCCCGCATAGTTGTCACTGGCAAACTGATTATGCATATGCTTCCGGCTCTGATCTTCCATACTGCCTCCACAGATGACAGTTAATATGACTACTGTCGGCAATTTAGCACCAGTTATTCATTGATACCAGAAATTTTAAACCGGAGTAATTACAACTATTGAATAGTACCTGACAAACGATTATAGTGTCCGTTTGCAATCTATATACATGCGAGGGTTCACCTATATGCGCTACAGCCGTATGCGGCTTTCACACAAAATAATCCTGACTTTACTGCTGACCGGCATACTTGTCGGCTTCACGGTTCTCCGGACACCATCCCTGACGGATGTCCCGTCCGCATCACCGGAAGACGCCGCCAGAGAAGATCTCTCACGGGTTGAGTATCCAAGCCTCCGGAACATCAAATGGCATCCACAGTTTATACAGCCGCAGCAGTCACTTGAATCACTCTTTGGGGCCGACTGGGTTCTGGTAGCACGATTTAACAGGATCGACCGCCGCCACGCGTATCCCGGTGTAACGATTAAAGTTCCTGACAACATGCAGGACATCCGTACCTATACGCCGCTGCCGCAGTTCTATCAGCCGGCTGCCCGCCACGATAAATATATTCTTGTCGACATAACCGAGCAGTGGCTGGGCGCCTACGAGCATGGCAAACTGGCCTTCTCAACGCCGGCCGCAACCGGAAAGGAAACCAAGGAGACCCCCACCGGCATTTTTCGAATAACCACCCGCGATGCCAATCATACCTCGTCGCTGTATAAAACCGCCGATGATGAAGAGCAGTACCCGATGGACAATGCCCTCCGTTTTCATGTCGGAACGGATAACGTCTCGTACTGGATTCACGCCCGCGATCTGCCGGGTAAACCGGCATCCCACGGCTGCATTGGCCTGTATGATGAAAAGATGCAGAAGCGGGTCTTTAATGCACCGCAACGGCCGGTGCTGCAGGATGCAGAAAAACTGTACGCCTGGGCGGCAGGAGTGGAAGAATACGGAGAGGACAGTGGTCATCCGGAGGAGCTGGCGGACGGTCCGATCGTTGAAGTGCGCGGCGGCCTGCCACGCTACCTTGACAGGCCGCCGGTACTCGTAAAAGCAGCTAATTGAACCACAAACAGGGCCGGCTTATCTTGCGAGCCATTTCGCAACGTCCTTGGCATGATATGTTATGATGATGTCAGCCCCGGCCCGCTTGAAAGAAATCATCGTTTCCATAACCACCCGCTGTTCATCTATCCAGCCCCGCTCGGCAGCCCCCTTGACCATGCTGTATTCGCCGGAAACGTTGTAGACCGCCAGCGGCAGGTCATACCCGTTGCGCAGATCACGCAGGATATCGAGGTACGGCAGGCCGGGCTTTACCATGATGATGTCAGCCCCCTCTTCAACATCGGAAGCGGCTTCACGCAGTGCTTCACGGCGGTTGGCCGGATCCATCTGATAGCTGCGGCGATCCCCGAACTGCGGCGTTGACTCGGCAGCTTCCCGAAACGGACCGTAATAGCCGGAAGCATATTTGACCGCATAGCTCATGATCGGGATTGCATCATAGCCGTTCTCATCAAGCATCTCACGTATGGCCCCCACCCGGCCATCCATCATATCGGACGGGGCAACCATATCAGCCCCGGCCTGGACATGTGAGAGAGCTTCCCGCGCCAGCAGCTCCAGCGTCGAATCATTATCCACATCACCGTTTTTTATAATACCGCAGTGACCATGATCGGTATATTCACACATACAGACATCGGTGATGACCGCAAGACCGGGCACATCCTTTTTCAGCGCCCGGATCGTTTCCTGGATAATGCCGGTATCGGAATAGGCATCACTGCCGACCGCATCTTTAGTCTCGGGAATGCCAAACAGCAGCACGGCCGGGATCCCCAGATCCCGGACTTCTCTGGCCTCGGCGACGACATGCTCGATGGATTGCTGATAGATGCCTGGCATGGAAGATATTTCTTTTCTGATCCCGCTCCCAAAAGCCGAGAACATCGGGTAGACAAGGTCGTTAACCGAGATGGATGTTTCACAAACCATCCGGCGAAAGGTTTCACTGCCCCTTATTCTGCGGGCCCGGAACTGTGGAAAAAACATATTTGATCCCCCTTGATTTGCGGCACATGCTCAGCACATGCCGGGATTACTTATCGAAGAGTAATGCAGCCAAAAATAAATTGCAAGATTTTACCCCGATACCGCTTGTATACTGCGTATAGTGTGCTACGATTTTTAATCGTTTGACCGTATGTTGGTTTTTTTTATTGCAAAAAACAGAAAAATAGCGGTAAAAAAACACCGGCATACTTTATTCCAAGGAGGTAGTATCATGAGGAAAGTGATAGGGAGCGTTCTGACGGCCTGTCTGATTATGTCAACATCGGCGGCCTTCGGAGCTATTAAAGAGGGAAGTTTTGCGGTAACACCGGTTATCGGCGGCTATGTTTTTGATGGTGCAAAGGAGCTTGACACCACCTTTCTGCTTGGTATCCGGGCCGGGTACAACTTTACCAAGAACTTCGGAGTTGAAGCGCTGTATGATTACGCCACAGAAGCAGACGGTAAACATGGACTGAAGAACATTTCCATGCAACGCTACGGCGGCGAACTACTCTATCACTTT
>JAQUCU010000045.1 GCA_028686055.1 Desulfuromonadaceae bacterium
TGTATTGGCGGGTTGGAAGTCGCCACTGAAACGGTATGAGAGCATCCCTTCAGCGGTACGTTATTTGCGGAATGGGTCTGCTGTTAATCTGTCTGTACAGCCTGATGGGTCTTTTTTGCTGGCTATGGGGCAGATGACTGTTCCCGAACGGATGGTTTTGGGGATACCGCTCGATATTTCAACGATGAGTGAAGCTGATTTTATTCGCCTGCCCGGAATCGGACCGGCTTTGGCAAGGCGTATAATTGTTTACAGTCAAAATAATGGCGGTATTTTGCATGTGGAGGATCTTGCCACGATCAAAGGAATCGGCCAAAAGAAGTACAAGATGCTTAGCACCTACTTCTAACGTCTTTATAATATTCAATATATTTTATTGTCTTCGCCGCTGGCAGAATTGTCTCTACTCTTGGCACATAAAATGTATAAACAACTCTGCCTATATTATTACTGTAGTCGGGGGGGATCTATGCATTGTCCACGTTGCAAAGGGCGTATGTTCGCTGAGAAATTCTATGATTTTGTCCGTTCTTTTGATGCTTGGAAGTGTACCTGTTGTGGAGAGCTGCTGGATTCCACTATTCTTGCCAATCGGGCCAGAAACAACAATACTCATCTCGGATAGTTAAAAAATATCAGATTTAGCCGTACGTTACTCAAGGGGTCCTGGTTTCAGGTCCCCTTTTTGTTTGACTCTGCACCGCTGACAGGTTAATGAACAGCTTACATTTTGATTTTTTATGGGTCGAAGGAGTAATTTGTATGAGGAATGACGGGCGCAGTGCAACTGATTTACGTTCTATAAAATTAACGCGCAGTTTTACCAGGCATGCTGAAGGTTCTGTTTTGATAGAATTTGGTGATACAATAGTTCTCTGTACAGCATCGGTGGAGGAATCAGTGCCTCCTTTCCTGAGGGGCAAGGGGACCGGCTGGGTTACGGCTGAATATGCCATGCTGCCGCGAGCTACACATACCCGCTCTCAACGAGAGGCTGCAAAAGGGAAGCAGACCGGTCGCACACTTGAGATTCAGCGGTTGATTGGTCGTTCGCTGCGTGCAGTGACCGATCTTGGAAAACTCGGCGAGCGCTCCATTTATATCGATTGCGATGTCATACAGGCGGACGGCGGGACGCGGACCGCCTCTATAACCGGCGCATATGTTGCCCTTGTAGATGCATTAACGACCCTGAAATCTCGTGGGCTTTTGGCTGAAATTCCGATCAAGGAAGCTGTAGCGGCGGTCAGTGTCGGCTTAGTCGGGGGGGAGGCCCTGCTTGATCTGAATTACCTTGAGGATTCCTCAGCAGAAGTCGATATGAACTTTGTCGTAACTTCCAGCGGCCGCTTTGTCGAAGTGCAGGGTACGGCCGAGACCGAACCTTTTACTTGTGCAGAGATGGATGCCATGCGTGACCTTGCAATTGGTGGTATTAAACAGCTCTTTGTCTTCCAACAGGAGTCGCTGGATAAATGAAACATCTGATCGTAGCGACCCGTAACAGGGGCAAGATAGTGGAGATAAATGCGTTGCTGGCTGGTCTGGTTGATCAGGTCAGTAGCGCAGCCGACTTTGTTGATTTTCCGGAGACCGTTGAGGATGGGGTCACTTTCGAAGAGAATGCCCTCAAAAAAGCCCGTGAAGCGGCTCGTTTCTCCGGGTTTCCGGCTCTGGCTGATGACTCGGGGCTGGTGGTCGATGCCCTGGATGGCCGCCCCGGTGTTTTTTCGGCCCGTTATGCCGGTATCGGTGCCGGTGATGCTGCCAATAATGCAAGGCTTTTAAGCGAATGTCAGAATATTCCGGAAGAGCATCGTCAAGCGGCTTTTATTTGTGTGCTGGCATTTGTGACTCCGGAAGGTATTGAACAGATTTTTACCGGCAGGATCGCCGGACGGATCCTTTCTGCAGCCAGGGGAGAGGGAGGCTTTGGATATGATCCGCTTTTTCTGGTGGATGGTTTTGAACGCAGCATGGCAGAGTTGGAACTGGCAGAGAAGAATTCTGTAAGTCATCGTGCCCAGGCTTTTAGGAAATTCCGGGAATATCTGGTGACAATGGCATGATGCCGCCTGCTATCCTTTTAAAAAAGACGGCGAATAAGAGGGAACTGAAACTTTGAAGAATCAAAGACAACGAGAATATATGAATACAAAAGCGGCACTAACAGTTCCTCGGAAGACGGCTGAAAGTAGCATGACAGGAAAGCCGTTTGTGCCGTTGACCCGTAAAGGTGTGCTTGAATTGCGCATATCGGCACTGGATGAAGACGGCTACGGAACCGCCCGCAGCGAAGACGGCATGACGATTAAAGTTGGCGGTGCCCTGCCTGGAGATGTCGTGCTGGCCGGTATTGATCATGTTGCAGGCGGTACTGCGTTTTGTCATGTGAAAAAACTGCAACAACCATCCCCGTTGCGCAGCGTTAATCCCCCCTGCCGCGAAAGTGCAGACTGTTTCGGCTGTCCGCTGATCGCTATGAAATACTCCGAACAGAAAAGCTGGAAGCGTGGCATGATTCTGTCAGAGATAGCAAAGTATCCGGAATTGTCGGCTGTTGTTGTTCATCCGCTGCTGTCTCCGGATAATCTGATCCATTACCGTACGACTGCAAAGCTGACGGTGGCCGGTAAATTCTCGGAACCGTTTATCGGGATCTACCGGCGGGCAAGTCATGATGTCTATGATCTGGAACAGTGCCCGATCCATCACCCTCTTATTGACAAGGTTGTTGAAGCGGTCAGAAAGGGTATCAAGAAGGGGAAGGTGCAGGTTTATAATCCGCAAAGCAAGATGGGGTTGCTGCGCTACCTGGTCGTGCGCGTCTCGACTTACGAGAAAAAAGCGATGGTGGTTTTTGTTACTTCCAAGCGCTCTTTCAACGAGATTCATCATTTGGGCAAATTTGTACAGGATCTTGTCCCGGAGGTTGAAATTGTTGTCCAGAATGTGAACGCCACTGAAGGTAATGTTATTATGGGGCAGAAAGATTATTTTCTGACGAAGAAACTGTACCTGACGGAGCGGATCGGCGATGTTTCATTCAGAATTTCACCCCGGTCGTTTTTCCAGGTCAACAACAGTGGTGCTAATCTGATTTACAGCAAGGTGCGTGAATGGGCCGGGCTTTCGGGATCTGAAACGGTACTCGACCTGTACTGCGGCATTGGCGGAATATCGCTATTTTTGGCAGGATCCGCCAAAGAGGTGATCGGAGTTGAAGTCGTCGAAGAGGCTGTAGCTGACGCAAGCATGAATGCCCGGATAAACGGCATTAGAAACTGCCGGTTCGAAGCAGGGGATGTTGCCGATCTGCTCGATGAGATGGCTGGTGATCAGCTGCATGTCGATGTGGCGGTGTTGAACCCGCCACGTAAAGGGTGTGATCAGAAAGTTCTTGAGCGGGTTGCCGCTACAGGGCCGAAATCAATAATCTATGTTTCATGCTCTCCACAGAGTCTGGCGCGGGATCTGGATGTTCTGGGCGGGCTGGGATATGTTTGTCGCGAAATTCAGCCGGTTGACATGTTTCCGCAGACAGTTCATGTAGAGAACGTGGCCAGGTTGGAAAAAGCAGTAAAATCAGCTTGACATCTATGACGCAACTTGCTATTACTCGTCAGCTTTTTGATGTAGGCGCGTAGCTCAGCGGGAGAGCGCTACCCTGACACGGTAGAGGTCGGCGGTTCGACACCGCCCGCGCCTACCATTAATAAGCAGAGCTGAAGCAGGCAGGATGCAGGCATCGATGTATCGATGCCTTTTCTGTTTGCCCTCTTGAAGGGGAAAATTATGTCTATGATAACAGTTACACTTCCTGACAATTCTTTACGCGAACTGTGCAAGAGTGCCACGGTTTATGACCTGGCAGCGTCAATCGGCGCCGGTCTCGCAAAGGCGGCATTGGCAGGAAAGATCAACGGACAGCTGTCAGATCTTTCTTCCGTGCTGAATAATGGTGATCGCGTTGAAATTGTTACTGAAAAAAGTCCTGAAGCGCTTGAGATTATCCGCCACTCAACTTCGCACCTGATGGCTCAGGCAGTTAAAGAGCTCTTTCCCCAGGCCAAGGTTACGATCGGCCCTGCCATTGAAACCGGTTTTTATTATGATTTTGACATAGACAAGCCTTTTACGCCTGAAGATCTGGAACGTATCGAAGCAAAAATGCTGCTGTTGGCCTCAGCTGACCAGAAAATAGAACGGCACGAGTATTCAAGTGCTGATGCAGTCAGTATGTTCGAGGCTATGGGCGAGCCGTATAAGGCCGAGCTGATCAATGATCTTGGTGTTGAGCATGTTTCAGTATATACCCAGGGCACGTTCGCCGATCTCTGCCGAGGACCGCATTTACCTTCTACAGCAAGGATCAAGGCCTTTAAGCTGCTCTCTATTGCCGGTGCATACTGGCGCGGTAACGAAAAAAACCGCATGCTTCAGCGTATTTACGGAACCGCTTTTGTCGATAAAAAAGAGCTGGAAGCGTATCTGCATCGCATTGAAGAGGCAAAACGACGTGACCACCGTAAGATAGGCAGGGAGCTTGATCTGTTTTCGTTCTCTGATGAAGTCGGCGCCGGTTTTCCGATCTGGCACCCGAAAGGTGCCATGCTGCGCACGGTTCTGGAAGATTTTGAGCGCAAAGAGCATCTGAAGCGGGATTACGACATTGTTGTCGGGCCTCAGATTCTCAAAAGCGAACTCTGGCAGCGTTCAGGGCATTACGAAAATTACCGTGAAAACATGTATTTCACCGAAGTGGATGAGCAGAGTTACGGCATAAAGCCGATGAACTGCCTCTCACACATGATGATCTATAAGTCCCAGTTGCGGAGCTATCGTGATCTTCCTCTCCGATACTTCGAACTTGGAACAGTACACCGCCATGAGCGCGCCGGAGTACTCCATGGTCTTATGCGCGTACGATGCTTTACGCAGGATGATGCCCATATTCTTTGCACCCCTGAACAGCTGGATGCCGAGATTAAAGGTGTTCTAGCTTTTGTCAACGATGTGATGGCTATTTTCGGTTTTGAATATGAAATGGAGCTTTCAACCCGACCGGAAAAATCAATCGGATCAGATTCAGACTGGGAGCAGGCAACAGGAGCATTACTGTCGGCCTTGAAGGATTCCGGTCGTCCCTACGAGATAAATGAGGGTGATGGCGCGTTTTACGGCCCTAAAATAGATATTAAACTGCGCGATTGTCTTGACAGGAGATGGCAGTGTGCTACTATTCAATGCGATTTTACTCTGCCAGAGCGGTTTGATCTCACCTATGTAGCGTCAGATGGTGAACGTAAGCGTCCCATCATGGTGCATCGCGTGATCCTCGGTTCGATTGAACGATTCATCGGTGTCCTTATTGAACACTTTGCCGGCAGTTTTCCGCTCTGGATTTCTCCGGTTCAAGCGGTTGTCGTCACTGTGACGGATAACCAGATACCGTTTGCCCAGGATGTTTACAGGCAGTTGCGTAATGCCGGGATACGTGTTGAGCGTGATATCCGTAATGAAAAACTGAGCTTCAAGATTCGTGAGGCGCAGCTCCAGAAGATTCCCTATATGCTGGTTATCGGCGATAAAGAAGTAGAGCAGGGGACTGTTACAGCGCGCTATCGGGATGGGAAAAATCTTCCGGCCATGAAGCCTGAAGAATTTATTGAGTTTGTAAAGCAGGAATGTAAAAACTTTAAATAGAATGTAAGTTAGATAGCAGCGAAAAATAAACTGCTGTCAGGAGGTGTCGCCATAGCAAAACCGACCGTCAATATTAATCAGGCCATCAGGGTTTCTGAAGTTCGTGTGATAGGTGCAACAGGAGAAGCGCTGGGTGTCCTTTCCCTTTCTCAGGCACTCGAACTGGCCGAACAGCAACAGTTGGATCTTGTTGAGGTTTCCCCGACAGCAGTTCCACCTGTCTGCAGGATAATGGACTATGGTAAGTTCAAGTACCAGCAGAGCAAAAAACTGCAGGAAGCAAAAAAGAAGCAGGTTCATGTGCTCCTGAAGGAAGTAAAATTACGGCCGAAGACAGATAGTCATGACCTTGAATTTAAAATAAACAATGTCAAGCGCTTTCTTGAGGAAGGAAATAAGGCGAAAATTACGCTTGTATTCCGTGGCCGTGAAATTACTCATATGGACGTAGGCCGGGCGGTGATTGAAAAAGTTGCTAAAGAGCTGCAGGATGTATGTGTTATTGAAAATCAGCCACGGGTTGAGGGTCGTAACATGTACATGATTGTTGCACCTAAACCCAAAAAATAACGTATATAATACCTCTACTAGGTAAGTTCTTATAACAGAGAAGGAGTTCTTATGCCGAAAATCAAAACAAACCGTGGCGCTGCAAAGCGCTTCAAAAAGTCTGCATCCGGGCGTATCAAGCGTGGATGCGCATTCACCAGTCACATTCTGACCCACAAATCCACTAAACGTAAGCGTGATCTGCGTGGTGGCGGTATGGTTGCAGCTGTTGATCAGAAGAATGTTGCCCGTTTGATTCCTTACAAATAATCAGTTGTTCCCGCATTTATGTGAGGGAATGCGTAATGCCAAGAACCATGAGGAAATTGTCTCCCCTTGTGGATCTGGCCAATTCAGCAACGAAGGAGTAAGTACGTATGGCACGTGTAAAAAGAGGATTTAAAGCGAGACGCAGACGCAACAAGGTATTGAAACTGGCTAAAGGTTACCGTGGTGCACGCAGCAAGCTGTTTCGCAGTGCGACAGAAGCGGTAGACCGGGCTTTAAATTATGCCTTCCGCGATCGCCGCGTCAAAAAACGTGATTTCCGCAGTCTCTGGATCGTCCGTATCAATGCGGCTTCACGTATCAATGGCTTGTCTTACAGCAAGTTTATCTTCGGCCTTAAAAAGGCCAATGTTCAGATCGATCGTAAGGTACTGGCTGATATTGCAGTGACCGATCCGAATGGGTTTGCACAGATTGCGGAGCTTGCAAAGGCTGGAATTTAGTTACTTTGTAAGTTCAATTAGGAAAAGGGAATGGGAATCGATCCCATTCCCTTTTTTGTACAGCATATATGCTGTCACTACTATTTATATACCGAAGGTATTCAACTATGCGGGAACAACTTGATCAATTGAGAAATGACGCCATGCAGGCTATTGCCACGGCGTCCTCAGTAGAACAACTTCAGGATATACGTATACGTCTGCTTGGTCGTAAAGGCGAATTAACGGCGCTGATGAAGGGGCTCGGTTCTCTTTCAGCAGAAGAACGTCCAATTGTAGGACAGTTGGTCAATGCTGTCCGCGACGAAATTGAATCTACACTTGGCGCCGCTATCGTGTCAGCACATGAAAAGGTTATTAGCGCACGTCTTCAATCGGAGCGGATCGATATTTCTCTCCCCGGTCGTCGTCCGCTTAAGGGTACCAAGCATCCGGTATCGCTGGTCATTGAGGAAATCTGCTCTATTTTTGCAGGACTCGGCTTTTCGGTTGCCGAGGGGCCGGAGATTGAACATGACTGGTATAATTTTGAGGCGCTGAATTTCCCCCCTGAACACCCCGCTCGAGATATGCAGGATACGTTCTTTGTTGAGAATAATCTGCTGCTGCGCACACATACCTCACCGGTACAGATCCGTACGATGCTCAAGCAAAAGCCTCCGGTGCGCATCATAGCCCCCGGTACCGTGTATCGATGCGATTCAGACGCCACGCATTCGCCGATGTTCCACCAGATCGAAGGCCTTATGGTTGACACCAGAGTGACATTTGGCGACCTTAAAGGTATTCTCACCGAGTTCACCAACCAGCTTTTCGGGCTAAAAACCGGTGTTCGCCTTCGCCCCAGTTATTTCCCTTTTACTGAACCCTCTGCCGAAGTCGATATCGCCTGCGTCATCTGTGGCGGCAAGGGGTGCCGGGTTTGCAAAAACAGCGGCTGGCTTGAGATACTTGGTGCTGGCATGGTAGACCCGGAAGTGTATCGCCACGTTCAGTATGATGCAGAGAATATCTCCGGTTTCGCTTTCGGAATGGGGATAGAACGCATCGCTATGTTAAAGTACGGCATTTCCGATATGCGCCTTCTTTTCGAAAATGACGTGCGTTTCCTTCGGCAGTTCTAACTCCGACCCTGTTTGACAGGATAAAAACTTTAACGAAGTATTCCCTGCTGTAAAACCGCAGAAATGAGCTTCTAACTTACCAATACTTTTATGGTGCTTTGATATGATCGTTACATACAACTGGCTAAAAGAATTTATAGATTTCGATGCTACGCCTGAAGAACTTGCTGATCTGCTGACAATGCTTGGACTTGAAGTAGAGTCGATGGCAAAGCTTGGCGCAGGCATGGATGACGTTGTTGTGGCGTTGGTCGAGGAAAAATGGCAGCACCCCAATGCTGATAAACTTTCGGTGTGTAAGGTGAACAACGGCAAGGAAGTCCTGGATGTCGTTTGCGGCGCACAGAACTTCAAACAGGGGGATACCGTCGTGTTGGCTCAGATCGGTGCGGTACTGCCCGGTGATTTTAAAATTAAAAAATCAAAAATCCGTGGTGAGGAGTCATGCGGAATGCTCTGTTCTGAAAAAGAGCTGGGCCTCGTTGACGAGAGCGCCGGAATCATGGTGCTCCCTCCCGCTGTTGCACCAATTGGAACGCCGGTTTTTTCGGCCCTTGGTCGCAAGGATACTATATTTGAGATTGGTCTGACTCCCAACCGCTCGGATTGTCTGAGTGCAATAGGAATTGCGCGGGATATTGCCGCTAAGCTTGATCTTAAACTTAAGCATCCGCAATGCACACTGGTGGAAGGACCCGATGCTGTTGAATCGGTAATCGGTGTTACGGTTGAGAATACAGATCTCTGCCCGCGCTATGCTGCCCGCTATATCTCCGGCTGCACAATCGCACCTTCACCGGGATGGTTGGTAAAGCGCCTCAATGATATCGGCATGCGTTCAATTAATAACGTGGTTGACGTTACCAATCTGATCATGATGGAGTTAGGGCAACCGCTGCATGCCTTCGATTGCGACCGTCTATCAGAAAACAGGATTGTTGTACGCACTGCAAAAGATGGTGAGCAGTTCACCACCCTCGACAATCAACAGCGCATATTGAATTCGGCTGATCTTGTTATCTGTGATGCCGAGCGTCCTGTTGCGCTTGCCGGAGTAATGGGGGGGCTGAACTCCGAGATCGAGAGCACGACGACCTCAATTCTCCTTGAGAGCGCTTTTTTCAAGCCTGCTGCTATCCGTAAAACCAGCAAGCGGCTTGGCCTTCATACAGAGTCTTCACATCGCTTTGAACGCGGCATAGACATTGAAGGGGTAGGGTGTGCCCTTGACAGGGCTGCTTCACTGATAGTTGAGTTGTCCGGCGGCGTTTTGGCCAAAGGAGCTATTGATGTGTATCCTGGCAAAAGCGACCGTGCGGCGATCATGTTTCGCCCGGAAAAAGCTAATGAACTGATCGGAATTGATCTGGAACGGGACGTCATCCTTGATATTCTTACGCGGCTGGAATGCCGGGTGTCTACGTCTGCTGACGGATCGGTATCTGTTGTTCCGCCGCACTACCGAATAGATGTGGAACGTGAAATTGATCTGATTGAAGAAATAGCCCGTTTGAACGGATACGATAAGATTACTGCTACCATGCCGATTGCGCGTGTTGTTTCTGACAGGCCAACGCGGCATCAGGAAATTGAAAAGCGGCTAAGGGATCTGCTGGTTAATAGCGGAATGGCTGAAATTATTAACTTCAGCTTCACGTCACCTGATAATATCGGTAAGCTGCTTCTGAACAACGATGATCCGCGCCGTACAGCAATTAAGCTGGCCAATCCGCTGGTAGATGAACAGTCGGTAATGCGTACGACGCTGCTGCCAGGTCTCCTCGAAACTATATCGAGAAATATGAATTTTCGGTCCCTTGATCTTAAGCTCTTTGAAATGAGGCGTATCTACCTTCCCGGAGAAGGGGAAAATATGCCTCGTGAACCGCTTTGTGTTGTTGGAGCCATAACTGGTTCCAGGGATGGGGACGGTTGGAGTCGTCCCAATGAACCTGTTGATTTCTTTGATGCAAAGGGAATTGTGGAGACAGTCCTGGATGTCCTTGACGTTGGCGGGTTGTCATGGAACACAGAAAACCCGGAACCATATTATCACCCTGGCAAGTCGTGCCAGGTGTTTGCGGGCCGTGAACAGATAGGTTCTTTAGGGGAACTGCATCCCTTGGTGCAAAAAAACTTTGGAATTGAAAAGCCCGTTTTCTGCTTTGAGCTGAATTTTGATAAACTGGTGAAACTTTCACGATCAAAAAAAACTATCACTGCACCTTCCAGGTTTCCTGACAGCAGTCGAGACATTGCGATGCTGATTCCTGAAGATCTTTCAGCTGTCAAAATTGTTGAGTGTGTCAAAGCGGAAAAATCAAAAGAGATTGAACACGTGCAAATATTTGACGTTTATCGCGGAAAAGGTGTACCAGAGGGGTATAAGAGCATTGCAGTGCGTATTCGATATCGATCTTTTGAGCGTACACTTGCGGAAGAAGAGATATCCGTGCTTCATAAGAAAATCGTCGCCAATTTGACAAATAAATTACAAGTAACGGTGCGATAAATTTATTGCGTAATAGATTCTCGTGTGTTATAAAATTTCTCCTTTTGATTCAGTGCATTAACCGATAAATATAGAGGTAAATATGACAAAAGCAGATATCGTTGAACGCATTCATCAGAAAATCGGTTTTTCAAAAAAAGAATCAGCGGAAATGGTAGAAACAGTCTTTGGACTTCTTAAATTAACGTTAGAATCCGGAGAAAAAATCAAGATTGCCGGATTTGGCAATTTTGTTGTAAAACAAAAGGCTGACCGTCGCGGTCGTAACCCGCAAACAGGCGAAACTATTACAATAAATGCTCGGAGAATCCTTACATTCAAACCGAGTCAGGTTTTGAAAAGTGCTATAAACGCTGAAGTTAATTAGGTTTCAGAGCAGGTTTGTGCCATTATGGTTTCAACGCTAACTGAAAAAACATATTATAAAATAGGTGAAGTAGCTGAAGTTGCAGGTGTTAAAACATCTGTATTACGTTTTTGGGAGTCGGAATTTCTATTTCTTAAACCAGTAAAAAGTAGTTCAGGACAGCGGCTATATTCCAAAAAAGAAGTTGATCTTGTGTTACAAGTCAAGCATCTGTTGTATGATGAAAAATTTACAATTGAAGGCGTAAAAAAACGTATCACTTCAAAGGGGAAGCTCATTAAATCTGAAGATCTTTTTCATAATATGGCTATTACAGATTACAGCGACGTATTGAAAGCCGTTCGAAACGATCTGAAAGTATTGCGGGATTTATTGTAAGTTGATTTTATCGGTGCGTAGCGCAGCCTGGTAGCGCACTAGACTGGGGGTCTAGTGGTCGCAAGTTCAAATCTTGTCGCACCGACCAATAAATAACAGGGACTTAGCCTAAATGGTTGAGTCCCTGTTTCTTTTTAAGCTGGGAATAAAACCGTAGTTATATCAAATCCACAATCAAAACTTGTCGCAGCATAGCAGAAGCAGCCCCCAGTATCCTCTTCAAACTTTTCCATGATGAACTTTTGAATAATCACCATTCTGCATCAAAACTCCTGGTGGGTTTCTGAAGTACATCCAGGCAGTGTATTGTTTTCCTCCAACTGTCACCCGAGTCTCTTTACGCTCATAATGTCGTGGGTGCCCTTCCATCTTGTCCAAAAGTGCCAGTGTGCTGTCATCAACCCCAAACAATTCCCCTACAATCGGATACCTGGGTTCATAGCTGTTGACGTATGGGTAACCACTGGCAAGGTACATTGTATAGTTCTCAACCGTGCTGCCGACGCCGTAGTTTTTGGCGTCCTTCAACAGGTGATGGTTGCTATGACCTGTCCGTAGTGTACCGTACACAAATATCAAGTGTTTTGTTTCCATAGCTGCTGTCCTATTTGGTTGTCTTGGCAGATACAGCAGTTTGTTTCTTTACAGCCGGTCCTGGTGTTTTGGTCTTAACGGCAGGCACAGGCGTGCCTGTTTTTACTTTTGTAATGGATGCCTGGGCCTTCGCAGCAGGAACAGCGGCCTTCTTTGCAACCTTCAGCTCTCTTGCTTTTGACAGACCTTCACCAAGTCCCTTGTCAATTGCCATCTGCCTACGTGATTCGGAATAGTTTTTTGCTACAAGCGATTGTTTGGACGGTATACCGAACTGTTTCCTGTACTCCCCCGGTTTAAGATCGTGTGCCATTAACAGGTGTCTCTTGAGTGTTTTGAATCCTTTATTGCAAACCATGCAAATTACTTCGTCTTTCTTGAAGGCTTGCTTTATTGTAAGCAGCTTGGGCTTGACTTCTTCCACCGGTTCCTGGGTGATTTGTTGAACATTACCTTCTTTTATACCTTTAAGAAATGAATAGACCATCTGCATCTCTTCCTGGAATTCCTCTTTGCTCATATCCTTTTTGGCTGCTCTTGCTGCAATGATCTGTGCTGTCAG
Organism: Desulfuromonadaceae bacterium; assembly: GCA_028686055.1. GTDB lineage: Bacteria > Desulfobacterota > Desulfuromonadia > Geobacterales > Pseudopelobacteraceae > JACRCG01. The sequence goes on from JAQUCU010000045.1 coordinate 12,524, forward strand.
TTCTGTCAGGTTGGACATTGTGTAGTTCCTTTCAAAGTTGATATATGATTTGATTTCTATCTGCTCTTCAATAAAAATATAACAAACAGGTGCCGTTTTATGGCTGTACCGCGCTATTAACGGGAAGTGTTTTTAAAGTCACTGCTATCAGAACTCTATCGATTTATATTTATTTGTAATCGGTAACAACTGCTATAGAAGAAAACAAATAGTAATCAGCCATTTTCTATTGTCAATATGGATCATTATCCAAAGTTGTAGTTATATATATCAAGTCACTACAATTGTAAAAGGCTGATTTATAGTGCCTACTATTTTACCCTATCTTACAGGGATGTGTAAATTGGAGGTCAAATATATTCTGATCGGATATTAAGACAAATGAGCTCGCTTCAAATCTAACACTGGGCTCCCTACATTCACATTCATGAAAACAACGTCACTCGTCTTCGAATCTAGTCCCCTTGCGACACCAGCGCCCCCCGCTGAAGATAGAGGAGATCGACCCCTCCCGCTCGACCGTATCGGCGCGGATGGCCAGATAGACATGGATCGGGATAAAGGCAAGAAAGACCCACATCATGAAGAGATGAATCAAGCGTACATACTGTATTCCAATAAGACTGTTCAGCCAGAAGAAAACACTGAAATACCAATTGTTGGCGTCATAGGCGGCATACAGACAAAAACCGGTCAGGATTGCCAGTAGCGACATCAGGTAGATGCCGGTATAGGCCACTTGCTGCAGCGGGTTGTGACCGATGTAGTGAGGACCGTGTTCAAAAATGCAGAGCAGATAATTTTTGCCGACACGGAAGAGGTCTTTCAGGTCTTTGAGCGAAATCGGGAACAGGGCGCGCCAGTGCTGGTATTTGGTTGATGCCACAAACAGTCCGGCAATCCTTAGTACGCCCATGCTCACCAGCAGCCAGCCGGCTGTGAAATGCACCAGCCTCAGATAGCCGATGAAATACGGGTCTTCTGTGGTCCCGGCGTAGGCAAGTCGCCCGCTGCCAATCAGCCAACCGGTCAGGCAGAGCACCAGGATGGTGATGAAGGCCGCCCAGTGCAACAAACGGAGCTGCCAGTCCCATACGGCTACATAGCGGAATGCATTGGGCGTCTCCTTGCGGCCAGCCTTGCGTCTGGTGGCCTTGAGCGGGACAAATCCCATGAAATCCCACTGCTCGCTGCCGTCTGCCTTCGGTCCAAGGCTGTGGGCAACACCAAGTACCCGGAAACCGTTCACTTCGTGCAGGCCTGCCTTCAGGCCGGCTTGATAGCGAGTCGCTTCATCGGCACGGCAGAGATAGAGAACCGACTCCAGATCCCCGCGGGCGATCGTCTCTTCCCGCCCGGTATCCAGGTGGCGGATCCGGGTAATACTCCTTTTGAACTGCGGGTCGGGCGGCGTGTAGGCTATCTGCTGGTAATGCCGCAAATCCTCCTTGTGTGAGGCGGTGCTCAACAGAGCCAGATCGACCGGATCATGCGTACCGGCGGGAGCGCTGAGGGCAGCCGCCACCAGCAGATCACGGTCCTTCTCGCCGCCGAACGGAATCGGCGGTCCAATGGATACGTGTATCCCTTCTTCCCGGGATTCTTTCATCGCACCATCACCTCCCTCAGGGGAGTGCCGCATAGATCGGTCATGTGTACGGCACAGGACTGGCACGGATCGAAAGAATGTATGGTCCGTAATACCTCCAGTGGGCGCTGCGGGTCACGCAGGGGATGGAGTCCATTGCCTGCCAGGGCATGCTCGTACGGCCCCATCTGCCCCTGCGGGTCGCGGCCGGAACTGTTCCAGGTGCTGGGCACCACGCATTCGTAGCGTACGATCTTGTGATCCACTATCTGCACCCAGTGGCTGAGGGTGCCACGCGCCGCCTCGACAAACCCGACTCCCTGAGCGTCTTTGGGCCAGGTTGCCGGCTCCCAGAGAACGGGATTAAAAGTACTTACGTCCCCGGCCTTGATCCCCTCTACGAACTTCTCGAAGGTTTCCATCATGCTGCGGGACAGCAGTTGTGATTCCAAGGCTCGTGCCAAAGTTCTTCCCAGGGTAGAGTTTATTTGGGAGGGTTTCAGCCCCAGCTTGTTCAGGGCGTCGTTAAGGAGGGTCACCGTAGCAATATGCCCCTGGGCGTGGGCGGTTAACAAACGGGCGTTTGGCCCCACCTGTATCGCCTTGCCTTCATAGCGTGGCGCTTTGCACCAGGTGTATTTCTGGTTGTCAGACAGGTGATGATAGGGGGGCTCCGGCCCGGTATAACGCGGGGTGGTGTCACCATTCCATGGATGCCGGCCCGCCTTGTCGCCGTCTGGATATGTATACCAAGAGGAGGTAATGAACTCTGAAATATTACGGAGATCGAACGGCTGCAGTTTAGTGACGTCGTCGGTAGAGACGATGCCCGGTTTCAACAGGCCGGCCGGTGCTCCGGGACAGGAATAGCCGGCCTCACCGACTGCCATAAGGTTCGGACTGGAGATGCCGATATCGGCATACTCCTTATAGAACGAGGCAATTGCCATTACATCGGGATAATACACCTTCTCGACGAAATCCCGGGCGCGCTGCACCATCCCCTCAAGCTGTGCCAGTGAAACCTGATTGATGGTCAGCTGGTTATCCATATTGATAGAACAGGCCATCCCCCCGACTAGAAAATTAGGGTGTGGATTCTTGCCACCAAAAATAGTCTGCATCCGGATTACATCGCGCTGCCATTCAAGAGCCTCCAGATAGTGGGTAACGGCCATCAGGTTTGCCTCGGGCGGAAGCCTGTAATCCGGGTGTCCCCAGTAGCCGTTGCTGAATATGCTGAGCTGCCCGCCGGATACTGAATCCTGCAGCTTCTTGCGCACAGCACTGAAATGAGCTACGGAGTTGGCCGGCCAGTCGGAAATCGACTCAGCCAGTCTGGCGGTCTTGACCGGGTCAGCCTTGAGGGCGCTGACCACGTCGACCCAGTCCATGGCGTGCAGGTGATAGAAATGGATGACATGATCCTGAATAGTGCCCATCTGCATCATCAGACTCCGGATCAGTTCAGCGGCGCGCGGGACAGGGTATTTGAGGGCGTCTTCCACCGCCCTGATCGAGGCGATGGCATGAACCCCGGTGCAGACCCCGCAGATCCGCTGAGCCAGAGCCCAGGCATCACGCGGGTCCCGCCCCTGAAGTATTTTTTCGATGCCGCGGAACTGGGTGGTACAGGCCCAAGCATTGCTGATCCGGCCGCCATTGGTCTCCAGTTCTATCCGCAGGTGACCCTCAATGCGGGTGATTGGATCGATTACTATTCGTTGAGTTGCCATGATCGCTCCTTTCTCGCCGGTCGGCGATCACTTCCTGGTGGTATCGTTATCCTGCCCGGTGTTCTCGTCTTCTCCCAGTGCAGCCAGCGGCAGTGATTCCGGTTCTTCCTTGCGTGACTGGTGTTTGCGCAGCACAGTGGCGACGCTGTGCACAACCACGCCGGCCAGAGATGCACCCGCCACGGCGACGCCTATAGTGTTGGCGGTCAGTTCCACACCAACCCCCGGCACATTCAGGCCGGGGATACGCCTGTAGAATGGTGACATCTGGTCGAAAAAGTTGCGCTCCGTACATCCGAGACAGGGATGCCCAGCCCTGATTGGAAATCCGGTCCCCTGATTCCAGCCGATAATCGGACAAGGAGCGAATGTGGCCGGTCCCTTGCAACCCATCTTGTAGAGACAGTAGCCCTTGCGGGCGTTGTCGTCGTCAAAAGTGGCTACAAACTGTCCGGCATCATAGTGGGCGCGGCGCGGGCACTTGTCGTGAATCCGCTGGCCATAGGCAAACAGCGGCCGGCCGTCGTTGTCAACCGCCGGTGTATGGCCGTATACCAGATAATACAGCAGCGTAGCGGTGATCACCTCGCCGATGGGTGGGCAGCCGGCCAGATTGACAACCTGACGGTCCTTGATGATGTCAGACACACCCACGGCACCGGTTGGGTTAGGGTGAGCCGCCTGAACAGAACCATAATGGGCGCAGGCCCCGATCGCCAGCACAGCAGTGGCGTTTTTGGCGGCCCGGCGGAGCAGCGTTTCAGCCGTTTCACCGCCGATCACGCAGTAGATCCCCTTGTTGCTAAGCGGCACCGATCCGTTCACCACCAGCAGGTGCGGCTGTTCGATGGCCCTGCTCAAGGCCGCATTCGCATGTTCGCCGGCAGGGGCCATCAGGAGCTCGTTGTATTCAAGTGATACCATGCTCAGGATCAGGTTCTCGAGGGTTCTGTCCCCTGAGCGCAGGGCACTTTCCAGGCAGCCGGTGCATTCCTGCAGTTGCAGCCAGACTATTACCGGACGTTTGACACCGGTCAGGCGATCGGCAATTTCCTTGGCCAACGCATCAGTCCGCCCTCCGGTAATCAGGCCGCCGCATCCCAGCACAGCGGCAATCCGGCCGCACAGGGACAGGAACTGACGACGGCTGACCCCCTGGCGTGCAAGATATTCGGCGCATGACTCTTCTTCCTTCCAGAGGTCAAAAGGTGAACCGAGCATTGTGCCCTCCCTTTATCTGCCATTTTCAATGGAATGGCTAAGATTGTTTGCTTTTATA
>JAQUCU010000046.1 GCA_028686055.1 Desulfuromonadaceae bacterium
AAGCGGGACTGAAATATCTGCTGAACGGCACGCTGTCGGCGGCGATTCTGGCGATGGGTATCGCGCTGGTCTACGCTGCCCGGGGGACACTCAGGCTGGCAGAACTGGCCTCCGCAGGCGCATCTCATGAACCGCTTTTTCTGGCTGGCAGCTGCATGATACTGCTCGGGATGGCGTTCAAGCTGTCCCTGGTGCCGGCCCATCTCTGGACCGCGGATGTGTACCAGGGAGCCCCGGCGCCGGTGACGGCGCTGCTCTCCACCGCCTCCAAGGGGGCTTCACTGGCGGCCCTGCTGATCCTGCTGCCCCTCTTCGGTGCCTGGCAGGGTCTGCACGACATTCTCTGGCTGCTGGCGCTTCTTTCGATGCTGGCCGGTAACATGGCCGCGCTGCTGCAGAACAATCTCAAGCGGATGCTGGCCTGGTCGTCAGTAGGGCAGATGGGGTATGTGGCGCTGGCACTGGTCGCAGCCAGGAATGGAGGGACCAGGGCGGCGGTTTTTTATCTGGTGGCCTATGCGACTGCCGGATTGGCCGCCTTCGGAGCGGTATCTGTCCTCTCGAATGAGGAGGAGTGTGATGCTGTTGAGGCGTATCGCGGCCGCGGTTACAGCAACCCGCTGGCCGGTGCGGCGCTGGCGGTCGCGATGTTTTCGCTGGCGGGAATTCCGCCGGCTGCCGGTTTCATGGGAAAGTTTGCCGTGTTTGCCGCGGCGCTGAGGGGGGGGGAATATGTTCTGGCACTGGCCGGTATTCTGGCGGCGCTGGTGGCGGTTTTCTTCTACCTGCGAATTGTAGTTGTACTGTACATGAAGCCTGCAGAGGCTTCGGTCGAACCGGTCCGAAAGCCTGATGGTGTTGAAATTATCGCCCTGCTTGTTCCGACAGTCATCATGGTTCTGCTCGGCGTATATCCCCAGCCGCTGCTGGAACTGCTGGGGAAAATTCTGATCTGACCGGTGCTGACCGAATACCGGAAGTGACAGCTATACGGCAAAGAGCGGCATTTCAGAGTGCGGAATGATCCCCGCCTGTTCGGCCTGCTGCAGCAGGCAGGAGATTGCCTCTATCCCTTCATCCCCCAGATCGGTTGAAAAATCGTTGACGTACAGGCCGATATGGGCCGCGCAGACATCCGGACTCATCTCCTGGGCATGCTCGCCGATATAGCGGGCCGCCTCTCCCGGGTGAGTGTGGGCGTATTCGACGCCGCCCTTCAGTGCGCGTTCAACAGCGGCGATCGTTTCAGCACCCAGCGTCCGCCGGGCGACAATGCCGCCGAGCGGAATCGGCAGGCCGGTTTCCACCTCCCACCATTCCCCCAGGTCGAGCAGTTTGTGGAGGCCAAGGGTATGGTACGTGAAGCGTGATTCGTGGATGATGAGCCCGGCGTCAACATCTCCGTTCATCACCGCAGCCATGATCTCGTTGAAGGGCATCACGATGAAATTTTCCAACGCCGGGTCAAACAGACGCAGCAGCAGCAGCGCCGTAGTATAGAGTCCCGGCACCGCGATGGTCCTGCCGCGCAGGTCGGCAGGGTCGATCCTGTCGGCCGCCACCAGCAGCGGCCCGCAGCCGCGCCCCAGGGCACTGCCGGAATGGAGCAATGCGTACTGATCCCGTATCTGCCCAAGGGCGTGGTAGGAAACCTTGCTGATATCCAGTTCCCCTTTGAGCGCCATCTGGTTGAGGGTTTCCACATCCTCAAGCCGTTCCCGGTAGGCAAGCCCGCCCGTGTCCACCAGGCCGTGCACGAGCGGATAGAACATGAAGGTGTCGTTGGGACAGGGTGAAAAACCGAGGGTAAGTTCTGTTTTCATAAGGTTTCCTCATTGTTACAGGGTGTGATTCAGCGCTCCAGGATAAACGTCACCGGTCCGTCATTGACAATCGACACCTGCATGTCTGCCTGAAAGATTCCGGTTTCGACCTGAATGCCGGTGCGTCGGGCGGCTTCAACAAAATAGTCGTACAGCCGTTTCCCTTCGTCCGCCGGGGCTGCCGTATCGAACGATGGTCGCTTTCCCTTGGCGCAGTTTCCGGCCAGGGTGAACTGGGAAACCACCAGCAGCGCTCCGCCGATATCCTGCACCGAGAGGTTCATTTTGCCGTCACTGTCGGAGAACATCCGCAGCCCACAGATCTTGTCCGCCAGCCAGTCGGCTGCCGCCTCAGTATCCCCCTTTTCCACCCCCAGAAGGATCATGATGCCGCTGCCGATCTGACCTGCAATTTTGTCCTCGACAACCACCGAAGCGGATGTAACACGTTGTATGACCGCTTTCACGTATTTTTTCCTTTCACGCCTTCTTGACGAACTCCGATTTCAGCTGCATTGCGCCGACACCGTCGATCTTGCAGTCGATATCGTGGTCACCGGAGACGAGACGGATAATCTTGATTTTGACTCCCGTTTTGACAACCGCCGACGAACCCTTGATCTTCAAATCCTTGATGACGGTTATCGAATCGCCTGCCTTGAGTTCATTGCCGAACGCATCCCGCACGACAATGTCAGCAATCTCTTCATCTGCAGCAGTTTTCGGCCATTCGTGGGCGCATTCCGGGCAAACGAACATCTCTCCGTCTTCGTAGGTGTATTCAGAGCTGCATGACGGGCATTTTGGTAACTGGTTCATTGGGTATCCTTTTTATTACTAGTTGTACCTTCGTGTGAATGATCGTTACACCCTCACCAACTCATACTCCCTGCTCCCCAGCCCGATTTTTTCCCCGTGTTCCAGCTGTACTTCCCACGGTATCTCCGGCCAGCAGCCGCGGAACTTGTCTCCGCCCGGTTCGAAGCCGCTCTGCAGGGCAGAGCCCTCGTTGCCGCGCGCTCCGTTGACCAGGTCGGCACAGGCCTGGTCTATCGCGACCGGATCGGTGGAGGCACAGATGCCGATGTCGTTGACGATCGGGGCGTCGGCGTGGCCGTAGCAGTCACAGGCCGGCGATACCTGAGTGATGAAGTTGATATAGATCGCCTTGCCCTCTTTGCCGGTCAACGCCCCTTTGGTGTATTCGGCCATCTTGCGCATGACCAGGTCGGAAGCCTCATTCCACTGGATGTTGATCGCCGTGACCGGGCAGACCGTGATGCAGCGCGAGCAGCCGGTGCACTTCTTCGGATCGATAACGGCTTTGCCGTTGGTGATGACAATTGCGTCATGGGCGCAGGAACGGGGGCAGATGCCGCAGCCGATGCAGACCTTGGCCGCGACTTTCGGTGCGACTGTTGAGTGCTGCACCAGTTTTCCCTTGCGGCTGGCGCATCCCATCCCCAGGTTTTTGATCGCGCCGCCGAAACCGGTCAGCTCGTGGCATTTGAAGTGGGTCATGGCGACGATCGCATCGGCTTCGACGATCTCGGTGCCGATGTAGGTTTTTTTCAGCAGTTTCCCGTCAATGGCGACCTCGGTTTCGGTCACGCCCCGCAGGCCGTCGCTGATGACCAGCGGCGCGCCGACACAGGCGTAGCCGAAGCCGTTCTCGATCGCGCAGGTCAGGGCAGAGACCGCCTCCTTGCGCTGGCCGGGATAGAGTGTCGAGGAATCGGTCAGAAACGGTAGCGCGCCCAGCTTCTTGATCTCCTCCACCACCCGCCGCGCAAAGACCGGACGCAGATAGGTGTGGTTGCCCTTTTCGCCAAAATGGATTTTGACCGCGGTCAGATCACCCTCGGCAACGGTCTGCGGGAGCCCTGCCAGGGTCAGAAGTTTTGCAATCTTGTCGAACAGATTCTCCTTGTGTCCTGCACGCATATCGCTAAAGTAGACTTTAGGCATCTGATACTCCTTTAAAGATGATTTTTTTGACAACCGTCAAGTATTATTCCGGAAAAGCGTTATACTGTTCCTACCATAAAAACGAAAAAAACTCACCACACGAAACTAACAAACGGGAGGAAACAGAAATGAGCATGTTTTGTAATCAATGTGAGCAGGCGGCAAACGGAGTCGGTTGTAACATCTCTGGTGTATGCGGCAAGAAACCCGATGTCGCTGCACTGCAAGACCACTTGCTGTACGGCCTGAAAAGCCTGGCGCTGTATGCCGACAAACTGGGGCGCAATGTCGAGATCGACCGCTTCACGATCGAGGGGCTCTTCAGCACCGTAACCAATGTGGATTTTGAAGCAGCCCGTATCGGCGGCCTGATCAAGCGCTGCTATGAATTGAAAGAAAAGGCAAAAGCTACTGCCGGCGTTACCCTTTCCGGCCCGGTGGCCGAATGGAAACCGGCTGACGACCTGGCCGGCATGATTGCTCAGGGCGAAGCCCACGGCATCAACACCCAGCATGTCAACGAAGATATCCGTTCCGTGATCGAGATTCTGATGTACGGTCTGAAGGGGATGTCCGCTTATATGGATCACGCCATGATCCTCGGCAAAACCGACGATGAAGTCATGGCCTTTTTCCAGCATGCGCTTGCCGCGACGACAGATCCCAAGCTTGGGCTGATGGATTTTGTCGGGCTCGCCATGGAGTGCGGCAAGCAGAACCTGACCGTCATGGGACTGCTCAATGGCGCCCACACCGATGCCTACGGCCACCCCGTCCCGACCGCCGTCCAGCTTGGCACCAAGGCCGGCAAAGCGATTCTGGTAACCGGCCACGACCTGAAGATGCTTGAAGAACTGCTCAAGCAGACCGAGGGGAAAGGGATCAATATCTACACCCACGGCGAAATGCTGCCGGCCCACGGCTACCCCGGCCTGAAGAAATACACGCACCTGGCCGGCAACTTCGGCGGCGCATGGCAGGACCAGGCCAAGGAGTTCGTCAACTTCCCCGGCGCGATCATCTTTAATACCAACTGCATCCAGAAACCGTCCGACAGTTACAAAGACCGTCTCTACACCTGGGGCCTGGTCGCCTGGCCTGATGTGAAGCATGTTAACGGCTGGGACTTCTCGGCGGTCATCAACAAAGCCCTCGAACTCCCCGGCTTCCCGGACAACCCTGGCCAGGAGATTCTGACCGGCTTCGGCCATAACGCCGTTCTTGGCGTGGCCGACAAGATTATCGCAGCGGTCAAGTCCGGCGCCATCAAACACTTCTTCCTGATCGGCGGCTGCGACGGCGCCAAATCCGGGCGCAACTACTACACCGAGTTCGCCGAGAAACTTCCTCAGGATACGGTCATCCTCACCCTGGCCTGCGGCAAGTACCGCTTCAACAAACTTGAATTCGGCGATATCGGCGGCATTCCGCGCCTGCTGGATGTCGGCCAGTGCAACGACGCCTACTCGGCGATCCAGATTGCCGTAGCGCTGGCGGGTGCATTCGAATGCGGCGTCAACGATCTGCCGCTGTCGATGATTCTTTCCTGGTACGAACAGAAGGCGGTTGTCATCCTGCTGACGCTGTTCCACCTCGGTATCAAGAATATCAAACTCGGACCGTCACTGCCGGCCTTCATCACCCCGAATGTCCTCAACTTCCTGGTTGAGAACTTCAACATCGCCCCGATCACGACGGTCGAGGCCGATATGAAGGAGATTCTTGGTTAGCATGATTACTGTGCCGCATACGTTGTGCGTTAACGCCCCCGTCGGAGATTCCGGCGGGGGCGCTGTTTGTTGTTCATGAACCGGAATATGTATGCATGCAGATTGAAATTGGCATTACAGTATTAATACTCCCGGCATTACTCGGGGGGGGCCGGCTTGTCATTGTCGTATGATGTCGGTTCGGTGCCCTTAATGAAACATTCCATAACCGCCCCGGGAGTCCCCTCTTTGGCAAGTGTTCCGGTGCGTGGATTGATCAGGACAAACGAAACATTTTCCGGCGCTTCAAAATCCTCTGCCGGCAGTGACATAATCGCTTTTTGCATGAAATCGCCCCAGATAGGGGCCGCCGCCTGGCCACCGGTTCCCGCGCTTCCCAGCGAGCGCTCCTGGTCGTAGCCGACCCAGACACCGGTCACCAGTTGCGGAATATAGCCAACAAACCAGGCGTCCTTTGCACCGTTAGTCGTGCCGGTCTTTCCTGCTACCGGCCGGCCAATTGCTGCGCGATGTCCTGTGCCGCTTGAGACGACGCTCTGCATCAGGTTAGTTATGACGTACGCTGTTTCCGGTGATATTACCGGAACCGGCACAGGGGGCGGTGTTTCCTGAAGGATAGTGCCGTCATTGTCAGTAACTTTGGTAATGAAGTATGGAGTGGTAAGCATTCCCTTGTCCGCAAAAACAGCATACGCGGATGTTAACTCAAAAGGGGATATTGATGCTGCTCCCAGTGCCAGTGCCAGGTTGGCCGGAATCGGAGAGGTAAATCCCAGTTTTTTTGCATAGTCCGCCGCGTACTGTGCTCCGATCTGCTCCATTATTTTCACGCTGACGATATTGATGGAATAGGTCAACGCCTCACGCATTGTCACCGGTCCGCGGAACTCATGGTCGTAGTTCTGGGGTTTCCAGATTCCTCCCGCGCCGTCCGGGTATTCGACCGGGGCATCATCTATAATCGTGGCGGGTGTAAATCCCTTGTCCAGAGCTGCCGCATAAATAATCGGCTTGAAAGCCGAACCGGCATTTCTCCTGGCCTGCATGGCGCGGTTGAACTGGCTCTTTCTGAAGTCATACCCGCCAACCATCGCTTTGACCCCCCCCGTGCGGGGATCAATCGATACGAGTGCCGCCTGTACCTCAGGCGTCTGGTCAAGCGCGAACTGCGCGCCCTTTTTGTCAATCTCCGGGGATACGACCGATACTTCTATGACTGAGCCGAGTGTCAGCCCCTTGTTCCCCTTTTCAGGCTTGCCGTAACTGTTGGTCATGGCGACCCTGCCTGCCCATGCCATTTTTTTTAGGGAAAGAATTCCCGTGCGTTCTCCAACCCTGACGAGGGCTTCACCTTTTTCGGGATGGAACCCGACCACAACACCCGAATAGGTTTCGCCGGTTTTAAGTGTGGCGGAATCAATGCCGTCCTCAACTTTACTGCAGAACGCGTCAACCTCAGCTTCATTCAGATATCTGGTCGGTCCGCGGAACCCCTGGCGCTTGTCCACCTCTTTGAGCCCTTTACGGAGGCTGTCATAGGCTGCCCGCTGCATGCCGGCATTCATTGTGGTGTAGATCTTCAGCCCTCCCTTGTAGAGCTGGTCTTCGCCGTACTTCTGCTCCAGCTGGATGCGCAGATGCTCAAGAAAATAGGCGGACTGATCGTTGTTGACCTTCTTCATCGGCTGCAGGACGATGGGCGTCTTTCGGGCGTGGTCGGCCTCGGCCGGTGTTATGTATCCCTCTGCGGTCATGCGGTCAAGCACATACCCCTGACGCTCGCGTGCCTTGTCAAGATGCTTGATCGGTGAATAGGCGTTGGGCGCCTTCGGGAGTCCTGCAAGCATGGACATTTCCGCCAGATTGAGCTGGTCGACATTTTTGCCGAAATAGGTCTCTGCGGCCGCCTGAACGCCGTATGCGCCGCTCCCGAGATATATCTGGTTCAGGTACAGGTACAGAATTTCGTCCTTGGAGAGCCGCTCCTCCATCCGCTTGGCAAGAATGGCCTCCTTGATCTTGCGGGAAAACTTTTTCTCCGGTGTCAGCAGCATGGATTTTGTAACCTGCTGGGTGATCGTGGACGCGCCCTCTTTTTTGCTCATGGACATGAGGTTTTTGAAGGCCGCCCGCACAATCCCCAGATAGTCGATCCCCTTATGGGAATAGAAATTGGAATCCTCGGCCGAGACAAATGCCTGAATCAGTTTGCGCGGCATCTTGCTGACCGGAACAACGATGCGGCGTTCCAGATAAAATTCTCCGACCAGGGTGCCGTCATCTCCGAAAACCTGCGAAACTATGGGCGGCTTGTAGTCGGTCAGTCTGTCGATTCTGGGAAGCTTTGCCATCAGGTAAAACACGTAACCCGATACACCGAGGAGGGCAACTATAGCCAGCGTTACCGTAAAGAGCATCAGCATCGGCCAGAAACTGTTTTTTTTAGGAGGGGACTGCAATTCTCTTTCCATGGACGAACCTTCCTGAAAAACTGAATGAACGGTTGCGTGGTTACAACCGCTACTGTTTTATGAATGCAGCAAAATAGCATATCATCTCAGAAATTCAAGCATATTCAGATCGGGAGGCGCTTTGCGGAGTGTGGTCGTGACGGTTTTGACAGTAAAAAAACCGTGCCAATTAGTGTCTGTTTATGGTACTAAATAAGATGTTTCAAAATTGCTATTAAAGTTGTTGAGGAGAGTATATGTGCGGCATTGTTGGATACATCGGTGGACAGCAGGCAACCCCGATCATTCTGGAAGGGCTTAAAAAACTTGAATATCGCGGCTATGACTCAGCCGGAATAGCCACACTCGCAGACGGCACCTCGGCTATTCGCAGAAGCCAGGGCAAACTGATAAATCTTGAAAATCTCCTGCGGGATCAGCCGCTCGCCGGAACGGTCGGCATCGGTCATACCCGCTGGGCAACGCATGGCAGACCTTCCGAAATCAACGCCCATCCGCACAAGGCGGGTCCGGTTATTCTGGTGCATAACGGTATCATAGAAAATCATCTGCAATTGAAAAACCAGCTGAGACAGGCCGGGCACACGTTCAAGAGTGAAACGGATAGCGAAGTTATAGCGCACCTGATCGAAGAGACGCTCCATACCGAAGCTGATTTTGAAAAGGCAGTCAGACACACGCTGGCACAGTTGCGCGGGGCATTTGCTGTTTGTATCCTCAATGAAAAGGATCCGGGGGCACTGATCGCTGCAAAACAGGGATCGCCGATGGTGGTCGGCATCGGCGAAAGAGAGTTTTTTGTCGCGTCGGATGTTCCGGCGATTCTGGCCAATACCCGCGAGATGGTTTTTATGGAGGATGGCGAACTGGTCGTTTTCAGAGATGGCACTGCTTATTTTTCAACGATAGCAGGTGCGCCACTTGATAAACAAGCGCGCCATATCGATTGGTCGCCTTTGATGGCCGAGAAGGGGGGGTACCGGCACTTCATGCTGAAGGAAATCCATGAACAACCGCGTGCTGTTCGCGACACCATCGCCGGCCGTCTGCTGGAGGGAGAGGGGGATGTGCATCTTGAAACGTTGCCGTTCAGCGATCGCCAGCTGGCGGCGATCAGGCGGGTTGTCATCATTGCCTGCGGCACCTCATGGCACTCGGCTCTGCTAGGCAAATTCTATATCGAGGGGCTCTGCCGGATTCCGGTTGAAGTCGATTTCGCCTCTGAATTCAGATACCGTAACCCGGTTGTGGATGAAAATACCTTGGCTATAGTCATCTCCCAGTCGGGGGAAACGGCCGACACTCTGGCGGCCCTGCGCGAGGCAAAATCGCGTGGCGCCGTGAATATGGCGATTTGCAACGTGGTTGATTCTTCAATTGCCCGCGAGTCTGACGGTGTGATTTATACCCATGCCGGTCCGGAGATTGGCGTTGCATCAACAAAGGCCTTTGTTACCCAGCTGATAGCCCTGTATCTCTTTACTATTCGCCTGGGAAGAGCCAACTGTACGATCGATGTTGCCCATGGTCAGCGGATGATTGCGTCGCTCAAACAGGTGTCAGGGTTGCTGGTGGAAACCCTTAAGCTGAACGAAGAAGTTGAAGTCATAGCAAAAAAATACATGAATGCGCGTGATTTCCTCTATCTCGGACGTGGCAAAAACTATCCGATTGCCCTGGAAGGGGCACTGAAGCTTAAGGAAATTTCCTACATCCATGCCGAAGGGTACCCTGCCGGTGAAATGAAACATGGACCGATTGCCCTGATTGACGAGGATGTTCCGGTTGTTGTACTGGTACCTAAAGGGAGTACTTACGAGAAGACGCTCTCCAACATGGAGGAAATTATCACCCGGGGTGGCCGCGTGATCGCCATCTGTTCAGTCGGCGATACTGAAGTGCGCGACAGGGCGGAAACGGTCATTGAAATACCGAGCCTTGATGAAGATCTTGAACCGCTGCTGCTTTCGGTGCCTCTGCAGCTTCTGGCGTACCATATTGCCGTATTAAAAGGAACCGACGTCGACCAACCGAGAAACCTGGCCAAGAGCGTTACGGTTGAGTAACCGGGTGTGATGCCCGGCAGGTTACAGTGCATATATGAATGACGTCTCATAAAATCGTGTAAAAGGTGGACCTGCCATGAAAACGTCGCATAAACCCATGCTCGATTCGTACAGCTCTGCTGCAACCATCACTGTGAACGGACAGGACTTCCGCATCCACAGGGTCGATGCGCTGGAACAGGCCGGAGCGGGCAACATGTCCCGCCTTCCCCGTACCCTCAAGATCCTGTTGGAAAACCTGCTGCGCAACGAAGATGGTGAGACGGTAACAACAGACGATATCCTGGCCTTTGGTGACTGGCTGGAGCAGCGCACCTCAACGAGGGAGATCGCGTTCCGCCCCGGGCGTGTGCTGATGCAGGACTTTACCGGTGTTCCTGCCATCGCCGATCTGGCCGCCATGAGGGACGCGGTCGCCGCTGCAGGCGGCGATCCGGAGTCGATCAACCCGTTGGTGCCGGTTGACCTGGTCATTGACCACTCGGTGCAGGTGGACAGCTACGGTTCCCCCGGATCATTCCAGATTAATGTGGAACGCGAGATGGAGAGAAACCGCGAACGGTATGCCTTCCTTCGCTGGGGGCAGAACGCCTTTGATAACTTCCGGGTTGTCCCCCCGGGTACCGGCATCTGCCATCAGGTCAATCTGGAATATCTTGCCAGGGTTGTCTGGCAGGGCGGCAATGGGGGGGCTGTTGTCTATCCCGATACCCTGCTCGGGACAGACAGCCACACCACGATGATCAACGGTCTTGGCGTGCTCGGCTGGGGAGTCGGCGGAATCGAGGCAGAGGCTGCCATGCTGGGGCAGCCGGTGTCAATGACGATACCTGACGTTGTCGGAGTGCGGATCGATGGGAAACTTCAGCCCGGAGTGACCGCTACCGATCTGGTTCTCACTATTACCGAACTGCTTCGCAAAACCGGCGTGGTCGGAAAATTTGTAGAATTCTACGGTCCCGGCCTCGATGGCCTCACGATTGCCGATCGCGCCACCATCGCCAACATGTCCCCGGAGTACGGCGCCACCTGTGGTTATTTTCCGGTTGATGCCGAAACCATCAAATACCTCCGTTTCACCGGCCGTGAAGATGTGACGGCCTTGGTGGAACTTTATGCCAAAGAACAGGGGTTATGGCGCGACGCCGGTTCCCCTGATCCGCTGTTTACGAACATTATCACGGTACATCTTGCGGAAGTTGTCCCGTGTCTGGCCGGGCCAAAGCGACCGCAGGATCGGGTGCCGTTATCTGATCTTCCTGCCGCCGTTGTAAAGGCATTCCCGCCATCACAGGCGGAGCGGAAAACAGTCAGCCGCGATTCCGATGTCGATCTGAGGGACGGGGATGTTGTCATCGCGGCTATCACCTCCTGCACCAATACCTCTAATCCTACGGTCATGCTGGCGGCCGCTCTTCTTGCCAAAAATGCGGTCGCAGCCGGTCTCTCGGTCAAACCGTGGGTCAAGACATCGCTTGCTCCGGGTTCAAAGGTGGTAATGGAATACCTGCGCCACTCCGGACTGTATGAATCTCTGGTTGTTCTCGGGTTTGATCTGGTCGGTTACGGCTGCACGACCTGCATCGGCAATTCTGGCCCATTGCCGAAGGCCATCGAAGACGCCGTTGTTTCCGGGAATCTCGCTGTTTCGGCGGTTCTCTCCGGCAACCGCAATTTCGAGGGTCGCATCCACCCGCTGGCCACAATGAGCTGGCTCGCCTCACCGCCGCTCGTTGTGGCGTTTGCCCTGGCCGGTACCACACTGATTGATCTGACCAGAGAGCCGCTCGGCACCGGTGCTGACGGCCGCCCGGTCTACCTCGTCGATGTCTGGCCGTCACAGGCAGAATTGCATGCGTTGGTAGAGAAAATCACCCCGGAAATGTTCCGTTCCGGTTACGGTGACCTGTATGATGGCACTCCGGAATGGAGGGGGCTTGAGAATAACAGTTCCTCTACCTATCCATGGGATAATGATTCCGGCTATGTAAAACAGCCGCCGTTTCTCCAGGGCCTCCAGAACCAGGCTGGAGCCCGCCTGCCGGGAAAAATGCGCGTCCTTGCCCTCTTTGGCGATTCAATCACCACCGATCACATCTCCCCGGCAGGGAACATTGCCCCCGGTTCTCCGGCAGGCCTGCATCTGCAGCGGTTGGGAGTTGCTGTCTCCGATTTCAACTCCTACGGTTCGCGGCGCGGCAACCATGATGTGATGGTGCGCGGCACCTTTGCCAATATCAGAATCAAAAACGAGATGAATTCCGGGCGTGAGGGGGGCTTTACGGTCCATTACCCGTCCGGGGAACAGATGACTATTTTTGACGCCGCGGCGCGGTACAGTTCTGAAGGGGTGCCGTTGGTGGTGGTTGCCGGCAAAGAGTACGGCTCAGGCTCCAGCAGGGACTGGGCGGCGAAGGGGCCTCTTCTGCTCGGTGTGCGGGTGGTCATAGCCGAGAGCTTCGAGCGGATCCACCGCTCCAACCTGATCGGCATGGGGATCCTGCCGCTGCAGTTTATTGAGGGGGAAAACAGAAAAACACTCGGCTTCGATGGCAGCGAAACGATTGAGCTCAAGATTATGGATGCGGAGCTTGAACAGGGCATTAATGTGGCGGCAGAAATCAGCCGCCGTGACGGCTCGGTCTTAAAAATCACCCTTAAATGCCGTCTGGATACTGCCAACGAGGTCGCCTACTTCAGGGCGGGCGGGATACTGCAGTATGTTTTGCAGGGGTACCTGGCGCGTGCGAATTCCTTAAGCCAGGCGGTTTGAGGCGGAGGGTTTCCATCGTCGTTACATCCTGATGAGCATGGTAATGGGATTGCACTCTGTTGGTGCAGAGGAATTTTTGCACTTGCACCAGGGATTTATCGGGCGGACCGCAGGGAAACGCCGCCCTCGCTTGACAATGTACAGCTGTCTGCTACCCTCATAAAGCACTGGCGTCTTTTAATGCTGTTCCGGATAAGGTGCTATCTATGGCAACTCTGTTTATTGCACAGCATAATCTGGAAGCCATGTTAGAAAGGCTGCGACGGAAAGCCGAAGTCCACGGTCCAGTGCGTGGTGAGGATGGCGTGGTGCGTTTCGCGGAACTTATTCATGGAATACTCCCCGATCTTTCAGCCATCCGCACTCTGCTCCCTCCCAAAAAATATCTTCTGCACCCTCGGGAAACCATCTTGAAATATACTTCCGAAGCCGGTTATCAACTGCCGTCGGAAAGTGTGCCCCCCCTGATCCTGTTTGGCCTCCATCCCTGCGATCTTGCCGGGATAAACTACCTTGACCGGATTTTTCTGGGTGAAGACCCTGATCCGTTGTATGCCGCCCGGCGTTCGGCCCTCACCCTGATTGGCGTTTCCTGCACCCCGGATGAATTCTGCTCGTGCCATCTGTACCCCTCTCCGCTCAAAGCGTTATCCGATCTGTTTCTGAACTCTGTAAAAGGCGGCTTTGCCATCAGCAGCGGTTCTCCCCGGGGGGAGGAACTCCTTGAGGTGCTGAAGGATATCGTTGAAGAACGTGATATCAACGTGCCTGAAGATACCCGCCGCTTCTTTGGCCATGCCGTTTCGGCGCAGGTGCGCCCCGAGCTTGATGCGACGCTTCCTGAGTGGCAGGAACTTGCCGACGCCTGCCTGGGGTGTGGGGCCTGTTCGCTCTGCTGTCCCACCTGCTCATGTTTCGATGTGCTGGAGTTCGGTGGGTTGGATGGCCGCTCTGCAGTCCGGGTGCGACAATGGGATAACTGTCTGTTCAAGTGTCATGCCGAGGTGGCAGGCGGCATGAGTTTCCGGAAGAATCGGGCCGAGCGCTTCCGTTACCGCTACCGCCATAAATATCGCGGTTTCGGGCCGCTCCAGGGGATTCCAGCCTGTGTCGGCTGCGGTCGATGCAGGGTTGTTTGCCCGGCCGGCCTCGATCTGCGCCCGTTGGCAGCGCGGCTGGAGGAGATTACGCCGTGAACAGCCACCTTCCCATCCCGGCAGTGGTCGCGGCAATCCGCCCACTGGCGGTCGATACCTCGCTGCTGACGCTCCATACCGAACCGGGGCATCCCGTCGCATCATCCTTCCTCCCTGGCCAGTTTCTGCAACTCTCACTCCCCGGGGTCGGCGAGATACCGCTGTCGTACTGCGGCGTTCCTTCGAGAGATGGCAGCATCGAACTCTGTATCCGGCATGTCGGGCACGTTACCACGCCGCTCAAAAGTGCAGCTCCGGGGGATGCCGTCGGGGTGCGGGGCCCTTTCGGCCATGGATTTCCGCTGTCCGCCTATGCCGGCCAGGATCTGCTGCTGATCGCCGGAGGCCTGGGAATCGCTCCGCTCCGCTCGCTTCTTTTGACGCTCCTGAAGCAGCGGGAGCTCTGGGGGCGCCTGACACTTCTGTACGGTGCCCGTGAGACTGGCGCACTAATGTTTCTGGATGAACTGCTGGAGTTCCAAAGGCGCGGGGTGATAGAGCTGCAACTGACAGTTGATCGTCCCGGGTACTGCATTAACGGCCCTCCGGAATGCCGGGTTGCGCTGCTCCCTGCGCTACTGGAACAGCTCGCTCTGGAACCGGGTCGGACCTGCGCCGCGATTTGTGGCCCTCCGGTAGTTTACCCGCTTCTGGTGTCCCGCTTGCGGCTGCTGGGGGTGGCTGATGACCGGATTCATCTCTCTCTGGAGCGGCGCATGAAGTGCGGTGTCGGACTCTGTGGGCACTGCGCCGTGGGAACCCGCTTGTGCTGTGTCGATGGTCCGGTGTTCAGCTTTGCAGAACTGGCCGGAATAGAAGGGGCTCTCGTATGAGGAGGTTGCGACTTGCCATAGCTGGGTTGACTGCCTGTTCCGGCTGTCAGCTGTTACTGTTGAACTGTGAAGACGAGCTGCCGGAGCTGTTGGAACAATTCGAGTTCCATTTCTTTCCGTTGGCCTGTTCACCCGCTCTGCTGGAAGGTGAGTATGACGCCGCGTTAGTGGAGGGGTGTATCTCGATGCCCCATGAAAAAGAACTGTTGCTGGAGTTGCGCAGAAGAAGTGTGTATCTGATAGCCTTGGGAACCTGTGCTGTCTGGGGCGGGGTGGCGGCTCTCCGGAATGGTGAGTCACGCGAACTGTTACGTCAACAGGTCTATGGTCAGAGCCCGGTTGCCTCTGAAACATTTGAACCTCTGCCGTTGCAGAGCGTGGTACATGTGGATGCAGTTGTCGCCGGCTGTCCGCCGGAAAAAGAAGAGTTGCTCCGTCTGTTGGCGGATTTGGCCAGGGGGGTGCTTCCTGTCGATATTGATTACTCGGTTTGTGCCGAGTGTCGGATGAAGGAAAATTTGTGCCTGCTGACAGAGCGAGATACACTTTGTCTCGGCCCCCTGACTTTGGGCGGTTGTGGTGCACGCTGTCCTAATATGTCAGTTCCCTGTGAGGGGTGTCGGGGACCGGTGCCGGAGTGCAATCTGCACAAAGCGCTTGAGATCTATGAACAAAAAGGTTTTGACCGGACCACCGTACTGGCCCGGTTACGTCGCTTCTGTCCAGGGTGGAAACTATGAATCGCTTAAGTAAAGTAGATATACTGACCAGAGTGGAGGGGCATGGCTCTGTCGAACTGATCCGGGATGGAGGACGGATAGTGGATGCCCGCCTGAATCTGTTCGAATCACCCCGACTGTTCGAGGCGTTAATGGTTGGGAGGCGTTTTGATGAGATTGCAGACATCGCCTGCCGAATCTGTTCACTCTGCTCGACTATTCACAAGGTAGCGGCGCTCCAGGCGGTTGAGAATGCCTTGGGTGTTACCATATCGCAACAGACCGGCCTGCTGCGCGAACTGGCGGTGCAGGGGGGGCAGATCGAGAATCATGCCCTGCATATATTCTGTCTGGCATTGCCTGATTATCTAGGGGTGAGCGGTATTCAGGAACTCGCGACCATTGAGCCGGAGAAACTGCGGATGGGGCTCAGGATCAAGAAACGTGGCAATCTGATCCAGGAAATCGTCGGTGGGCGTGCCATACACCCGTTCAATCTGCACGTAGGGGGGGTTGGGAAGGTGCCGGATACGGAGCAGTTGCGGTATCTGGATGAGCAACTTGTTGCGATACGTGACGATGTGACGGCAAGCTTTGCATATATATGCAGCTTGAATGATATGCTACCGCAATTGACACAGCTTCCTGTTTGTGTTGTCAGTGGCGGGCCGCCGCTCTTTGGTGATCGATTGATCACGTCAACAGCAGCAACCATTTCAGCCAGTAGTGCTGCTGCCTGGCTGAACGAGCAGGTTGAACCGCATTCCCACGCCAAGATTAGCCACTTCAATGGAACAACACCGTTTATGGTGGGACCGTTGGCTCGCCTTACCGCATCACTGCCGGCTGTCTATGCACCATATTTAACAGACGCTTCCATCAGATCATCTATGAAGGCGAGAATAATTGAGGTGCAGCAGGCGGTGGAGCGTGCACAGTCCTTGATCAGGCAGCTGCTGGATGATGGTCTGAAAAATGAATTACCAGCCGTGGTAATTCCGGCAAAAGGTGAGGGCATGGCATTGGTGGAGGCCCCGCGCGGGGTGCTTCTGCATAGTTACCGTTTCGACGAACAAGGCATCTGCTGCGCCGCCACTATCGTCACCCCCACCGCAATTAATCAGGGGGCAATAGCAGCGTCTCTGAAAGAGCTTATAACCTTGATGAATGGTGCCGAATATGATCAGGTAAGGAGTGCCGCAGAAATTCTGGTCCGCTGCTTCGATCCCTGCATATCTTGCGCCGTTCACTGACCCATCATTTATTTTAGCTCCGTTTGCTTTTTCTTTTGACAGGAGTAAAAAGATTATGATAGAAAGCGAGTCCCTTTTGAGGCGCGAGTTTTTTGAGGGTGCTCAGAAAAAAGATTGTTGTCGGGAAATTAGTTGTTGACAGCAGAGAATGATT
>JAQUCU010000228.1 GCA_028686055.1 Desulfuromonadaceae bacterium
TCATCCCCTGCCTGACCCGGACATAATGCGCCTTAATCATATAACAGAGCCCGACCACCACCGAGGTAATCACGAGGGTCATCCACCCCCCTTCGGCAAACTTCTCGTAGGTGGTGATGGCGAGAATGGTTACGCAGAGCAGGAGACCAACCAGATGGACGGAGAGGTGCCGGACCCACTGCGGGTCTTCCTTCCGGCGCTGAATGAAAAATTTGGACATGCCCAGCTGGGAGAGGGAGAAGGTAATAAAGACATTGATCGAATACATGACCACCAGAGCCGAGACCGACCCGCCGGTATAGAAGAGCAGGGCTATGGCGGAAATTCCCATCATGAGAATGCCGTTACGCATGGTAAGTCGTACCGACAGGGCGGCGAAACGGTGCGGAAACCAGGAGTCGATCGCCATATTGGACATGACCCGCGGGCCATCCACGAAACCGGCCTGGGCCGCCACCAGCAGCAGGGCGCCTTCCGAGAAGATGGTGATGAAGGAAATCCAGTTCCCCATCGGCCAGCTGCCGAAGAGGGAGTCGGCCAGGACGGCGTTGAGGGTTTTTCCCTCCACCGGCTTTACCCCGACCAGCGAATAACAGAGAAACAGGATGCCGGCGGTGAAGGCGAGCGAAGTGGCCATGTAGAGCATGGTGCGTTTGCCGGTCTGCACCCTGGGCTCACGCATGATCTGCAGGCCGTTGGAGACCGCCTCGATGCCGGTGTAGGTGCCGCCTCCCAACGAATAAGCCCGCACGAACAGGAGCAGGATACCGAAGATGCCGATGCTGGAGAGGTCGTGACTTAAGCCGGTGTGTACATCGCTAGCCAGAGGGACAATCTTGTCGGTATGGGTGAAAACCCCATAGACCAGCATCAGAATATGGCTGGCGACAAAGGTCATGAAGATAGGCGCCATGACCGATATGGATTCCTTGACGCCCCGGATGTTGAGGACGATCAGCATCAACGTCAGGGCACAGGCGACCGGCACCTTGTAATGATGGAAACTCTTGGGGACATAGCTGAAGACGGCGTCGCAGCAGGAAGCGATCGAGATGGTGATGGTCATTACATAGTCAACCAGCAGGGCGCTTCCCGAAACGACCCCCGCCTTCTCCCCCAGCATGTGCGTGGCCACGATGTAGCCGCCGCCCCCTGCGGGAAAGTGCTCGATGATGCGTGAATAAGCGTAGGAGATGATGAAGACCGTCAACGCGGTGGCCAGGCCGAGGAAAACCGCCAGGTAGGTATGTTCTCCCAGAGCCCGGAAAGCCTCCTCCGGACCGTAGGCGGATGACGACAGGCCGTCGGCCCCCAGCCCGACCCAGGCCAGAACCGGAATCAGCGCCATCTTGTGGAACAGATGAGGGTCCTTAAGATGCTTGGGGCCGCCGATGACGGCGCGAATTATCTTCTGCAGCAGTGATGGTGTTTCGCGTGGTGTGCTGTGCTCCATAATATTCCCCTTCTATGGCTCATTCTGCCGATTACTACGGTAGACGATTTCACATAAAAGGGGTGTCAAGATGAGAGAGGATGGCATCAAGAAAGTATCAAGATGAACACGACAGCCGTTCGTCAGTTATGCGCCAGTTTCTGCGCCTCTTTCGCATTGGCCTGGAACAGGTTCGCGGTCTCGAATACCAGGTTCAGCGTGCCGCGATAGCCGACCCACACCTTCTGATGGGCTCCAAGCCGATCAAAGACCGGCATGCCGGCACGCAGATGCGCGCCTGTCTTGAGTTTGCCAGCAGCCTGCCTGCCGTTTGAGTTGGCCACGATCAGGTCAGCACCTACTGCCGCCTTTTCCAGATCTTCCAGATCCCCGACACAAACATTGTCGCATGGCAGATTGTCCAATCCCCTGGTCCTGGTGGCAGAAAGCGCCGCCTGGATCTCACACCCCATCCCGGCCAGGAAACGCGTCAAGGTTTTGAGATTGTCCGACTCCAGGGCGATAGCAACCTTTTTGGTCCCGAACTGGTAATGGCTGTCCACCATGGCATCCATCAGGCGACTCCGCCAGCGGCGATGTTTTTCCGGGATCGGACGGTCGCAGAGGGACGAAAGAACCTCCATGAAGCGGTCGGTCTCGGCCAGGCCGGTCAGCGAGGTGAAGCCATAGGCCGGGATGGCAAACTTCTCCTTCAGCTTGAGCGCCGCCCTGGCGAGTGAGTCACCGACATATAAAGTCGCACTGCTGCGCCCCGCCTTCCTGATATCCTCCACCGTAATACCGCCGGTTGACAGCGGCGAAACCACATCATCGATATGGCCATCCATGGCATTGGAAATATCCGGAATAGTCAGTACTGTCAGGCCGAAGGATTCAACCAGCTCTTTCAACTCCTCCACATCAGCCGGAGTCAGGTGCGCGCCAGGCAGCAGATTGACCTGATCCCTGATGACGTCACCACCTTCCGCCAGAGTAGAGATGATCGCCTCCACGGTTGCGGCATACCCTTCCTGCAGCGAGCCGCAATAGTCAGGCGTCGATGCCCAGATAATCGGGAGTGCGTCGTGTTCCGGATGTTCCTCCCGGAACTGTTTTATGGCGCTGCCCACATCATCACCCATCGTCTCTGTTAATCCGGTGGTCATAACCCCCACTACTTCCGGATTGAACTTTTCGATCACTCGGCCGATACCTGTTTTCAGATTTTCCCAACCGCCGAAGATAGCCGAGTCCTCGCTCATGGCGGTGGCATTCAAAGCGATGGATTCCTTGTAATGCCGCGACAACTGCAGACGGATAAAGGTAGAGCAGCCCTGGGCACCGTGCAAAAGCCCGAGCATGTTGTTGATCCCAAGATAGGCCATGGTGGCGCCCAGAGCCGGCGAGTTTTTCTGCGGGTTTACCGTGGCACACTTTGACGATATTTTGACCCGTGACAGCGAAATATCCTCTGCCAGATACGTCTCAACATGACCGGCGGATTCGGCCAAGTCAGACTGCAGCTCCCCAGCGCTTTTTTCCCACGGTGCAGGGGCGTTCAGGGTCGGCCAGATCGGATTATTGACGGTCATATCCAGCTGCCGGGAAAACGTCACCATCCCTTCATACCCGGCGTAGGGGTGGGTGCGGCCGTGATTGATATCCATGAAAGGTGTCTTGGTCTTGAGTGCCAGATATTTGGTCTTGCCGCCGGCAACGATCAGGTCGGGCAGCTTTTCGGCCATAACCGCCAGCAGGCCGGCTGTTGAGGTGTCCTCGATAATCTTGGCATCCTTGTGCATCAACCCCTTCATGCGATAGAAATCCTCAAGGGTTGAATTCTGCGTGCCGGCCGCCAGCACTTCTACTCCAAGCTCGCGCAACGAATTGACCATCGACCAGGTTTTGACTCCCCCGGTGAAAAGCACCGCGGTCTTCCCTTCCAGCCTGGCCCGGTAGGGAGCGATGGCCGCGCGGCATTTTGCCTCTTCCTCTTCAATCAGGCGCTCTACCCGATCCTGCATGACCCGTTTTTCCAGGCCGTTGACAATGTTGTCCAGCTCGCGGGCGATATCGCGCAGGGCTTTGGCCGTGTCGGTCATGCCGTAGAACGACTCCTCAAGATACGGCATGCCATAGGTTTTCTGCATCTTCTTGGCAAGATTGGTTAACGATTTCGAACAGATGATGATATTGAGCTTGGCCCGGTGGGCATAGCGCAACTCCTCGAATTTGGCATCGCCGCTGAAGCAGGAGAGTATCTGGATCCCGATCCGGTCAAAGAGCGGCAGCATCCCCCACAGGTCGCCGGCAATATTGTACTCGCCGATCAGGTTGATCGGGTATTCACCCAGAACGGGCGGTTCGGTCGTGCCGACCACATACTTGAAAAGGATCTCGCCGGCCAGCCGATTGCCGATGTTCTTGTCGCCGATGAAGCCGGGGGTATTGACCGGGATAACCGGAATGGCGACTTTTTCTGCTGCGGCGGTGCAGACCGCCTCCACATCATCGCCGGTCATGGCGGTAACACAGGTGGCATAGACGAAGATC
>JAQUCU010000047.1 GCA_028686055.1 Desulfuromonadaceae bacterium
CCTACCAGCTCTTTATGAACAAAACGACCGTTCTTCTGGATCAGAACATCATCAAACCAGATTTCGCCATCGGCAAGAATCCGCACCAGATCCCAATGGACAGAGGAACGGTTGCCATTGTCGCACTCGTCATACGCCTGACCGGGAGTGAAGTGGATTGAGCCGAAGATCTTTTCATCAAAGAGGATATTGCGCATCGGCTGGCGAATGCCCGGATTAACACCGATCGCAAATTCTCCTATGTAGCGGGCTCCTTCGTCAGCATCCAGGATTTTGTTAAGCGCTTTGTTCATGTCACCGTCAGCAGTTGCCTTGACGATTCTGCCGTCGGCAAACTCAAACCTGACGCCGTTATACTCTCTCCCCTGATAGATACTCGGACAGTTATATCTGATATGCCCCTGGACAGAATTTCTGACCGGCGCGGTAAATACTTCACCGTCAGGCATATTGAGACGGCCATCGCATTTGATACCGGGAAGACCGTCGATACTGAAACGGAGATCAGTATCCGGAGCCGAGATTCTCACCTGTTTTGTCCTATCCATCAGTTTCTTGAGCTTTTCCTGTTTCCTTGACTCGGCTTTCCAGTCGATGCAGCAGGCTGAGAAGAGGTAATCCTCGTATTCGTCCAGGCTCATACGGGCTTCCTGGGCTGAGGCATGAGTCGGGTAGCGAGTTACACACCAGCGGGTGTGCTTGACACGCTGGTCGATCAAAGGTCTGGTAAGCTTTGCATAGGCCACAACCGCATCCTGGCGGGCATTAGCCATGACCATCGAATTATTACCGGCTGATATTCCGATATAGACCGTCACGGTTTTGTAGAAATCCAGTTTATGCTGCGGAAAGTGCTCAAGCTGCTGTTTATTGGCGATGTTGTAAAAACAGCGGTCAATTTCCGGCACAGAAAAATTGTATTCGACGTATGCAGCACCGCGCGCGAGGCAGAGAGAATACAGCTCCTTCACCAGTGGCAGCGCCTCCAGACCGGCAGCATTAATAAGCACGACGTCGCCTTTTTTTACTCTGGTCGAATAGTCAACCAGTATCTCCGCAAACTGCCTGACTCTGGGATCGTTCATAGTTAATCCTCTTGAATGGTGAAAAATCTCAATGCATCATCAGCCTGGTGACGCCCAGGACGAGACCACTTTGCGGGCCTGCCAGCAACTGGACCCCTACGTTTAGAACAGGGGAAATAACATACGAAAAAATGTTGGTAAAAAATACCAGCACAATAATGATAACCATCCCGTACGGCTCAACGCGGGACCAGGCAGCAGCCTGTCTGTGCGGCAGCAGCCCTACCAGAACGCGCCCGCCATCCAGTGGGGGAACCGGTATCATATTGAAGATAGCCAGCAGGAGATTTATGTAGACCGAAAAAGCCAGCATCAGAACCAGCGGTTCAACCAGCATGGCGAGTGGTGAACCGGAGGCGGCCGGATCGGCAAACGCCACCAGGCCACGCAGTATGAACGCCGAAACCGTTGCGAGTATAACGTTGGTAACCGGTCCGGCAGCAGCCACCCAGATCATGTCGCGTTTCGGATTACGGAGATTTTCAAACACCACCGGCACCGGCTTGGCCCATCCAATTCCGATAAAGAAAATCATCAGGGTACCAATTATATCAATATGTTTAATGGGATTAAGTGTCAGACGCCCCATCATCTTGGCTGTCGGATCGCCGAAGCGCCATGCAACATAGCCATGCGAAACTTCATGGCAGACAATTGCCAGCATACCGGGGACAAGCATTACTGAAAGTTTGAGAAAGAAACTGTCCATGAGGTGTCCTTTGAAGTGAATAAATCTGCACCTCTTCTAGCAGAGTGGGCCGGTAAAGTCAATTGCAAGGCACCCTTCAAAACGCATGAAAGGCGGGATCGCTCCCGCCTTTCATGAATGTATGCAACTTTTATTTTAATTAAATATCGTAGTACAGTTCAAACTCAAGAGGTACCGGACGCATGCGAACTGGATTTACTTCGGCTTCGGTCTTGTACTCGATCCACTTTTCGATGACGTCAGGAGTAAAAACATCTCCTTTCAGAAGGAATTCATAGTCATCGTTGAGACATTTCAGAGCTTCTTCAAGAGTACCCGGTGCAGACGGAATATCCTTCAACTCTTCAGGTGACAACCCGTAAATATCCTTATCAAGCGGCTGACCGGGATCAATCTTGTTTTCGATACCGTCCAGGCCAGCCATCAACATGGCAGCAAAGGCAAGGTATCCGTTGCAGGAAGGATCGGGAGTGCGGTATTCAACCCGCTTGGATTTGGGGTTGTTCGAAAACATAGGGATTCGCAGGGACGCTGAGCGGTTGCGGGCAGAGTATGCCATATTAACCGGCGCTTCAAAACCCGGGACCAGTCGCTTGTAGGAGTTGGTGGTCGGGTTGGTGAAAGCGCAGAGAGCCTTTGCATGCTTGATAATCCCGCCAATATACCAGAGAGCCATCTGGGAGAGTCCGCCGTATTTATCGCCGGCAAACAGATTCTGTCCATCTTTCCAGATTGATTGGTGGCAGTGCATCCCGGAGCCGTTGTCACCATACAGAGGTTTGGGCATGAAGGTGGCGGTTTTGCCATTACGGTTTGCTACATTTTTTACAACATACTTGAACCACTGCAGATCATCAGCCATATCAACCATCGAGTTGAATCGCATATCAATCTCTGCCTGCCCACCGGTTGCAACCTCATGATGCTGGCACTCTACACGAATGCCAACATTCTGAAGTTCAAGAACCATTTCGTTGCGAAGATCATTCTGCGAGTCAGTAGGGGAAACCGGGAAATAACCTTCCTTGTGGCGTGGTTTGTAACCGAGGTTAGGGAACTCCTCCCGGCCGCTATTCCAGGCGCCCTCTACGGAATCGACTGCATAGAATGATTGATTCGAGCTGGAGTCATAACGTACATCATCAAAAATAAAGAATTCTGCTTCAGGACCAAAAAACGCGGTGTCGCCAATCCCGGTTGATTTGAGATATGCCTCTGCCTTAAGTGCGATGTTACGTGGATCGCGAGTATACCCTTCCTTGGTAATAGGGTCAAAAATATTACAAATCAGCGACAATGTTGGAATTTTGACAAAAGGATCCATCTTGGCGGTTTTCGGATCAGGAACAATGATCATGTCGGAGGCGTGAATCGGCTGCCATCCACGAATAGAAGAACCGTCGAAACCCTGACCTTCTTCAAAGGTATCCTCACTGAATTCACTCATCGGTACGGAAAAATGCTGCCAGATACCTACAAAGTCCATAAATTTAAAATCAACCATCTTCGCGCCATTCTCAATGGCAAATTCTACTACTTGCTTCGGTGTCATCTGTTGCTCCTTTCGGGGTTTGGTTTTTTATTACAGTGCATCTTCTCCGGTTTCACCAGTTCTGATACGTATCACTTCTTCTACATTGGTAACAAAGATTTTCCCATCGCCGATACGACCGGTTTTAGCTGATTTTTCAATAGTTTCAACTACCTGTGGCAGGATTGAGTCCGATACGATAATTTCTATCTTGATCTTGGGGATAAAATCAACGACATACTCTGCACCCCTGTAGAGTTCTGTATGCCCTTTCTGACGCCCGAAACCCTTCACCTCGCTTATTGTGATTCCCTGAATGCCGATTTCATTGAGAGATTCTTTAACTTCATCCAGCTTGAACGGCTTTATGATTGCTTCGACTTTTTTCAAGACATTACCCTCCCGTTTCTTGATATTTTATGAAAGCAAGGAATAACAGGGTTTACGAGCCCGACACCATCGTTTCGCGTGTATGGCTCAAAAGCAAGTTCCTTGCCAATTAGTTACCAGTACTATTAATAGCGCATATTTGAACAGTTATCAGAAAGGCCCCGGTTCCATCTCTACCCGCAACAGCCATTAAATGCCCATTATATAGTCACCAAAAAAACAACTGCACAAAACCTATGCAGCAGAGACCGGCAATCCCCGGATGTTTATATCCTCAGCCCCCTAATTTTCACAATATTGCGCTGCCTGACACGGTAGGCAACCTACTGCTTGGTAGCGCTTTCCCGCGTGGGACCCGATGACTATGATGAATTGATCTATTTTCCAGAATGAGGTATAATTAAAAGATGAATCTAACTATCAGAAAACATGCCGAACAACAAGCACAATTGACAGACATAGCCAAAGCACCATGTAGGCCAATATACAGGTCCTCATATGTATACATACTATCTCTAGCCGTTGTTTTCAGCATGTTCAGCTCTTCTGCGGGGGCCGATATCTATCGTTTTGTCACGGTTGACGGTGTTGAAACATTTACCGATACACCCACCAACAGGAGTGCCACGGTTGTCATTAAAGACCGCCCGGCAACTTCTGTACGGCAGCGCAAACCGTTAAAGAAGCAAAAAAATCATGATATTTCGCTTGACGAGATTGTCAAAAAAACCGTTACAGCCGCTCTCAACCCACATGAAGCGGAACAAAAAAACTTTGAGCCCCACCTGCCGTCAGTCGGCGGAACAGTGACTTCGAAGGTCGGCATGAGGATAGACCCGATTGACGGTGTATGGCGCCAGCATAACGGAATTGACATAGCCATACCTGCCGGAACCAGCGTCACGCCGGTTGCCCCCGGAGTAGTCGTCTACAGCGGAAACCGTTCCGGGTACGGCAATACTGTCATCGTCGAACATGATAACGGAATAATTACGCTTTACGCACACAATAGCAGGATCCTGGTAGCGGAGGGGCAAGCGGTTTCGGCTGAAAGCACCCTGGCACTATCAGGTTCTACCGGAAGATCAACAGGGCCGCACCTCCACTTTGAAGCATGGCGGGCAGGTACAAATATCACGGCAGCCTTTCTCCCGAACAGCCGCATGACATTGCCGCAAAACACCCTTGTTGCCAGCGTTCATCGAGCGGCCCGTTTCAGGAGTGAAGCACTTTCAGACGGTTCCATCCTGTTTACCAATATCCCTGCGTCCACTCCCTGATGCACGACCAGATTACAAAATACACCGCCAAACTGATTTCCGAAGGTTCGGCGCAGGTGCAGCGGATCGCTTTTGCCGCCCAGGACGACAAATTAATTTCAGCTGGTGAACCCTTTCTGGCATCACTGTCAGAATCTGTCCTCTGCCGTATGAACTGTCTCTCACTGGCCGCAGCCACCCCTTCGCTTCCATTTGCAGACTTTCTGGTTCAGAGGACCGCCGGTCATGAACACAGGATTATCCCGCACGACACCGAAACCCGTACATTTCTGCATGATATTCCAATTATAAAAAAGAGTGAGATTGACTCTGACCCTGCGGATAGAATTGCAGCACTGCTGGGAAACCGCAAGGGGATCGTCGTCGAAGGGGTCGGAATCATCGCTTCCGGGGTATTGACAGTTGAACAGGCCTACATCAACTGGTCTTCCGTTTTTCATTCAACGTACATCAAATACCTTGAAGATCTTTTCGAAAACGGGTTCATGCTCCCGGGTGAAGAGGCGGCATTTGATGATTTCCGACAAAAATTACTCATTCCGCTTTCGTCTGATGGACTGGATTTCCGCAAGGGGCCGTTTTCTGAAAAAAATGCCATCCTGGATGAGATGGCCCGCGTCGGCAAATATACCGTCCAACGGGGTCTGGTTGATTCTTTTTTCGGCAACATTTCATACTCGAGCGGAAACCTGCTCTACATCTCTCAGACCGCCTCCAGCCTGGACGAACTCTCCGGCTGTATCGATCCGGTCCCTTTCGAAAACAGCTCAACGGTAGGCATAACCGCCTCCAGCGAGCTGGTCGCACACCGCGCCATTTTTGACGCTACCGGCTGTCGCGCCATCCTGCACGGCCATCCGCGCTTCGCGGTCATTATGAGCATGATATGTGCAGAGAGGGGGTCCTGCCGTGTTACCGACTGCTGGAAGGATTGCACAAAGGTCCGCTTTTTGGGGGATACTCCGGTCGTAGCTGGTGAGATCGGCGCCGGCGGCATCGCCAGGAATGTCCCGCCGGTAATAGGCAGAACCGGTTCGGCGATTGTCTATGGTCACGGCGTCTTCAGTATCGGCATGAGTGATTTCCGTGAGGCGTTCCAGGGACTGGTTGATGTCGAGAACCGGTGCCGAGCGGAATATTTCCGGCAGTTTGACAAAAATAAAATTAAAAACTAGCCCCGCACCTTCCTCGCAATCTCAAACAGCGCTATCCCCCCGGCAACCGAGGCATTCAGCGAGCTTACCCCGCCGTACTGGGGGATCGACATCACTACATCGCACTGCTTGCGCACAAGGGGCCTGATCCCCTCCCCTTCTCCACCGACCACCAGTACAACGTTTCCTGAAAATTCAGTCCCATAAACCGACTGCCTGGCCGCGCCATCGAGCCCGTACACCCAGTAATCAAGCTTCTTCAGTGTTTCAAGAGTCTGGGCAATATTCGTAACCATAGCCACCGGCACAGTCTCTACAGCGCCGGCCGACGTTTTCTCAGCAGCTGCAGTTATGCCACAGGCCCGGTCTTTGGGAATAATGACGCCATTGACCCCGGCACAGGCTGCCGAACGGATCAGTGCGCCCAGGTTGTGAGGATCCTGAATCGCATCCAGAACCAGAACCAGCCCTGCCCCGCCTGATTGACTGATTGAGACCAGCAGATCATCGAAATCGGTGTAGCGGAACGGCTCCACCTCCAGAGCAATGCCCTGGTGATGAGAGGATGCACACATCCTGGTAAGGTCGCCCTTATCGCGGCGGTGTACCGGAACGCCCCGTTCCTCGGCCAGCCTAATAATCTTTTCGACCCGATGATCGGAAGCACTGATCTGAACATACAGGTTGAAAGCGCCGCGGGTTCCCTGCAGAGATTCTCTTACCGGATTGACACCGAATATCAGCTCGCCTTTCATGGGGTACCATCCGCTATGTCTGCAGCGATACATTCCGCCGCCTGGGCCGGATCTGACGCTTTGGCGATCGGCCGGCCTATTACCAGATAATCTGCTCCGGAAGAGACTGCCTCTAACGGAGTCATGACCCGTTTCTGGTCATCAAGGGCGGCAAAAGGAGGACGCACGCCTGGAGTAACGATCAGGAAGTCAGGGCCGCACGCTTCCCTGATCAGCCCGATCTCAACCGGAGAGGCAACAACACCATCCATACCGGACGCCTTGGCAAGACGCGCAAGACGTACGACCATATCCTGAACTGAATGTTCTATTCCCACCTGCCGCAGCGTCAGGGCGTTGGATGAGGTTAAAATTGTCACGGCAAGAAGTCTGGGACGCTCCGCATCGTTGAATTCCCTGTGCACAGCAGAGACAGCGGTTTCCATCATTTCGGCGCCGCCAAGAGCATGCAGATTGGTCAGCTGGACACCAAGGCGGGCAGCCTCACACATTGCACTCGCAACCGTATTCGGAATGTCATGATATTTAAGATCAAGGAAGACCTGGCCACCATGGCGCTGGACAGCCTTCACCGCAGCAGGCCCGCAGGAGGTGAACAATTCCTTGCCGACCTTGAACATACCCACTTTACCAGCCAATGTTTCAGCCCAGTGCTCGATGTCATCCAGACCATGTACATCCAAGGCAAATATGATTTTCTTTCGTGCTTCTTCTGCAGTCATAGCAACCTCATTTCATGAATTCCAAAGCGGCGGCGGTAATTCCTTCCGCATCAATCCCGACATCCTTGCGCAACTGGGTCTGGCTCCCCTGTTCGATATAGCGATCCGGAAGGCCAAGACGTCGCACCTTCACATCCTGCAGGTTATTGTCATATAACAGCTCCAGAATGGCACTGCCAAAACCGCCCTGCAGTACATTTTCCTCCACCGTCATGATCCGTCCGGACCTGCGAGCGACACCGAGGATCAGCTCTGCATCGAGCGGCTTAACAAAACGGGCGTTGACGACTCCGGTGACTATTCCCTTCTCCTTAAGTGCATCAGCTGCCTGGAGCGCCGGATAGACCGTTGATCCGATCGCAACAATTGTCAGGTCATCTCCATCAACAAGCTGTTCACCCTTGCCTATTTGAAGGCATTTCAGCTCACGATCCAACGGTACCCCATAGCCCACCCCTCTCGGGTAGCGCAACGATATCGGCTGACCAGAGTAAACAGCTGTCTTGAGCATATGGCGTAATTCGTTCTCATCCTTGGGGGCCATCACCGTCATTTCCGGGAGGTGCCGCAGATAGGAGAGGTCGAATACTCCATGATGAGTCGGGCCGTCATCTCCGACCAGTCCGGCGCGATCCATGGCTATGGTTACCGGCAGGTTCTGCAGGCAGATATCATGAAAGACTTGATCATACGCACGCTGGACAAAGGTTGAATATATTGCCGCCACCGGCCTGAAGCCTTCAGCAGCGAGCCCTGCTGCAAACGTCATGGCATGCTGTTCGGCTATACCGACGTCAAAAAAGCGATCCGGAAAACGCTGCGAAAACGCGGTAAGTCCTGTCCCATCGGGCATTGCAGCGGTTATGGCAATAATCTTGGAGTCTTCCTCGGCCAATTGCACCATGGTTTCACCGAACAGATCGGTGTAGGATTTGACCCCCGGCTTTGCAGCACCTTTGCCGGTAGCAACATCAAAGGCGCCGACGCCATGATATTTGGACGGGGTTTCTTCTGCCGGCTTGTATCCTTTTCCCTTGGTTGTTATGACATGCACCAGCAGAGGGCCATCCAGCTGGCTGATATTTTTGAACACCTCGGTTAACTGGCCCAAGTCATGACCATCCAGGGGGCCGAGATAATCGAAACCGAGCGCTTCAAACAGTGAACCTGGGGTAAGAAACCCCTTAAGCGAATTTTCGGCACGGCGGGCAAATTGAAGAATATCGGTACCAAAGGCAGGTATATTTTTCAGCAATACCTGCATCTCTTTTTTCAAATCGCGGTAATAACGGCCAGTCATCTTGCGCGAAATAAATGTGGAGAAAGCACCGACGTTCTTTGAAATTGACATCTCGTTGTCGTTCAGAATGACAATCAGGTTTTTTTTGAGATGGCCAGCCTGGTTCAGCGCTTCAAAAGCCATTCCGCCGGTCAGGGAACCGTCACCGATCACCGCAATTGAATGATTCCGTTTTCCGTCAAGGCTGTCAGCCACAGCCATGCCAAGTCCTGCAGAGATAGATGTGGATGAGTGGCCTACCCCGAAAGCATCATGCACGGATTCAGAACGCTTTGGGAAACCGGAAATCCCCTTGTACTGGCGCTGGGTGTGAAAGCGGTCCCGACGCCCAGTGAGAATCTTGTGGGTATAGGCCTGATGCCCGACGTCCCAGATTATTTTGTCATTGGGGGAGTCGAAACAGTAGTGCAGGGCGATAGACAGCTCAACCGTTCCGAGATTGGAGCCGAGATGGCCGCCTGTTTCAGAGACCGTGTTCAGAAGAAAATTCCGCACCTCAGCTGCAAGTTCCGGCAGCTGTTCAGGCTTCAGTTTTTTAAGATCGTACGGTGAGTTTATAGTTTCAAGCAGCATTGTTGACACCTCATCTGTTTTTAAGCATATCCATTTGCGCGGAACCATTCTACCGCCCGTTCCAGAGCTCCCTTTACAGGGGTCTGCTGCAAACCGAGCTCCCGAAATGCTCTTCCTGAGTCAAAGTACATATGATGTGCTGCCATCTTAACGCCAGCCAGAGGAATCAGCGGCTCGCGACCTGATATTCGGGAAAGCCCCTCATTAAGCCAGGCGGCAACCAGCACAGGAGTATACGGCAACCGGACTTTTGGCGCCGGAATCCCGGTTATTTCCTGGAGGGTTCTGAAAATATCCCGCAAAGAAAGATTGGCATTGCCAAGTATGTATTTACGGCCAACCTGGCCTTTTTGCTCAGCCAGAATGTGCCCGCGTGCGCACTCCTGGACATCGATCAGATTCAGACCGGTGTCCAGATAGGCCGGCATCCTGCGTTTCAGAAAATCAACAATAATTTTCCCGGTAGGGGTCGGCTTCACATCCCACGGTCCCACAGGGGTCGAAGGATTTACTATTACAAGCGGCAACCCGCGGGAGACAAACTTCTCAGCCTCACGTTCGGCAAGGAATTTGCTTTTTTTGTACGGGCCGACCATATCGTCCAGCGATACCTGCGTATCTTCACTCCCCGGAATACCGTTTCCGGGATTCCCGAGCGTCCCGACGCTGCTGGTGTAGACGACCCGCGAGATATTGTTCTCCAGCGCCGCTTCCAGAACAGCCGCCGTCCCCCCCACATTGGTGCGATACATTTCGTCAGGGTTGCGCGTCCAGAGACGATAATCCGCCGCCGCATGGAACAGGACATCACACCCCTTAAGCCCGGCCCGCAAACCGGCCGCATCGAGGAGATCGCCCTTCCATATCTCTACATCAAGCCCTTTCAGGTTGGCAAGGTTCGAAGCAGAACGCACCAGTACCCGTACATCCCGCCCGTCGCGGAGCAGTTCACGAACAATACTGGCACCGATAAAACCGGTGGCGCCGGTAACAAATGTCTTCATAGTGGAAATATTGTAACGGTCACGGACATATAAATCCTGATTCTCAGTTAAGTTGCGTCTGTAATGTCAAGTCACGAAACCGACTGTTCTACACTGTCAAACAGTAATCGACGGTATCTGCCAAGTGCTGTCAACGGGAAGCAGTTACGATAAATGTGGTAATTTATCATAAAGAATTTAGGAAACCCTGTCCCTGTAAAAGCATCCTCATCCCAGGAACCATCCTGTTTCTGGGTGGTGATGAGATATTCAACACCACGTGCAGCGGCTTTTGAACGGACCTCTCCGGCGGCAAAGAGCGAGAGAAGTACCCACGCGGTCTGCGACGCGGTACTGGGACCACTCCCCATCAGAGAACGGTCGAGATACGATTCACAGACCTCTCCCCAGCCACCGTCCAGATTCTGCTTGGACTTAAGCCAGTTGACCGCCTTTCTGATGTACGGCTGGGTCATATCTTCGCCAATGGCACTCAGCCCACCAAGCACCGACCAGGTCCCGTAAATATAGTTTACTCCCCAACGCCCCCACCAGGGGCCTTCAGGCTCCTGCTCCGCCTTGAGAAACTCCAGCGCCCGCAACACCGCGGAATGATTTCTGGAGAAATCGAATGTGCCGAGAAGCTCAAGCATCCGGCCGGTCAGGTCCGCGGTCGGAGGATCAATCAATGCCTCCAGGTCGGCAAAAGGTATCTTGTTTAGAAGATATTTTGTATTGTCTTTATCAAATGCCCCCCACCCGCCATTTTCACTCTGCATCCCGAGGCACCAGTTAATGCCGCGCTTGATGGCCTGGGCCTTCTGCTTTTCATCGCGAACCTTGATATCTTTGAGCGACAGCATGACAAAACCGGAATCGTCAACGTCGGGATACCAGTCATTCAAAAATTCAAACGCCCAGCCGCCAGGTTCAAGGTCCGGAGATTTGACCTGCCAGTCTCCTTTGGAAACGACCTCCCGATCAAGCAGCCACTGAGCGGATTTAACCAGAGCCGGGTGGTCAACAGGAACACCTGCCTCCTGCATTGCAACCAGAACCAGCGCAGTGTCCCACACGGGGGAAATACATGACTGTAGTACAAGAGACTCCTCATCCTCAATACAAAAGTTTGCCAGTGCCTCAAGTCCGCTTGCAACAGCCGGATGATCATTGGCATAACCGAGGCAGTGCAGAGCAAGAACAGAGTTGAGCATGGCCGGTTGGATCCCCCCCCAGTCTCCACTCGACTCCTGGTGTTCCAATATCCACTTTTCCGCGATCGCAACCGATTTTTTCTTAAAAGGGCGGATCGGTGATGATTCATAGATTTTAAGCAGATGATCTATGCCGATAAAAAAATTCTTCCAGCTTATAATTCCGTCCTGGAGCGAAAATGTATAATCCGTGGGGCGTGGCGGACGGACAAAAAGTTCCTGTACTCTGGCTCGTGGCGGAAGTTTTCTGACCGGATTTTCCGACATGACAACAGATAACGGAATAATTGTCGCACGTGACCAGCTGGACAGCTCGTAGACATTAAAATACGCCCATTCCGGGAGCATCATAAGTTCAATCGGCATCGAAGGCACTCCCAGCCAGGAGAATTCCCCAAACAGTGCCAGAAAGATTTTTGTAAATACGCGTGCCTTGAGAATACCACCTTTGGAAAGTATGAATTCTCGTGCCCGGCACATGACAGCATCACCGGCAGCATAACCTGCCAGTTTAAGAGCAAAATAGGCTTCAATTGTTGTTGAAAGATCTCCCGGACCGCCAAACCAGAGCGACCATGCCCCATCCTTCGTCTGCTTGCTCAAAATATAATGCGCCATCTTCCGTTCGCGCTGCTTGTCAACCATACCAAGAAAATGAAACAGCATGATATATTCTGCCGTTATTGTAACGTTGGACTCAAGTTCTGCCCACCAGTAGCCTTCAGGCAGCTGCTCACGGAAAAAGAAGTCCCGGGTTCGTTCAATGGCCTTATCAAGAGGAATTTCTGCATCACCTGCCATATTTTTCCAGATGGTTGGAGGAAGACGATGTACTTTGCCCGGAGTTTTCACTTCAGGCAAAGGATCGGCAACGGCCATCCGGGTATTAAGCGAGGTAAGAGAATTTGAAATCGAATACTTGTGCACTTTCATCCAGACTTACTCCTCAGAAGCACTACTACTGCATAACACTAAAGTTGTTTCTAGATACAAACTCGCCGATGCTAGCATAATACACTCTTGGTTGTACATTTTTTTCATTTAAAGCACACCGGTAGCATGGAGTGAGCCGGGTTGTTTGCGGGTATATTCCCATCTTAAAAATCAATTTGATTATCAGACAAGGTGTGTTAGTGTTTATTGGTTATATCGATTGATATGCGCCCGTAGCTCAGCTGGATAGAGCACCAGGCTTCGAACCTGGGTGTCGGCCGTTCGAATCGGTCCGGGCGTACCAAAAAGAAACAGAGGGTTAAGACATATCAAGGCTGCCACCGCTCGCGCTATCGATGTATTCATGGCCGCTTACGGCCCGAGGCAGGCTTGACTTGTTTGGAGCCTGGCATATTGGGTACTGTGGAGACCTATCGATGTCCATATATCTGACATTTTACCTCACCGTGTTGCATCTCTGCTTGCCAACATGGGGTGCAATCTGGTAAAGGTAGCAACTAGAGTTTTTTCACATGCGCTCGTAGCTCAGCTGGATAGAGCAACGGCCTTCTAAGCCGTAGGTCGCTGGTTCGAGTCCAGCCGGGCGCACCATATATAACAGGCACTTACAAGATATTTTGTAGGTGCCTGTTTTTTATTTTCGCTGACTGTTGCCGTTTTGTTGCCGTTTACCTAATACAACCAATGCGGAGGGTGTCCACCGATACAGATAAAAGCAAACAAAGGGTTACAGCATACGCTGTAACCCTTTGTTTTAACTGGTGCGGTGGAATGGAATCGAACCATCACGGAGTTGCCCCCGCCAGCCCCTCAAGCTGGTGCGTCTACCAGTTCCGCCACCACCGCAAGCAGTGTACACATAAAAACAGTGTACGCTTATATATCTAAAATTCTGTAACTGTTTATCTCTTCAATATGAAGCGAAACAAGCTTTTAACATAGCCGTCCGCTTTTATCAAGTGTAAATATTATTTTTGCGGTTGAGATGGTACCGCCGGTGTAACAGGTGGTGCCGCCGGCGTTTGGACAGGAGCAGATTTCCCTTTGCCGGACATCATCGAGGAGGATGAGGGCTGACCGGAAATATATGCCAGGGTCAATGACGTCAGCATAAAGATAACAGCCGCACTTGTGGTTAATTTACTTAGGAACGAAGTTCCGCCACCTGCTCCAAAAACAGACTGGCTTCCGCTGCTGCCAAATGAAGCACCCATCTCGGCACCTTTTCCGGATTGCAGCAGTACCACACCAATCAGGAACAGGCTAACGACTACATGTAGAATTGTAAGAGCAATTGTCATACCGGATCCCCTAGCAACATTTTAAAGAGAAAATTTATAGCACAGCAATTTACATGCTGTAAAGTTCTAAATTCAATCACAGCAAAAACCGATTTAAACTTGATTGGAATCAGACGTTAAAGCCTGCAATTGCCGCAAAAGACTCCGCCTTGAGGCTCGCTCCGCCGACAAGCGCGCCGTCTATATCAGGCCGAGCCATCAAGCCTTTGACATTATCAGGTTTTACACTGCCGCCATAGAGAATGCGGACGGCATCTGCCACTGACGGATTAAACAAACGGGCAACCAGTTGGCGAATAAAGATATGCACCTCCTGAGCCTGGGCATCAGTGGCAGTTTTACCGGTTCCGATAGCCCACACCGGCTCGTAGGCTATTACAACATGAGTCAAGTCCTCTGCCGTAAGTCCTGACAAGCCGCCTTTAATCTGTGTTTCAATGACTGAAAACGTTTGATCCAATTCCCGCTCAGCCAGCAGTTCCCCAACGCAGACAATGACATTTAACCCTGCCGCGATGGCGGCTCCGGTTTTCCTGTTTACGGTCAGGTCTGTCTCTCCAAAATACTGACGTCGTTCTGAATGTCCTATGATAACGTAACTGCATCCGGCATCCTTCAACTGCCTTGGAGCTACTTCTCCAGTGAAAGCCCCCTCCTCTTCCCAATAACAGTCCTGAGCCGCCAGCAGTATATTTGAACCTTCGATAGCATCGTAAACACGGCTTAACGCCGTAAACACCGGCGCCACGATGAT
Organism: Desulfuromonadaceae bacterium; assembly: GCA_028686055.1. GTDB lineage: Bacteria > Desulfobacterota > Desulfuromonadia > Geobacterales > Pseudopelobacteraceae > JACRCG01. Next base: position 14,706 of record JAQUCU010000047.1, read on the forward strand.
TTCGACACCATGATTATTTGCCACCAGCGGTTTAAGCTCATCCACCAAAGTGATAGACTCGCCAATCGTTTTAAAGAGTTTCCAGTTCCCAGCAATAACCGGTATTCGCATCAGAAGCCCCTTTTTTATTTTAATATCACTTCAAGCGCGTTGACGCCAGGCAGCGTTTTACCCTCAAGCAGTTCCAAGAAGGCACCTCCACCGGTCGAAATATAGCTGACCCGGTTTTCCACTCCGGCCTTGCGCACGGCTGAATCAGTATCGCCGCCGCCGATAATGGTTGTTGCAAAGCAGTTGGCAACAGCCTCTGCCATTGCAAATGTTCCCCTGCAGAAAGCATCCATTTCAAAAACGCCCATCGGGCCGTTCCATATGACGGTTTTGGCGTCACGCAGAGTTTCTGCAAACAGGGTTGTGGTTGCCGGCCCGATATCAAGGGCCATCCACCCTGCCGGTATTTCCTGGGTGGTAGTGATAAAGTTGGTCGCATTGGCCTCAAAGGCATTTGCAACGACACAATCGACCGGCAGGTAGAACATGACCCCTTTTGTACGTGCCGTTTCCATGATGGTTCGCGCCGTTGGGATCAACTCGTCTTCTACCAGCGACTTGCCGACGTTGTACCCCATGGCCTTAAGAAATGTAAATGCCATTCCGCCGCCGATAACAACCTTGTCAACCTTGTTGATGAGTTTTTCAAGGACTTCCAGCTTACCTGAAACTTTGGCACCGCCAAGTATAGCGACCAGTGGCCGGACAGGATTCTGCATCGCTTTGTCAAAAAAAGTCATTTCATTTCTCATCAGAAATCCGGCCGCTATAACAGGTATAAGCCTTGTAATAGCCTCAACCGATGCATGGGCGCGATGTGACACGGCAAAAGCATCATTGACGTAAATTTCACAACCATTGGCCAGTTTCTCAGCAAATGCAGGGTCATTCTTTTCCTCACCGGGGTAAAAACGGACATTTTCCAACATAACCGCTTCACCAGGTTTCATGGCATTTACTAGTATATCCACTTCCGGCCCGAAACAGTCGGGGGCCTGAACAACTGACCTGCCAAGCAACTCGGCAAGACGTGCAGTGGCAGGAGCCATACTGTATTTCATTTTTTTCTCACCCTTCGGGCGACCCAGATGTGAGGCCAGAACCACTTTGGCACCCTGTTCCAGAACGTACTTTATAGTCGGTAATGCTCCGACGATGCGGGTATCTTCGGTAATAGCCCCATTTTCATCCTGAGGAACATTAAAATCGACGCGAATGAAAACTTTTTTCCCCTTCAGATCCTTAATTTCATCGATGTAACGAATCGACATAGTTCACCTCCTGTGTGGTAAGATTTTGCATGAGTGGCAAAAAAAGAGGGGAAAAAATCCCCCTCTCCTTCTATATATACTGTTCCGGTATTATTTTTTGGACGCAATCAGGCGGAAGAGATCGACTACCCGGTTCGAGAATCCGCACTCATTATCGTACCAAGAGAGCACCTTTACCATTGTGTCGCCGATTACTTTTGTGCAGGATGAATCAACTATTGATGAGAGGGGGTTGCCGTTGAAATCGATTGAAACAAGCGGTGACTCCTCGAAGCCCAGAATTCCCCTGAGTGCCCCCTCTGCCGCGACCTTAAGAGCGGTGTTCACACTGGCGACATCAGTCTTTTTAGTCAAAGACACGACCAGGTCAACAACCGATACATTCGGAGTCGGAACACGGATAGCCATGCCGTCCAACCTGCCTTTCAGTTCCGGCAATACGAGAGAAACAGCCTTTGCGGCTCCGGTGGTAGTCGGGATTATTGACAATGCAGCGGCTCTGGCGCGGCGCAGATCCTTGTGAGGCAGATCCAGGATGTTCTGGTCGTTGGTATAGGAATGAACCGTAGTTACCAGCCCTTTCTCGATACCGAAGGCCTCATGCAGAACTTTTGCAACCGGGGCAAGGCAGTTGGTTGTACACGAAGCATTGGAAATAATTACATGCTTTTGGGGGTCATAGAGATGGTCGTTAACTCCCATGACAATAGTAATATCTTCATTGGTGGCCGGTGCTGAAATAACAA
>JAQUCU010000229.1 GCA_028686055.1 Desulfuromonadaceae bacterium
TGCAGAAGATTACCTACATCATTCCCGCCCGTTACTATCTGCAGATCATCCGCGGGATCATGCTGAAAGGCAATAACGTACGGCATCTGTACCAATCCGGCCTCAGCCTGCTCATCATGAGTGTGACGATGCTGGTGATAGCGTCCCGACGCTTCAAGCTGAGGTTATCATGATCTCGCTGAAAGTGATAGGCAGCTTCATCAAGAAGGAATTCAAGCAGATCATGCGCAGCCGGGAGATGCTGATCGTACTTTTTGCCCTGCCGGCGGTGCAGCTTTTGGTGATGGGTTTTGCCGTGACCAATGAGGTGAAGAACCTGAACCTGAGCTTTCTGGATTACGATCGCAGTTCCATCAGCCGGGCTCTGATCCAGAGCTTTGATTCCACAGACCGCTTTCGGATAGTTCCAGTGGACACAGCCGCCAATCCTCAGGAATTGATCTCTGCCTGGAAGGCCAGCGTGGTGATAGTATTCCCGCCCGGTTTTGGGGAGGATTATCAGCAGGGCCGGCAGAGCAATGTGCAGGTGATAGTAGATGGCATCGACGGCAATACCGCCTCGGTGGCCAATAGCTACGTCTCCGGTGTGGTGGGAGATTTCCACCGCAAAAGAATGCAAGAAACCATGCGCCGCTCGCCTATGCCCCGGCTGAATACCCAGGTGGAACTCATCTCCAGCATGAGCTTCAACCCGGACCTCAAAGGCAGCCTGAATACCATCCCCGGCATCATCGCCATCCTGGTCACGGTTACCTCCATGATGCTCTCGGCCATCAGTCTGGTCAAAGAAAAGGAGCTCGGTACCCTGGAACAGCTTTTGGTTACTCCGGTGAAGAAATCTGAATTGATGGCGGGCAAACTGATCCCCTATCTGATCATCACCCTCGTGCAATTGCAAGTAGCCATCCTGTTGGGAGGGCTCATCTTCCGCATAGAACTGGCCGGCAGCTATGGATTGCTTTTGCTGTTTTCCGTGATCTACCTTTTCACCACCCTGGGCCTGGGCATCCTGATCTCCACCAAAGTGGATTCCCAGCAGCAGGCGATGTTTTTCTCCTGGTTTACCATGGTGATCATCATCCTGCTTTCCGGCTTCTTTGTGCCTGTGCAGAATATGCCCCGGGGCATCCGCTGGATCAGCTTTTTCAACTCCTTGAGCCACTACATGACGGTGCTCAGAGAGATAGTGATCAAAGGCAGCGGCCTCGCTCAGCTCATGAGAGAGTTCTGGATCCTGGGCGGCAGTGGCGTGTTGATCTTTGGACTCAGTGTGATTAGCTTTAGGAAGAGGGTGTAGATTGCGCTGAAAGATCCATATTATGGTTAAAAAGGGCTATGTCTTTCATAAAGCCCTTTTTTTAATTACGACCTTAAACACCTTATTGCCTGATGGGGTGGAAAACTCAGCAGGAGGATTCTCATTTTTACTGAGTTCTGCTTTGGCCCGCTGAATGCCATAACCAAACTTATTCACATAGCCCAGGGTCTTCATGACGTCTGCAATGGTAGGATTCCTATAATCATTTATTGTCCCCAATGATCCAAGCTCTACGTTCCCATACAAACCCCCGGGATTCTGGATTTCTATCCGATCTGAAAACCAGTAGAATCTGATAGGGGCGTTAGACTCATAATCCCGATGCATTACGGCATTGTAGATGAGCTCTCTGATCGCAACTATTGGATAGTCATATACTTGCTTTTCCTGCATCGGAGTGATATTGATGAGGCTGGTAGTAATGCTGGCAGAGATCAGGATATCCAATTCTCGGAGCACAAACAATAAATCTCCAGATACTTCCTTTTGGTCTATGGGTTTTTCATCCATACCTGAGCCCGAAAACCTGAGATACTGCACGTAATTTCCCGGTAGATATAAGCGGGGATTGGCACCAAAAGCTATCAAGCCCGCATAAGTTGGGCAATTCTTCTTTAAATCATAAAAACCCAAGGAGGCAAGCTGAAACTCTATAGATCTATTATTTTCGTCTATGACCGTCTTGTCTAATGCAGAGTCTCGATACGCATAAAATTGTGAAATTAAGAGGGCGTCTAACTGGGCTCCATAAGCCTGATTAGTCTCAAAACGGTGGAGCTGTGATTCTCTTTTTTCAGTGAGCATCTGAAAATGCGATTATCAGGTCACTCTTAGGATCATAGCCAGCAGCTTCAATAGCTTTACGGGATTGTCTTACAATTTCTGAGCTGCCTAAATTGATTTCAGTATAATACCCGTTTTCCAAAGCAACCGACCTTGCATATTCAGATTGATCTCTTGAGTATTTCATCACACCTGACAAATTAAGTCCAGGCTTATTACGGATCAGATAGTTATAAACTTCGCGTTTAACTTCATACCAGTGTGAGATATCTATCTTTTCATGCCCACAGATAATGATGTAATGCACTCTTTTATACGTATAATTACCCAACGCTTCAGTACGGACTGTGGTATCTGAGGAATCTGATACTGTAGGCCGGTGTTTTACAGGTGGAGGGGTTGGCTTGTAACTTGCCTTGTAATTTGGCTGAGAAACTGGTGCTTTTCTATTCCACAGGCGTTCAATCTCGTTGATATCGATATCTATCCTATCGTTTGTTTTGATGATCTGCTGGGCAACTAAATACTTTGGGAGACCTGTTCTTTGATGCATCAGAAGCGCTTCCGGCTTTACTTTTTCGATCATTTTAATCCGGATCAGCTCTTTTCTCATGCTTTCTGCCGTATCCAAAGCCTGTTTCCGATAGTTGTCTTTCTTTAGGATCATTTCGAAATTCTGTGCTATCCAATCCAGATCATCTTCCAGGAGATTGATCTCACTAAAGAGCTTATCTTCGAATTCTCCGCCGGCTGAAGGTAAATAGAATCTCCATTTGATCCCGTCTGTCAGGATGCTGATTGCGGATTTGTGATAGGCATTATACAGGTGCAATTGCATCTCTCCTGCCGCGAGATCAGAATCCAGCCTGCCCGCAGTCTTGACTTCGATAAATACTTCGGCCCCTTCTGGTGTCTTTTCTGGAATGAATAAAGCTATATCGACTTTACCGGTGACATCCTTGCTCAGATTTTGCAGTGGGATCCTTCTCACACGGAATTCGGTATAAAACTCTTTGGGGTTCCAGATGTTCCAGCCCAAATGCTGACAAATCCTGCCTACCAGGGAAAATCGAACATGTTGCTCGTCCTGGAATGCCTCATCGTTCAGTAGATTACGTATGTCTTCTAAAATCTGTTTCATTAATGCCTCATTAGTGAATTTGCATTTTTTCAATAGATATGCAAAGATGAATTTTGTCAAGCTCAAAAATTATCGCAGCCTGGACTCTTCCCATTCACAGCCTGAGACTTTGACTTAAGTTTAACATGTCTTCGACTCGAGCTGACTTGAGATTTCGAGTCAGCTCGAGTCGAAGACATGTTCAAAGCGAATCCACTGCTCCAGCAACATTGAAGGATCTGGTGAATACGAAGCGGTGGATAACCATCATGCAAATTTGTTTTCTAAGCCTTTTAAAGCAAAAAGCTGCCAGAGATCTGACAGCTTTTATTAGCTATAAGTATTTTAGTTTGCTACCATCTCAGATGGGCAAAAGCTTTATTGGCTTCGGCCATCTTGTGGGTATCTTCACGTTTTTTCACGGAGTTGCCTTCTTTTTTGTTGGCTGCGATCAGTTCCGCGGCGAGTTTTTCCACCATGGTCTTTTCACTCCGGTTCCGGGAAGTGCCGATGATCCATCTAAAAGCGATGGCACGGCCATTTTTCTCAGTCACTTCGGTGGGGATCTGATAGTTTGATCCACCTACGCGGCGGGAAACGACCTTCACCATAGGACGCACGTTTTCGAGGGCGTTTTTGAAGACTTCCAGGGGTTCCTGTTTGGTCTTGTCTTTGATGATATCAAAGGCGCCATAAACGATCTTTTCGGCGAGGGATTTCTTACCCTTCACCATCAGACAATTCA
>JAQUCU010000230.1 GCA_028686055.1 Desulfuromonadaceae bacterium
CTCGCTTGATGCCGCAACTGCCCAGGCAGAACTTGGGTTGGCAGAAATGGCGGCAAACAAAACAGCTGTCAGCAGTCTGACCAATTGGCCCTGGATTCGTGACATCTTGAAAACAAAATAGAATTAGTAAGGGGCAAGGAGAAACACTTTTTTTTCCCTTGGGGTTCAAAAAGCAGCCCGGCTTTCATCCAGTTTAAAACAGTCCGTGGCTCAACGCCGCACCTCTTCGCAATCTCATGCTGCGGAATATCGTAAATAATTCCATCCTGGTTAGCAGCTTCAACGGTGCCCTCACTCAGCCCGACAGGTTCTTCCTTTTTGGCTATGCCCTTCCAGCCATGTTCTTCCAGGCGTCTTTCCAAGGTTTCATGATACGCCTTGATTACGCCGATCAGTTCGCAGCCAGTGAAAGGAGGTTCGCACACAAAAGGAATACCTATAAAAGCCTGCCGCGCCTTTTCTATCTCCTCATCGCTTGAATCATTGGTCACGTTGCCGACTTTGGGATGATACCTTGCGTCTTCTATCGGTGTGCAGTGATCTTCAAGTTTGATGCCGTACCGGTTCCCGTTGGCTGTGGCTATTCCTAGACCGCCATAGGTGGCTCTGTCCATCACCATGATACCGTGTAGTGAGATCGCCTTGATTATGCTCGCCTTGTCGGTTTCAAACATTTCTGCCAGATATGGAATTGAATGGAATTTTTCAATTTTATATTTTGCCCATTCACTCATAATTTCTTCTCCCTTCAGAAATCCCCTTGTAGGAACAAGCACGGAAAACCGCCAAGGGAAGAGGCCTTGTCGCCCGACGTGATCAGCGCCGGGCTATCCGTGCTTGAAGTTGTTGGTTACAGGAACGCCCTATAATCAGCGTTCAGGGCAGCCGCCAATCGGCGGGCATTCTCTTTGCCGATGGAGCGTTTGCCGTTCTCCATTTCGCTGATGTGCCGCTGCGGAATGCCGCATTTCTCGGCAAGCTGGCGCTGAGTCTGCCCTTCCCGGTGGCGGGCTCCGGCAAGGTAGGTGCCGGCTTCGTTCTCTTGCAGGCCGGGAAAAGCATCTTTCCAAGCAATGCTGACACCGTCATTCTTCATGGACATCTTGCCAACCATCCATTTTGTGGCTCACAAAATAGCGACAAATGGATTTGCGGCTCACATTTCACGTTTCGTGAGTCACAAACAAGTTTGTGTCGCATTCGTGAGTCTCAAAATGCTGCCCGCCCCTCGGCGACATTCAGCAATGCGGGGTATGCCAATACGGCCGGCCGGCTACCGCTGCTTTCCGTCACAGTTTTCAAGAGATCGCTGGCTTTCAGCACGTTCAAAATTCTTTGTGCCGTCGGCTTGGGGATCGATGAAGAGTTTATAAAATCGGAACTCTTGAAAATGGGTCGCTCGAATATCCAGTCCAGGGCATGAATGGCGTACTGCGAGCGGGTCAGATGCACGAAGTGGGTCTTCATCTGGTTGTACAGCTCGAGGATCGCCCCGGCCTTTTTCAGATTCTCTTCTGCCTGCTGCTGAACAGCGGTGAGGAAAAAGACGCACCAGCCGGTCCAATCATCATCCCGAGAAACCGCCAGCAGCTTGTCATAATAGGTATCGCGGTTGGCTTCGAGATAGGCGCTGATGTAGAACAGGGGGCGCTGTATAACGCCGGTTTGGTTCATGAACAGCGGAATGAGCATGCGCCCCAAACGGCCATTTCCATCTAGGAAGGGGTGCAATGCTTCAAATTCGGCGTGAATGATGCCGAGCTGAACTAACCGATCAGGAGCAGGTGTGTGGATATAGCGTTCCCAGGTAGACATAGCCTCGGGTAATTTATCCGCACCAATCGGGACATATCGCGCTTCCTCGATAGTGCAGCCATGGGGGCCTATCCAGTTGGGGATGCGCCGATATTCACCAGGCGACTTGCCCTGTCCCCGGACGCCGGCAAGAAGCACCTTATGCGCTTCGCGGATAACCCGCTGTGACAAAGGGAGTTCGTGCAACATGCTTTCCGCTGCTCGCATGGCCTTCCTGTAGTTGAGCACTTCCCAGATATCCGCCTCTTTCGGTGTGGTCGGATCGCCGGGATCACCCTTGGCCTCGTATTCCAGCACTTCACCCATCGTGGCCTGTGTTCCTTCGATCCGGGAGGAAAGGACAGCCTCTTGAGTCGTGAGTGGACTCATCAGCACCGATGCGTTGGGGATCGCGGCAAGCAGCCCGTCATACCGAGCAACGGCTGCATTGGCTGAACCAATCAGGGTGATAAGCTGTTGCCAGTCCAGCTTTTCCGGTGGGAAATTCCCATGATGATACTTGACGGTCGTGGACATTATTTGTTCCTCAAAAGTATACGTTCGCTGGCGTATACTGCCGTATACCACCGAATACTTCAGTATAATTCGCTATAATTCACTTCTTTCCGATCATCCCACCTTTTTCAGCGGCACGACCTTTTCGGACCGGTCTTTGGTTGCAAGCATTGCCCGCGTTGCCTGTTCCAGCGCATCCCGCACCGTGGAGACCTGCAACCGTGCATAGACCGCCGTTGAAGAATGGTGCTTGTGACCAAGAGCACCGCCGATAACGGCAAGGCTGATGCCCTGGTTCGCCATGACAGAACCACAGGAACGCCGCAGGTCATGCAAGCGCAGGTCGTGTAAGCCCGCCCGATTGAGTAAAGACTTCCACGCTTTGGTAGGGGTGTTGTAATGGCCGGCGGTGCTGTTGGATGGAAACACGAAAATGCTGGTAGCTGAGGCTTTGCGCCGCTGAAGGATTTCAAGCGCCGCATCCGCAAGGGGAACGCGCATGATGCTGCCATTCTTTGAGGTCTCGCCGGGAATGGTCCACAGCGCCGCGTCAAGGTCTACATCATTCCACCGCATCCCCAGCACATTGTTTCGTCTCGCTGCCGTGAACAGGGAAAGGTAGATGTAATCCCGGAAGTCTTCGCCGGTTTCCTCGCATTCCAGTGCATCAAACAACCGCTTCATTTCGTCGGGCTGAAGAAAGCGTTCCCTTGACACCTCTTTGAACATCTTCACGCTGAGACAGGGGTTGTTCAGTTCGGGGGCAGCCTGCGAAAAGATGGTTTTGAGCAATGCAAGCGCCCGGTTCGCTGTGCCGGGGGTGATAGTGGCCGCCGGGCCTCGTTGCTTGGCCCTGGTGGTCAATTTGTGGTGCCATTCCCGGACGCGGGCGGCGTCGAACCAGGATAGCCGCTTACTCCCGAAAGACTGCTCCATGTAATTCTGGTAGCGCCGCAGGTCATCGGCCCAGGATCGTTTGTGCGGCTTGGCGAATTGCTCAAGCCATCGGTGGAACAGTTCCGAAAAGGTCAACTCTTCGCGAATTGCCCGTGCTTCATCGTTCGGGTTGATACCGTTGTTCAGGTCAACTTTAACCTGCCTGGCCTTCTTCCTAGCCTGCTCAACGGTCAACTCTGGATAGGTGCCAATGGTCACGCGGATTGGCTGGCCGTTGTGCTTCCTGTAGAGCTGGAAGCTCTTCTTCCCCGCTGGAGTGACCTGGAGAACAAGGCCGCTTTCCTTTTCATCGTACAGATAAAAACGCTTTGCTCCTGCCGGTGCCTGCGCCTGTTCGAGAGTGGATTTTGTGAAGTTCACTTCATTTTTTGCCATTTGGTGCTACCTCCACAGGAGCGTTTTTCTGTCAATCCGTATTGCTACCCTCTAATCTGGTGCTACCTGGGTGCTACCTTCTAGGGTAAAAATGGGTGTTTTTGGTTATCTTTCGTTATGGCTCACCTTATGGTTATGTTCTTGATTAGTCAACTAAATTATGGGTAGTTAAGGGTGGTTATCGAGGCGAAACACGCACTGAAAATCCGTGTGTCCCTGGTTCAAATCCTGGTCTCGGCACCAGCAAAATCAAGCACTTAGCCCTTACGGGTTAAGTGCTTTTTTCGTCTCGGGTTATGTATGGGTTAGGTCCCATCATACTT
>JAQUCU010000048.1 GCA_028686055.1 Desulfuromonadaceae bacterium
GTTACAATCGCACTGTTCGTTATGACTGGCTCGCCCAGTATTTATTTGAGAGCATTGCTGCTGTTCAAGATTATGCGACTCAATGGCTCTGGCACTACAATAACGAACGCCCTAATATGGGGCTTGGTGGCATTACCCCTAAACAAAAGTTGGCCATAGTGGCCTGATATCTACTTTTGAACCCTGTTATAAATGGGGGGATTACCGTTTCTCGACAGACGTAAGTACGTTCATATCCGGGTATGTTCATCGTGCGCAGTTTACCTGCTATCTGTTGAGGAGAAAACTTATGCTTGAGCATATAAGCAACAACCTCAAACAACTCACTATCAAACGCAAGCTTCTTCTTTGGTCGACACAACAAACGATTTCTGCACCGCGATTGCTGTGCTTGAGGAGCAATATACTGCCCAGCAGAATTGCTATTACGCTTTATTTCTCTGCTAGTTGTTGATGGAGAGCGCCTTATCAATCGTGCGATGGCACGCAAACTAAGGCTGTGACTTAAGCCAATTTGCAGTGTGGCGCGCTCTTCAATACTGAGTTTTGTATAGTTCATGACAACTCCTTACCGGTTAGTGGCTAGGTGTTGCACTCAGAATTGGCCGCCAAGCTCTATAAAGTCTGCGCTGTAAGAGGCCATTGCTACACTCCGTTTTTTCTGTTCAATTAAGATTAATCAAGCGGACAACTAGTGTGGCGGTGGGATAGTTGCTGCTACGATTACTCATCCTTCGGGAATTTAGAAACAAGAAGTTCAGAGCCTTTTACTGTTAAGTGGCCATAATCCCATGCTGTTAAGTCTTCTTGTAAGTTACCGATACGAGTAATGCAACCATCGTCATTGCAAAGAATATCTTTTGCGGATATGTATGTGATTTTTAATGATTGAGATTTTATTTTTAAAATTTTATCAGTTTCAAAAAAATTGTTATTTAGTCCGTAGCTCATTCTATACGGCACAGAGTGTGGAATATTTTTATTAAAATACATATACAGTTGTTTTGGAAGGCCATCATTCCAATGAGGAACAGGGCCAATCAGTTGAATGTTATTTATACCTCGCTCTTTAATTCTGCTGATGGTTTTATCTAATTTATCTAAGCTGTAATCTGTCCATATAGCTGCTAACACAACCTTGTCTGGTGCGTTATTATTTAGAGAATTAAGAATGCTTTCATTGATTGCCTTACAGTATGGTCTGGAGTCAACAGTAAAGTCTAAAATTGGTGGGCATCCAGACGTAGTCCTTTGTATGATATTATGCGTTTTTCCATAAGATGCTTTATAGCCTGGGTATAAGTGTGCTGCGTGAGAGTCGCCCCACAGTAAAATTGTTTGCCGCTCATTTGATTTAATTGAGTCACATGTTTTAAAACTTGTATGATCTTGCTCTGGATCTAGGAAACAGGTACCTGAACGGTAAGCTTTTCTGTAATCAAATCTAAAATCTATAAGATTTTGTACTATTTTTGGAAATCTAAACGAAAGCCCTTCGTATTTATATGTTGCTAAGCCAATGCAACCAATAATCAGCATTGCTACAGATAGTTGAGCTGTTGTGATCTTGTTTTTCTTTCCAAAGCGAATCGGCAGTTCTAAATATTTATAGGTAATCCAAGCTAGCAGTATAGATAACATTATAATAAATATTCGAATTTTATAACTTGGAGTGCTGCTTTCAATAATTCTGGCAAATGTTAGAAGAGGCCAATGCCATAAATAAAGAGGGAAGCTTATAAGACCAAGCCAGACAGCTAAATTGTTTGATAGGATTTTTTTGTTTACCCATGTGTTTGGCCCTGAGTATATTAATAGTATGCTAGCTGTAACAGGAATAACGGCCCATAAGCCGGGAAAGCTAAGATTTTTATTGATATTTAAAAAACCATAAGCCAATAATATTAATCCTATAGCTGAAAGTGTATTATTTATAAGTAATTTATTTTTACTTAAAATTAAATTTATTTTTTTAATATTGGTGAGCTTGTGTATATAGGTTTTCTTTGAGAAACTAATCCATGCAAGTAGTCCGCCGCATAATATTTCCCAGAAACGAGTGTGCGGTGAATAGAATGTTGTTGTTATATTTTCTTTGACTCCTTTAGTGTTTAAGTAAAAGGATGCAATTATCAGTATGAGAATTGTTGGCAGTATTGTATATTTTCTTCCCCAGATGAACCAAAGTAATAGAGGCCATAATATATAAAACTGTTCTTCTATACCTAAGCTCCAAAGGTGGAGTAGAGGTTTTATCTCTGCCGACGCATCAAAGTAATCTACTTCATTTAAAAAAGCTATGTTTGAAATAAAACCTGCGCCTGCTGCAATATTTTTGCCAAGCTGCTCATAATCCTGAGGAAGTAAAATAAACCAGCCAATCACATAGCTAATAATTAATACTAAGGTAACTGCTGGAAAAATTCTTTTAATGCGACGAGAGTAGAATTGTAAGAAGCTGAGTTTTTTTTTATTTAGATTTTCAAAAATAATATTTGATATAAGGTAGCCAGATATAACAAAGAAAACATCTACGCCGATGAATCCACCGATTAATAAATTCGGAAATGCATGAAAAATTACAACCGATAGAACTGCTATAGCTCTAAGCCCATCAATATCTGGACGGTATTTGTTTTGATGATTTAAAGGAAGGTTTTTCATAGTATTTGCTTTATAGTATCCTATGAGAAATATGAAATTGTTATAGATTTTGTTGCCTTATTAGACTTACCCTCATATGAAGGGATTCTTGATATGAGGGTAAGGATAGGCGGTTGCAGACTCTTAGTGCAACCGCCCACTTTTACCCTGGAACATTAATCTTAGCTAACCATCGGATCGCTCTAACTGCTGATCTCAGTTGTGCTAAGCGTGGTTGGTGTTACGCTTACGAATAAGTTATCAAAATAGCATGAAATTAATACTCACAAACAAACTCATCTGAAACACCATAAATATGAGTATCGCTATCCATTTTAGTATCACTTAGCACATAGCCTAAGAACCCAGATTTCAATGCTAATGGATCAATAGCTTTAGCAACATCATTTCGCGTACTTCCCGTTAGTGCAAAGCCGACAACGTAACTATTACTATCAACAAAAACAATATAATCAGGACTTTTTTGAATATTTTTATCGAAAGCCCAACCCTGTATACGCGAGTACTCAGAAGAGCCTATAACCTCTTCAACTTTATCTAAATACATATTACATTTACTGCTTGGTTTCAGATTAAATTTATCACCAAAATAATATATATCTTTAATATACTTTTCATTAAATATAGATATATTTTTATTTCTAGCAGGCTCAATGATTCTAAAAAGTCTATCCACGTCAAAGTAGACACGATCAATAATTTTATTATCATGTATACCTAACGCTGCAGCAACGGCGGCCATTTTGTGCACATGTAAATGTTCGGGTGTAGCTAATGATTTTCCCTGTATAGGTAGCAGGATCAAGGGGAAAAAAACAAGTGCCACATATGAAATAAAAACATCCTTAATTCTTTCATAATATATTGCCACGAATATAACTAACAAACAACACCAGCTTAGAATTGCAGGAGTCATATAGCGACTTGGTATATTAGGGCTATACCCCGCCCTACCTAATGAGGTTAGCAATGCTGTGCCACCGATAAAAACAAGAAATGCAAGCAAGCCTGACAGCTTTAAATATTCCCCATCACTGTTTAATTTTGAACATAGAGTATATTTAAAAACCCACAGACATCCAACTATAAATAGTCCACCCATAGCCATTGACAATTTGGGGCTAAGTGAATAAAGCCCATAAAATGGCCCACTGAGATATAAAAGAAAATATCTAATAACACCTTTTGGATTATCAATTAGATTTGCAAATAAAGAAGGATGTCCTACTGGTTTTGTATAATCTATAAAATACATAAAATACATACAAAACATAATTACAAATAATGCAAAAACATATCGCCAGTGCATACGATCGAATATAGCTAAGCTGATCATTACTGGTAAGGCCAATAAGCCATTTGCCATGGTAACAGTTGAAAATATTCCAAGGATACAAGCTAAGAAGAACAAAAACACGGAGTTTTCAACTTTTGACTTTACCAGCGTCAGTACTGCCCAAAGCGGTAAAAGATAAGCCATATGAAACTGGCTTTGGAATGCCCAGGTGTAATTTTCTTGCTGTAACCAAGAAAAACATAAAATGATCAAAACACCTGATAAAGCATAGTATAGAAGCTTGTTTATATGGGTACTCACCAATCCATTTAAAGTAACAATAAAGGTAAGGCATGCTAAAGCACTAAATACTAAATTTAATGTAAACAAAAGTACCATTGAACCCTTAAAATATTCGAGATCAATCCAAAAAAAAACCTTTGCTAAAACTAATCTATGCTCATTATGCAATTCCCACCAAGGCTTCCACCCTTCACTAGCTGTTCTAAAATAAAAATCTAAATAGCCATTCCACATATCCCAAAAAGGCACTGCAGAATAATTATTATATGTACCTAAAACAGTTGTCAAAAAATAAAACAAAGAAAAAAGAAAAATAACCACAACAAAAATCTTATTAAAAATAAAATATTTTCCATGTTTTTCGTTTAGCATATTATTGCCTATCCTCCATAGATGGAATTAATCTACACAGTATTCTTTTAATAGAAAATTAGGTAGAAAATCTCTTGTAGATTTTGCACTGCTAGTTTTCAGAAAGTTTGGTTATTTTGGGTGATAACCGCAAACTACGCAAACTGCGCTTAACACTTTTCAGATGATTCACTAATGAAGGGCCTCGTGCCATTGCCACACCCATCGCTAGCACATCGATCACTACCAAGTGGGCAATTCTCGAAGTCAACGGCGTATAAATCTCAGTATCTTCCTGTACATCAATGGCTAAATGGATACTCGCCAACTCCGCTAGAGGCGTCTGACTGGGGCACAGAGTGATTAAGATTGCTCCAGTTTCCCGCACTAAATGTGCAGTGGTCAATAAGTCCTTGGAGCGCCCTGATTGCGAAATACAAATAGCAACATCAGTGGGCTGTAATGTCACCGCAGACATGGCTTGCATATGTGGATCACTGTAGGCCGCTGCCGTCAGCAACAAACGGAAAAATTTATGCTGCGCATCTGCGGCAACGGCGCCGGATGCACCGAATCCATAAAACTCAACACGTTGAGCCTTGGCCATCACTGCAATGGCTTGTTCTAAGGCATCTATATTTAGATGCTCACGCACTTCAATTAGAGTGTGCAGGGTGGTATCAAAAATCTTTAATGCATAATCAGTTACGGCATCGTCTTCACTGATTGAAAATTGTCCAAAACTGGCCCCAGCTGCTAGGCTTTGTGCAAGCTTGAGTTTAAGATCTTGGAAGCCCTGACAACCCACCGCCCTGCAGAAGCGAACAATTGTAGGTTCACTCACACCAACAGCAGCCGCCAAGTCGGACATTGAGCTATGCATCACTCCGGCAGGATCGGATAAAACATACTGCGCCACTTTAACTTCTGATTTGCGCAATAACTCGAGGGATTGAACAATATGCTGTAACAAATTCACAATGTTAAACTCATTAGCCTGTGCCACAGTTATGTAGCGATTTTGTAGTTATACTACAACAGCTATTTATTCGCACGTTTTTCCCCATAGGAGAGCAATTTTGAGCATGCCTTGTGACATGTTAGTGTTTGGTGGCACTGGTGATTTGGCCTTGCATAAGCTGCTGCCCGCACTGTACCACCTGCATCGAGAAAACCGTTTGCCTAGCACAATGCGTATCATTGGTATTTCTCGTAAGCTCTTACCCCGCGAACGCTATATTGAATTGGCAGAGCGTCATTGTCGTGCAAAAATTGAGAAGAAAGACTTTCTCGACAGCACGTGGCTTAATTTTAGTGAGCGTCTTGATTATCTATCAATGGACGCATCACAAACCGCAGACTTTAGTCGGCTAACCAATATTTTAAAATCTAATCCACAGAATGGCTGTATTTATTACTTAGCCACAGCACCGCATTTATTTGAAAGTATCGCGGCGAACCTAGCACGGAATGGTTTGGCCGGTTCTAACACCCGTATTGTCATCGAAAAGCCAATTGGCCACTCTTTGCAATCCGCACTGAGCATCAACGTGGCAATTGGTGAAGCTTTTAGCGAAGAACAAGTGTTTCGTATCGATCACTATTTAGGCAAAGAAACCGTACAGAATCTCATGGCTTTACGCTTTGCCAACGCTCTGTTTGAGCCGGTTTGGCGCGCCGCACACATTGACCATGTTCAAATCAGCGTTAACGAAACCATAGGCGTCGAAAATCGTGGTGCTTATTATGATCAGGCAGGTGCCATGCGCGATATGTTGCAAAACCATCTGCTGCAACTTCTTTGTTTAGTGGCAATGGAAGCCCCCGTACGCTTTGATGCCGACTCAGTACGCAATGAAAAAGTTAAAATCTTACAAGCGCTAAGACCTATTAGCGGTCTAGATGTTCAAGACAAAACCGTCCGCGGGCAATACGGTAATGGTTATATTGCTGGGCATAGTGTGCCAGCGTACTATTTCGAAAAAGATGTAGACAGTGACAGCGACACTGAAACCTTTGTCGCCGTCGAAGTCGAAATTGATAATTGGCGTTGGACAGGTGTACCTTTCTATTTACGCACTGGTAAGCGTTTGGCGAAAAAAACATCTGAAATCATTATCCAGTTCAAGCCCGTGCCGCACAGTTTATTCAGTGACAGCCAAGCCAATCACTTACTCATCCGTCTGCAACCAGAAGAACGAATTAGCATTGAGTTAATGGCAAAAACACCGGGTAAAGGTATGCGCTTGGAACCGGTTGAGTTGGAGATCAACCTAGCCAAAGCCTTTCAAGACAATCGGCGCTGGGAGGCTTACGAGCGTTTGCTACTGGATGTAATTGAAAACGACTCTACACTGTTTATGCGCCGGGATGAAGTCGAAGCCGCATGGCACTGGGTCGACCCTATCCTAAGAGGTTGGCAGCAACACTACCAGCGTCCGCGTCCTTACCCTGCTGGCTCTAACGGACCAGAACTTGCACATAGCTTGCTGGAAAAAAATGGCTGCTCATGGCACTAATTTACTTTATCTTTGATAATCATGCAGTAAATGCAATGCCTAAAACATTAAACAAAAACAAAGCTCGATCGAATAATGCTTAGAAGGTAGACAAGCCTTGGGCTGAGTATCCACTATTTAATAAAATATGTTATAATTTTTATTATTGAAAATAACTCACCTGCATGTGTGTGTTATTTGAAGTAGAAGAACTATCGCTAAGCACATTTTTTGTGCTGTATTTACCACTGACCTTAAGTCATCATCCTGTAATTTACCTCTCACTCTCTCAGTTTAGGGGATTAGCTTTTATGATCCCCATTTTGAGTTATGGATAGCCAGATATGCACTCAGTTATCAAACTCCTACGTCCTCATCACTATATAAAAAATGGATTTGTACTACTGGGCCCTCTCTTTGCTCACCACTGGTCAACCCAGACACTGGCTGAAGCCACTCTGGCTTTTTTTGCTTTCAGCTGTATGGCAAGTGCTGTTTATGTATTAAATGACATCATGGATGTTGATGCCGATAGAGAGCACCCTGTTAAGTGCCGCCGTCCTTTGCCAAGCGGCCAAGTCTCGCTATCACTGGCCAGAATTTTACTGATAGGGATGCTTACGGCATCAATTCTGCTCTCTTTAGCTGTGAGCCTTTGGGTTACTTTGTTTGTATCGATCTACTTTATTATGAATATTCTGTATTCATGGCGCCTAAAGCATGTCGTTATTCTCGATGTGTTTATTATCTCAGCAGGATTTATGCTGCGAATATTAGCAGGAACGGTGGGATTAGGTATTGCTCCATCAGCTTGGTTACTTCTTTGTGGCTTGATGGTGACATTATTTCTTGGTTTCTCAAAACGCCGAGCAGAACTGCTGATGCTAGAAAGCGCTGGCGATAATTCTAATCTAACCAGAAAAGTTCTAGATGATTACAGCCCCGCTATACTGGAACAGTTTATTTCCATTACGGCAGCCTGCACAGTTCTCAGTTTCGGACTCTACACAGTATCGCCACAAACTATTGCACTGCACGGTACTGATAACTTAATTTACACCTTACCTTTTGTCATTTACGGAATTTTCAGATATTTATTTTTAATGCATCACAAGGCAAAGGGTAATGACACAGCAAAAGATCTATTAACTGACTGGCATCTATTGCTGACCGTATCTGCTTGGATTGTAACCACGTTGTGGGTCTTATCGTGAGTAGCACTATTGCACAGCTTGATGGCTGGCGATTAAAAGCACTTATTTTATCTATTGTTACAGCGGCTGGCGGGTACTTAGCTTTTTCTCTATGGGGTGGATGGCAAGACGTAATCGATGCCTTTGTACATATTGGTCTGCTAGGTACATTGATTGCTTTATTACTTTCTTTAGTTAATTACGGATTGCGCTTTATCCGCTGGCAGATTTATCTTAGCAAGTTAGGTCATCGTATAGCTTGGCTGCCTAGTCTACGTATTTATTTGAGTGGTTTTGCTCTCACGACGACGCCAGGAAAAGCAGGTGAAGCTTTTAGAGGCGTACTGCTAAAGCAACGTAACGTGCCATTCCCTGCTACTTTTGCTGCTTTAATCAGTGAGCGACTATCTGATCTCGTTGCTATTGTACTACTTACCTTAGTTGGGCTGAGTGAGTACCCACAAGCTCGGGGCATGGTGTTTGTTGGTGTGCTGGGCATAGCCATTGTACTTGCATGTATTTCCAGTCGCACTGTACTGAATTACGCTCATCAGTGGGCTCATGCCCGCACTGGAAAACTATGCAAACTCTTAACTCAGCTTGTTCACCTACTGAGGGAGGCGCGTCGCTGCCATACGCCAAGACTATTATTACTCGCTACACTCATAAGCATCGTGTCGTGGGGAGCAGAAGCCGTTGCTTTTTATTTGGTGTTGGAGTGGCTTGGTGCAGATATTAGTTTCTCGTTTGCTATATTTGTCTATGCAATCTCAATGCTAGCGGGTGCGTTGAGCTTTTTGCCTGGTGGATTGGGTGGAGCCGAAGCGATTATGATTTCATTATTGGTATTAAAAGGTATGGCTATGCCAGCCGCTATTGCAGCTACTGTATTTATACGCTTAGCAACGCTTTGGTTTGCTGTGTTGATTGGCTTGCTAGCATTGTATAAAAGTCGTAAAGGGGAAGCAGTATGAGTCAGCTGCTGTCGTGGAATCGATTACCTCAGTGTTCACCCGATAAAATTTACACTCTAACTGAGCATGCTATTCCTGGCCTGGCGCATGCTCCGCACCCTTTATTAGCCTATGGCAATGGACGCAGTTACGGTGATGTCTGTCTTAATGATAGGGGGACATTGTTGCATACCTGTGCGCTGGATAGGTTTATCTCATTTGATCGAACAAGCGGCGTACTCCGCTGTGAAAGCGGTGTGACACTGCAAAGTATTCTGCAGTTAGTAGTACCCCATGGCTGGTTTTTAGCGAGCACTCCAGGCACTCAGTACGCCACTATAGGCGGAGCGCTTGCCAATGATGTGCATGGTAAAAATCACCATGCACACGGTAGTTTTGGCAATCACGTTCGAGCCTTTGAGCTTATCCGCTCGACAGGAGAAGTGTTACTGTGCCGCCCTGATCAGAATGCCGAGATGTTTCGCGCTACAATTGCAGGGTTGGGCTTAACCGGTCTGCTAAGCTGGGTTGAGATTCAGTTAATGCCCGTCAACAATCCATGGATGTGGGTTGAAGCACAGCGTTTCAGCAATCTTGAGCACTTTTGGCAGCTTAATAAAGAGGCCGAACAGCACTGGCCTTACACTGTTGCTTGGATTGACTGTCTTGCCAGCGGTAACTCTCAAGGCCGGGGGATTCTCTTTACTGGAAAGCATGCTGCCAACCAAACCCATCTTCCTAGCTATAAAGCCCGCAGCAAACGTGTTCCTTTTGATCCACCTATTTCTCTGGTTAATCGCTTAAGTTTGCGTAGCTTTAACGCTTTATATTACCGCCAACCGCTAAAGCCACAGGGAAGTTTGTGCCACTACGCGCCTTATTTTTACCCGCTGGATGCTATCCAAGACTGGAACCGGATCTACGGCCATAAAGGTTTTTATCAGTATCAGTGTGTGCTGCCACCAGAAGTAGCGTCTGAAGCAACTGCTCAATTACTTGATGCTATTGCTCAGAGTGGGCAAGGTTCTTTCCTTGCCGTATTAAAAACATTTGGTACACAAGAATCTGTTGGCTTACTTTCTTTCGCAAGACCCGGAACAACACTTGCGCTTGATTTCCCTAATTTGGGAAATAAAACCCTACAATTATTCCATCGATTAGATGCCATCGTTAGTGAAGCAGGTGGTGCGCTCTATCCAGCTAAAGATGCTCGTATGCCAGCCTCTTTATTTCAGTCTGGTTTTCCAAACTGGGAACGTTTTTCAGATTTTATTGATCCTGCTTTTTCATCACATTTTTGGCGGCGTGTAACCTTATGAATAGTTTAAATCGTGTTGTAATATTTGGTGTAACCTCAGCTATTGCTGAGCAGACTGCACGACAACTGGTACAAAATGGCGCTTCTATTTATTGTATTGGGCGCAACCCTGACAAGCTCAACAGAATTCTTGCTGATCTAAAAGTAAGGGCGGGAAGTGATCAGACGATTGCAGGTGTCAGCGCTGACTTAACCGATACACATCAGCATCTCGCTCTTATTGAGCAAGCCAACGAGGCTCTCGGTGGTCTTGATGCCGCACTTATTGCTCATGGTACTTTACCTGATCAAAAAGCTTGCGAAGCTGATGTGACGCTGACATTACAAGAGATTGAAACCAATGCGCTCAGTGTGGTGAGCTTACTGTCGTTACTTGCTAATCAATTCGAAGCACAAGGCAAGGGGGTCATTGCAGCAATAAGTTCTGTTGCTGGCGATCGTGGACGACAGAGCAATTATGTCTATGGCGCAGCTAAAGGCATGGTCAGTTTGTTTATGCAGGGCTTGCGTAACCGCCTAGCAAGCAAAGGTGTATCCGTTGTTACGATTAAACCTGGATTTGTCGATTCACCAATGACTGCTAGCTTTGATAAATCTGGGCCGCTCTGGGCCAAACCAGAAATGGTTGCTAAAGGCATCGTCAATGCCATGCAAAAAGGTAAAGGTGAAGTTTATTTGCCTTGGTTTTGGTACATCGTTATGCAGATTATTAAGCACATACCTGAGGCTATTTTTAAGCGACTATCGTTATGAGTGGTGTTCCTACATCAAGTGCAAACATGAATAACACACCTATAGCGTTTTTTGACTTTGATGGAACGCTAACTACCCGCGATACATTAATGCCATTTCTCAAGTTTGTTGTAGGCAAGCCAAAGTACTATTGGAATTTACTTCTGGTAAGCCCTGTGCTGGTTGGTTATTTTCTTAAGCTCGTACGTAATGATATTGCTAAAGAAACTGTGCTAAAGCGCTATCTCTCTGGATACTCTATTAATGAGTTATTTTCTTTAGGTGAGCGCTTCAGTACAGAGGCTATCCCAGCTATGTGGCGATCAGAAGGTATTCAGCGACTCAGGTGGCATCAAGAACAAGGGCACGATTGCGTGTTAGTCAGTGCTTCATTTGATATCTGGCTTAAATTTGTTGGGGAACGCTTAAATATATCCCATGTAATTTCATCACAGTTATATGTAAAATCGAAAAGAGTTGATGGGCATATAAAAGGTTTAAATTGCTACGGTAAAGAAAAAGCTGAAAGAATAAAAGCTTGGATAAAAGCAGAAGGTAGAAAACCTTCTGTTACTTATGCATATGGTGACTCAAGCGGTGATACTGAAATGCTAAATATAGTAGATGAAGGTTTCATTATAAAATCTAGAAAAGATTTTATAAAATACAGCTAGCTTTAGCTAGGAGTTTATTTAAATGCTATTTCGCCTAAAAAATAAAAACATTATTGCTAGCTGCTTTTTAGCCTTTACTGCAATTTATTGTATGTTTTTCTTATATAAACCTGGATTTATAGGGTACGCTAACAACTACGATTTTATTAGGCATTCATCATGTATCGGCCTGTGGTCTTATATTCCTGGACACCCTAAAGAAGCGGGTCATCCAATCGCGCCTAGTTCTCAGTTGCTATACGATGGAGATATATCAAGAGATGGCTGTATAAATTCCTCTGATAATTTTTCATCTTACATTCTTACACGCTTTTTGTCTACCGGTGACATTGTAAGCTTTATTAACTTAAGCTCAATAAAAATATTATTTTTATTGAGCTTATCATTTCTTTCTATTTCAATAAGTAAGTCGAAGCTAGTGCCGAGTATTATTTTATTCAGTATTTTAACTGAAGGAATATATCTTGCTTATGCTAACACCTTGTATGGAGAATTTTCCGTTATTTCGGCCTTTACATTAATCGTGATATGCACCTATAACTTAATTTATGAAAAAAATGCTCATCCCTCAAAATTGCAGATAGCAATACTTATTATCGCCATCCTGTGGTTGGGATTAAGCAAGCAGCAATGGTCTTACTTAACATTATTATTAATATGCGTTGCTTCTTGGATTTTTTATCAAAACCCATTACTTAGAAAACCTATTTTTATTTTTTTATGTTTGAGCTTAACAAGTATAGCCACTTTTCAAACAATCAATAAGCATAACTTTAACAACAACACATCTATCAATTCTGCCAACAAAATAAATACTTTTTTTCATGCTATTCTTCCTGAGGCAACAGATAAATATGAAGCATTAAAAGCTTTAAATTTACCGACGCGCTGTAATGCGGACATTGGGATAAGTTGGTATCAAGCAGAACAAAATGCTTTAAATAACTGCCCTGAAATTCAAAAAATAAGCCGAGGGAGACTACTTAAACTATTTATTCAAGATCCGCCTACATTTTTCATGCCCATAATTAAGTTCACCGATGAGATGAAGTTTTTTTACCCTCACTACTTAGGAGTGATTATTCCAGGTGATACTAATGCCCTCAAAAAAATCGAATACGTCATAAGCATTTCATTTAGTAATATAATTAATAAAATAAATTCATCTTTATTTTTTACCATTATATTTATTTTTTTTATTACTTCTATTATCACTGGGTTTATTTTACTTTTCGCATATAAAACTCTCTCGCTAGAGCTTACTTCTTATATATATTTATTTACCATTGGCGGCCTTACAGTAGGCTATTCTATAGCTTCTTCTGTTTTTGGTGATGGTTATATTGAAGCAGCAAAGCATTCGGTGCTTTTTTTAGGTGGAGTCTACATACAGCTTATAGCTTTAGCCTGTACTCTGCTCCTATCAACGAAACTATTTATTAATAAATTTAGAATTACCGGCTAATCAATTCTAAATTTAATATACACTTTAAAAACCTAATTAAAAAAACCATAAACCATAAACTATAGCACTGCGCATACTATTTATTTTAAAAATACAATCCTATTAATCAATAACTCTTTAGCCAATAAACGAGAAAAACGAAACTCTAGCGTGAAAGTATTGGCTGTATCAGAAACATCAGAAAGAATATCATATTCATAAATGGACATTTCTGCTCGATGTGTATTTTTAACTTCTTGTAAAACAATGCTCTGGCTATTTACTGCTGCGCTTAAAGTGAGCACACCTTCAACTGTTCCTAGTATTTCTATCAGAAGTCTTTTTTTACCACGATATAAACTAATCTGCGGTGCATATAAAGTGAAGCTTTCTGCACCCTCAACCTTTACTTTTAAGCCTTGAGCTGTTGCTGTTAACTCAGTATCTCTACTCGTCCAGTTATCTGTACTTGCGAATTTATTAGAACCAAAGCTGTAACACACACTGCCTCGCGGCACATCACTGTGAACCAGCATAAAATCAATGACAGCCTGCTCTAACGGAGTGTCTCGCAAAGCCATGTGCGCATTAAAATGATCTTTATCAATATCATGAGCAGTGGAGCCATTCCATGCCATCAAGTTGACCAGACGTGCTTGGTGGTTAAATATCTCTCGCAAACACTCCCACGCAAAGCCATAGTCAGGTAAAACTTTTGGTGGATCACGTAAATCAGCAGGATTAAACTCCACTACAGCCCAGTCAGAATCAAGCTTTAGGATATTTTCAAAAAAAGATAATCTATTTTCAGTACGTATGTTATTACGAGCACTTTCGCCGTAAAGGATTGCACCTATATGTCCCCGATCTGGTTTACTACCTTCTAAGGACATTCCACCAGAATCATAATTTTTAACAGGGCTATTAAGTGAGAGTGCAAATGGTTCGAAGCTAAACTGTGGTGCTGTAAAGCCTTGTGATGAATAAATAACATTACGGCTAATACCAACGTCTGATAACCAGCTTGCTAAGTCAGAGTAATGCCTCTGCACCAGATGTCGCCTAAATTTCTCCCATAGACTAAGGAATTTATCTTCTGTATTCCAAAGTTTACATATTCTATCTCGAGGCGGTTCAACATTATCCCAACAAGTAAAGGTAGTTCCTAGGTACGCATTTAAACTATCTAAACTGTATGGTATATGCTTGATCGTATTTCTAAGTTCGTTAGCATATACGCCACTCGCTGCTAGCCAGTCTCTAAACTGCTGTAATGATGCCGGATTAAAATCATACCACTGTTCGCCCTCAAAAAAAGGATTTTGATAGCAGTCAGGATCTAAATTTGTACCAATGTATAGCTCTGGATTCTCACGTGCAAACTCAGCAATAACTTTCCCTGCCTGCTGCAGATTACGCTTTTTATAAGCTCGTACTGTTTTATTGTAATGGTTCAATGTCAGGGCGCGGGATAGTTCAGGAGCACTCTCAGCACCAGTTAAATGCTTTAAATAATCATCAGGCATAACTTCATCGCGCTGATTCCATTGACAGTTATCAATATCTTCTTCCAAATGATCTGTGAGATCCCATTCTGGGCAAGAACCGGCTGCATCACTCCAAATCCCACCATTCAATCCTATTAGGCAAGGGATTTTGAATTTTTTTGAATAATTTAAAATATCGATAAGACTATCAGCAACCACCAGCTTATTATTGATTTGCTTAGTTGTAGCATCGAAGTCCGAATCAAACTGCCAATCACTCTGTGCACCTAAAGTGCTACGCATATATAAAACAGGCGCCATAAAACCTAACTGACAATAGCCTATAGAAAAAGGCGATAACTTTTCTTTAAAGTCGCCAAATCCGCCTAAACTGATATTACTGCTGGCCACCGTAAAGTAAAATATTTCTTTTTTTTTAGGCCCCGTCTGTACATAACTTTCCTCATTAAATACGAAGCTGCTAGCCAGCATTTTTTTTGAACCACCAACAACATAGAACAGTTCAACCTTGGTTGCGCCACGGCTATTAAAATACTTTCCATCGACAGGTAATTGTAATTTAAAACCCGTTTTTACGTCCTTATCTATTTCAGAGAAAACAGAACAAACATCTAACCGCATGAGATCGGGCCGAAAACTTTTAACAATACAACCATTAAACTCAACGACTAACTCGAATAAACTCGCTTGGCTATACATCCAGCCTTCTATTTCAAGAGCGGTTGCCACTTTCCCTTTTGACATAAAATCAATTGAAAATTTTATATCATCAACATTTTTTTTGCTTATGCCACTCTGATTTTTTTTAATGTTCTTTAAGGATCGAATATAATATATTTTATAAATTTTTCTCTTTAAAAAACTCTTTACTCTAAAAATCATAAAAACCTCTATTTTAAAACCGAATACTTTTTTATTTTTATACAATCTAAAAAACAATCATTTCTAATCAGCATGTGATTTTTATATTATATTAATAAAAGAAAACAACATCATTATTTTAATATTTTATTGCATTGATTGCGATACTTTAAGTAGCTAATTGTAAGGAGCAATAAAGTGAATCACTATCTCAAGTAACGCCCAATCAAGCAAAAAAACTATCTATATCACTCAAAACTTTAGCTTTTATAATTTCCTACGTGACAATAAAAAAACAAATAAGAAGAAATTTAAAATCCATAAATATACACGTATTTGGATACAACACTAAGCATCACTGTAGTGGCATCCATCTGATAATATCTACTCGATCAACCAGATCTTCCGGCACAAGGTTTATCAAACGGTGTAAATTATGACAAGATCGTGTGACTTAAGTCGATGATAAACGCGAATACTTAGGTAATTGGCTTCTATGCGGTTTTCTCTAAGGACAGCAACTCCAATAAGCTGACACTCGAACAGGTTGATCAGATCATTGCCAAAGCTAATTTGAGATAGGGAGCCGTGTACAAAGTACATACAGGAAAAAGTATTACACCTATATATGGAGTTTAGTAATTTCGCAGCTTACGTACTTAAAAATAAAAAATCCGCCTTTAAGGCGGACTTTTTAACACTAAAAGTGCAAGCTAAACTTACAACTGCGGCCCAGCATTTTTAATCGCATCAGCCACTTCAAACTTCTTGAAGTTCTCTACAAACTTAACTGTCAGCTCTTGTGCTGCTGCATCGTACGCTGCTTTATCAGACCAAGTGTTACGCGGGTTAAGCAAGTTGC
>JAQUCU010000231.1 GCA_028686055.1 Desulfuromonadaceae bacterium
AGGCCATTGAAGTAGCTCGAAACTATCCAGCAGGGGACAATTGAGTCATGAGCGAAAACGCAGGAATACAGATTCTTATCTGCCAGGGAACTGGCGGTATTTCAATGGGTGCCAAGGACGTCGAGGCCGCTTTTAAAAAGCTGCTCGCTGAAAAAGGCGTGGATGCTGTTGTCGGAAAACGTTGCGATGTCATCAAGACCGGTTGTCGTGGTCTTTGTGCCAACGATGTTCTGGTTGATGTCATTACACCTGAGCAGGGGCGCGTGACTTACGACTTCGTGAAGCCTGAAGAAGTCGAACAGATTATTGACGAGCACATCATCAATAAGACGATTATCGAAAAACGCAAAGCAAAGCCGTACTATAATCAGTTTGTTGATGCCCAGATGCGCGTTGTCATGACCGGTTGCGGACAGATCGATCCTGACAGCATTGATGCCTATAAAAATGAAGACGGTTTTAAGGCGATCGAGAAGTGCATAAAGACCATGAAGCCGGAAGAAGTTATCGAAGAGGTGAAAAAATCAGGTCTTCGTGGCCGTGGGGGCGGTGGTTTCCCTACCGGTATGAAGTGGTCATTCTGCAAGGCTTCACCTGGAGATCACAAATATCTTATCTGCAATGCTGACGAAGGTGACCCGGGTGCCTTCATGGACCGGTCCCTGCTCGAAGGCGATCCATTCTGCATTATTGAGGGGATGATGATTGCAGCCTATGCAATCGGATGTGACTTTGGTTATGTCTACGTTCGTGCTGAATATCCTCTGGCGGTTCAGCGACTCCAGCACGCCATTGATGTCTGTTACGAAAAAGGGTACCTCGGTAAGGATATACAAGGGTGGGGCCTCAACTTCGACATGCGCATCAAGATGGGTGCCGGTGCGTTTGTCTGCGGCGAAGAAACCGCTTTGATGGCTTCTATTGAAGGTTATCGCGGCATGAGCCGTCCGCGTCCTCCTTTCCCTGCCGTGCGCGGTCTATGGGGCAAACCGACCAATATAAATAACGTCGAAACCTTCGGCAATGTACGTCATATCATTAATAAAGGGAGCGAATGGTACTCCTCACTTGGTACTGAAACTACCAAAGGTACAAAAATCTTCGCAGTAACCGGTAAAGTAAAACACACCGGACTTGTTGAAGTTCCTGCCGGTATGAAGGTACGCGAAGTTATATACGATGTCTGTGGTGGTATTGCCAATAACCGCAAGTTTAAGGCGGTACAGGCCGGTGGTCCTTCCGGCGGTTGTATCCCTGCTGATATCCTCGATACTCCGGTTGATTATGACTCTTTGATCAAGGCCGGCGCCATGATGGGGTCGGGGGGTCTGGTTGTCATGGATGAAACAACCTGTATGGTTGACGTTTCGCGTTTCTTCCTTAACTTTACAAGGGCTGAATCCTGCGGAAAGTGTGTTCCGTGCCGTATCGGCCTGAAAGTCATGCTTGATATCCTTGAGCGGATAACCGAAGGACGCGGCGAACTCTCTGATATTGAAACTCTTCAGGATCTTGGCCTGGCCATCAAAAAAGCATCACTTTGCGGTCTTGGGCAGACAGCTCCTAACCCGATACTTTCTACGATCAATTATTTCCGCCACGAATACGAAGCACACATTACCGATAAAAGATGCCCTTCAAACTGCTGCAAAGAACTGCTGTTGTGGCAGGTTGTTGAGGACAAATGTGTTAAATGCGGCGCATGCAAGAAAGCTTGCCCGGTTGATGCAATAGTCTGGGAAAAGGGTCAGATTGCCTACCTTGACAAGGAAAAATGCACAAAATGTAAATCCTGCTACGATGCCTGCCGCTTTATGGCCATTGAATAGAATCAATTACGCACACGGTCAAACTCATTGAACAGAGGTTGAGATGGTAAATCTTACAATAGATGACAAGCAGGTTACTGCACCCAGAACCGCAACTATTTATGAAGCGGCCAAACTGAACGGGATAAAGATTCCGATTCTCTGCCACGACAAAAAACTCAAGCCTTTTGGCGCGTGTCGCATGTGTCTGGTTGAAGTAGAGCAGATGCGAGGTCGTCAGATTCCTGCCTGCACCACTCCGGTAACGGAGGGGATGATTATCCGTACGTCTACTCCGGATATTGTAAAAGCCCGTAAAATGGTTTTGGAACTGCTGCTGCTCAATCACCCGCTTGACTGTCCTGTGTGCGACAAAGCAGGGGACTGTGATCTTCAGAACCTTACCTATGAATACAAGGTAAACAGCAACCGCTTTAGTGATGCAAAGTTCAATCACGAAATCGACTATAACAATCCTCTGATTGAGCGCGATATGAATCGCTGTGTTCTCTGCGGAAAATGCGCCCGTATCTGTGATGAAATCGTTAGTTTTGGTGCTCTGACATTCATCGATCGCGGCATCGAAACAAAAATTGGCTGTGAATTCGATGATGCACTGAACTGTGAATTCTGCGGTTCCTGCATATCGGTCTGTCCGGTCGGATCACTGTTGGCTCGCCCTTTCAAGCATAAAGCGCGCTTCTGGGCGATGACAAAGCATACTTCTGTATGCGGTTATTGCGGCACTGGCTGCAACCTCACACTTGGTGTCAAAGACAACAAGGTTCTGACAACTATCTACGACGAAAATCAGGGTTTCCATAAAGGGCAGTTGTGTGTGCGTGGTCGTTTTGGTTATCAGTTTATAAACAGCGACAAGCGTCTTACCACACCGCTCGTTAGAAAAAACGGCGCACTGACTGAATCAACCTGGGATGAGGCTCTTGAGATTGTTGCAGAGCGTCTTAAAGGTGGCAGTGCCGTTGCCGCGCTGGCAACACCGCGTTTGACTAATGAAGAACTTGCCTTATTTAAAAAGCTGCTTGTTGATAATGTCGGATCCAATAATTTTGATCACTCTGCTGGTTATGCCCATTCAGCGTTGACAGAAGGATTTAAACGCAGTTTCGGCGCAAGCGCTTCATCAGCCACAATTCCGGATGTTCAAAAGAGCGACCTGCTTTTAGTCATAAAGACTGATACCTATGAAACGCATCCGGTTGTCGGTTTTGAAATAAATATGGCTGTGAAAAACAAGGGTGTAAAACTTTCGATTCTTTCTGACAAGCGCGGCAAGCTATCAAAACTTCCCGATGCGAGCACGCTTGTTCATCTCCCCGGAAGTGAAGTTGCGGTTCTTAATGCGATTGCAAAAATAATTCTTGACGAAAAACTGTCTGATGGTAGTGCTGTTGCAGTAACCGGTTACGCAGATCTGGAAAAATCATTATCCGTGTTCGACGTCGACGCAGTTGCCGCTCAGAGTGGCTTGACTGCAGCCGCTATCAGAAAACTTGCTGCCGATTATGCTGCCGCCGAAAAGGCCCTGATTATCTTCCCGGTCGGTCAGGCATATCCCGGACATACTGCTGACCTGGCAAGTGCTGCGGCAAATCTTGCAATCCTGACCGGCAAGTATGGTAAAGAAGGATGTGGTGTACTCTGCCTTTCGGAAAAGAACAACAGCCAGGGCGCTGTAGACATGGCATTTTATCCACAGAATGGCGGTATGAATGCCGGACAGATCATTGATGCCTGTGCCGACGGATCTGTCAAAACGCTGTTTATTGCGGGAGAGAATCCTTTGGCATCCTATCCGGACCGCAACAAAGTCAAGGCTGCCCTCGATGCGGTTGAGTTTCTGATTGTGTCAGAACTGTTCCTTACGGAGACGGCTGCCATGGCCGATGTTGTCCTGCCGGTCTGTTCGTTTGCCGAGAAAGAGGGCACCTTCACCAGCGCAGATTGCCATGTCCAATATGTAAAACCGGTCATCCGCAAGATAGCCAATACAAAGACCGACTTTGAAGTGTTCTCTGCTCTGATCGCCCAGCTTGGCGGTGTAGCCCCGGCATCCCCTGCTGAACAGTTCGCTGAAATTGCAGCAAACACGCC
>JAQUCU010000232.1 GCA_028686055.1 Desulfuromonadaceae bacterium
GGGAGTCAACGGCGCCGTCTTTGATTCCGAAATGTGTGCCGCCCCGTGCTCCGCGCATGTTCGAAACCCGGGCGGTCGCCGTGGCGGTGAAGTCCCGTGCCCCGCGCCCGGAGCCCTCAACGGCAAAAGAACCGCTGCCGGAAGTTATCTGCAGATCCTGTTTTCCAGGAAGCTGATGCAGAGATGAAAAATTTGCTCTCAGTGACTGGAGGGCAAAGGTGAATGGATCGGACGACGCGGCTCTGTATCCAAGGCGGCCGGTAACCGCAACCCCCATGACGTCGGCTGCCAGAGAGGGGACCCCCCCCCTGATAAGTTT
Organism: Desulfuromonadaceae bacterium; assembly: GCA_028686055.1. GTDB lineage: Bacteria > Desulfobacterota > Desulfuromonadia > Geobacterales > Pseudopelobacteraceae > JACRCG01. The sequence continues at coordinate 320 of JAQUCU010000232.1, forward strand.
CAGCCGCTGTGACAGCATCATTTCAAATGGCGCCTGAAGGTCTCCCAGAAGTGCGCTGCCGCGATTCCCCCCCTGGTACAACCTTCCCTTTACCAGAAACCCGTCCGATACTCTGAAAATACCCGCCTGGCTGCTGAGAGCTTTGAAGAAGAGCTTTCCATTTCTCCGGAGGTAGCAACCCTTCAGCACCAATGCCCCGGTTGCGTCAGTGAGCCCTTGGCGGCCTGTCCCTGAAACATGAAATTCCGTTCGCTGCAGTGTGCCGCCAAGTTCCGTTTTCCGGCGTTCTCCCTCAGGTAGCAGAAAGGCCAGCGCAGCAAGATCCATCCCGTCGATACCGATGTCGACGGCAAAGCGGCGTTCGCTTCTCACCCTTGCGATTGTTCCGGAGGCGTATCCCCTCATGAGGTTGCCGGCCACTACGGAAAGTGACTCCAGACGCGCCTCATCCGTGCCGAGATCGTAGGCGACCGCGAAAGTGACAGAACCGTTCAAGGGAAACGATTTACCCGGAATAGTGGGGAGAAACCGGCCTGAATCCAATCTGCCTGCGGCGCGGAGCAGACCATCATGCAACGTAGCAGTCACGCGCAGGCTCCCGTTGCTCTCCCCGTAAAAAGGACTGTTTTTCAGTTTCAGCATTTCAGCTAAACGGTTCAGGGAGAGTGCCGGAGCCGCCAAGGTCAGATCAAGAACGGGTTTGGGCCCGGGGCGGGCTATTCCGGTGACGGTGTAGTTATTCCGTGCGGCATCCTCGAATGAAAGCTTGATCTTTGCATCACCCGAACCTTTGGTCGCCAGATTGAAAAGTTGGAGCGAAATCCCTTTCGCCCCCTGACCGTTAACCTGGAAAACGCCGTCCTTGACAACAAACCGCTCGATGAGCAACTCACTGCCGGCCGGTTTTCCGGCGCTGAAAAGACTCTGCAGTCTCGAAAAATTCCAGACCCCGGTTCCGCTTTTCAACAAAAAGAGCTTGGGGCCTTCGAATGCGATGAGACGCAAACGTCGCCTTCCCCTCAGGAGATCGCCCCAATTCGGAGCAATGATAATGGAAGCCACCTCGGCAAGATTGCCTGGCGGGACGTCAGAAGGGTTGCCCAGCGAGACACCGGTGAGATAGATGGAGCCGCCGGTAATGTGCAGGCCGGCCACGCGGACCGGCTGATGGAGATAGGACGTCAGCGTCCTGGAGAGCAGGGAAGATGCATACGGTGTTCCCAGATAGACCTTCAGGGAAATGATGCCGAGGACACAGATGCACACGACACCAACAAAACTGAGGACCAGAACCTTGCGGAATGTCCTGGAGTCATTCTTTTCCACTTCCGTGTCATTCATGCCTGAATACCCCTTACATGAAGACTGTAACCTGAAAACGCCGGTTTGACAAACGACACGGAACAATGCTGTTTTTCACCTGCACTTGTTTAACTATTTCTTTTTCTCATCCTTTTTGATCTTTTTGTCAGCTTTTTTTTCCTTTGGGGTTTTAGCCGGTTCCTTTTTGTCTGCTTTCTTGCTGTCCTGGCCTTTGCTCATTTTTTTGCTCCTTGGTATTAAAGTTGGATGTGTACATGATACGGTTCGTATTATACCACTCAATAGGCGCCGGGTACGATTTTATTACCGTGCTGTCAGTCATTAACTCCCGCAGCCCATCTTTTACCTCATAGGGAGTCCGTCAGATATGGCAGTTATGTCAAACATAGCGGATTCCGATGGAGACTTCACCTTCACCCCGCACACTTTCACACCATCTACCCCCCTGCACAGTCAAACCATTTCAATACAAGCTGCTGTTACTCTTCTCTGGCACGGTAGTTGCTGAATATTTACTTAGCAGAACACGAGTAAATCGAGTACGCTCAACAAATCAGGCACTGAGACAGGTGCCACGCAGGGAATAGCTGAATCGGAAATGACGCTGCTGTCTTACACCTCGCAAATGCGCATTTTTCGATGATATTCCAAATAGGACAGAGGGAGACTTTCACCATGCAGACCCATAAGCCACATAAGTCCTTTTCCATGATCCGGGAGTTCCAACTTGCCGACTGGTTCACACTGGCAAATGCAGTCTGCGGCACGGGGGCATTGTTTTCCATGCTGACATACCTGCAAACGACCGACGTCAAGCATGTCTACATCGCCTGCGGGATGGTTTTTGTCGCCCTGGTCTTCGATGTTCTGGATGGACGGATTGCTCGTTGGCGACAGAAAAATTCTGTAATGGGCCGTGAACTAGACTCCCTCTCTGATGTCATCTCCTTCGGTGTCGCCCCGGCGATAATTGCCTATGGCTGCGGCATGCAGGGATTATATGACCGTATTGTCCTGACCGCTTTTGTTGCCTGCGGAGTTTCCCGCCTGGCGCGCTACAATGTTACCGCCGAGGCGCTGTCCGGGGACGGAGGGAAAGTGAAGTACTTTGAAGGGACTCCCATCCCAACGTCACTGCTGCTGGTAATGTTGCTGCTCCTGGCTGCCTGGCAGGGCGCGTTGGGCGATTCCCTCTGGTTTGGAAAAGTCCTGTTTGCCGGCTTCACTCTTCATCCGCTGGTACTGGTTTTCGCGGTTTCAGGCTCACTGATGGTCAGCCGCATACGGTTTCCGAAATTATGAAATGATCCGGTCAAATGGTGTAAAATGAACTGCCATGCCAAGTATCAATGCGCTTCTTGCAAAACTTCGCCAGGAAGGGCGTTTGCCGTAACCTGTATCATCATCTGGTCCGCCACGGCACATTGATTCTATAGATAATTCATGTATACTTGCGGCGATAATAAGAAGAAAATAATAGCCTGATTACGTAACTAACCGCATTAAAGAGGAGATAAAACATGACAAAAATGGGCAAAAGTTTAATCACAGCGCTGGTGTTGGGCACCCTGTTTGTCGCACTGAACGGCTGCCAGAAGAAAGAAGGCCCTGCGGAGCGAGCCGGCAAGGAAATGGACAAGGCGGCAGAAAAAACCGGGCAGCAGCTTGATAAAGCGATCAACAAAACCGGTGAGAAGATCGAACAGGCCGGTGAAAAGATAAAGGATGCGGCTAAAGACTTAAAAAAATGATTCACTGGTCCGCCTCGTGCGGACCTTCAATTACCTAAGGGTACTGCAGCGGGATTAACCCTTGAGCTAAGACAGTACCGAGATTGATTTTATAGCAGCATGTATGAGGCTTTGTGGGCAATGTAGCGATAATCGAAAAAATCAGGAAGTTACTGGCTCTGGCCAACTCCAGTAATGAACATGAGGCCGCACTGGCTGCCGGGCATGCCCAGCGCCTGCTATCCGAGCATAACCTGGCGATGGCCGACATCGAGGCGGCCCGCAAACCGGACAGGGCCGACAAGGTTGAGACCTCCGTATCGAAAAGCCTTCCGAAATGGATGCGGCACCTGAGTGCCGGTGTCAGCAGTGCGTTCGACTGCCAGGCAATCCACCACCCCGCTACCGGCAGAATGACCTTTATCGGCGTCGGGTCCGATGCGCAGGTCGCCGCTTATACGTTCACCTTCCTTGACCGGACCGTCAGGAAACTCTGCGGCACTTACATGAAACAGCACGGCGGCAGTACTACCACCAACCGCCACCGCGA
>JAQUCU010000233.1 GCA_028686055.1 Desulfuromonadaceae bacterium
GGAATAGAGGAGTTCGAGAACCGCCCGGTCGCGCCTGGCGTATTTATCTCTGTCGTCCGGAGCCTCCATCAGAGCGGTCGCCTGATCAATGTCCAGGTGAAACGGGAGGATCTGCTCTCTTTTGGGCGTAGCGATCAGCTCGGCCGGATTCTTTGCAATAACGCCGCGCCGCAGCAGGAAACGGAAAAATGAGCGTATCGCCGCCAGCTTGCGGCCGATGGAGCTCTTTTTCGTACCCTTTGACAGCCCGGCCAGATAGCGCCGGAGGAATAGATGGCCAATATCCTGAGCCGAGACCGCCTCCCCCTTGTCATGCACGGCAAACGCCAGCATCTGCGCAAGATCGCTGCGATAGGCCGCCAGAGTGTGCGGCGAAACGTTACGCTCGGTTTGAAGATAGACAGTGAACAGCTGTATCTGCTGATCTAATGACGTCATATTCTTCTATTCAAAGTCCGGCAGTCCGCTCTTGAGTTTCCAGCCTTTGAGGTTCTCCCTATAGATCCACTTCTGAGGATAGGAAACAGTCTTGATTCTATTGGACGGGAGAATAAAATAGTCAAACTCTGCTACGGCATCACCAGTTTTCGTTTCCGGAAGGTATACTGCCGTGAGTATGCGGAAATCGGTGACGGAGAGCCCACGTTGTTTTAGGGTTTCGGCCCGCTTCAGGTACTCTTTCAGCTGTTCCGGCTCGATATAGGTCATGCCGGCACTTTCAATTTCATGCCAGCGCAGCATCCGGTTATAGGCCTTCACGCTCCGATCAAACTCTTTACTCTTGTCAAACCTCTCACTCAAACCGGTCAGGGTCGCACAGGAGGTAAGCGTCAGGCACACAATACACAAAACTCCTTTTACCAGAAATGTCATCGCTGTTTCCCTCTTTCGCTCTGTTTGATATGTTGGATCAGTTCGACCGCCAGTTCATACTTCCCGAACGGGGGGATCAGGTAATAACCACCTACGGCATCGAGCGTCGCGTCGATAAACTCCCTGGCTATCTTCAGGCCTTCACGGGTACCGGGCTCATTTTCAAGCCCTTTCATACGGGCCCGGACAGCATCAGGCACGGTTATTCCCGGTACCTCATTGTTCAGATATTCGGCGTTGCGTTCGCTGACCAACGGCATGATCCCGGGCAGAAACGGAATCGTGCAGTCACGATTTGCTTCGAGCGCGGCAAAGAGTACCGCCGGGTCGTAGATCGGCTGGCTCTGGACGAAACGGGCGCCGGCAGCGACCTTCCTGCGTAGCCGCTCCGCCTGGACATCCATGTTCTGCGTGTTCGGATTGAATGCGGCGCCGATTGTAAAGCCGGTTCCGGCACCGATCGGATTCCCGATCGCATTGACCCCGCTGTTCAGATCGCTCAGCAGTTTTATGAGCGTCAACGAGTGCAGGTCGAACACTGACGTAGCTCCGGCATGATCCCCCATCGTGGCAGGATCTCCGGTCACCGCCAGGATTGAGCGGATGCCGAGAAGGCTGGCTCCCATCAGGTCTGACTGCATACCGATCAGGTTCCGGTCGCGCCCGGTGATATGGACGATTACCTCAATCCCGACTTCGCGCTGGATGAGGCTTCCCAGGGCGATATTGCCCATCCGCGGCCGGGCCAGCGGGTTTTCGGCCAGGTTGATGGCGTCGGCTCCGGCTTCCTTTATCTGCCTGCAGCCGGCGATAATCCTGCTGCAGTCGAGCCCTTTGGGCGGGTCCAGCTCCACGGTGATGACCTTGCGACGTCCCCAGCCGTCAAGAAAGGAGGATCCCGCCGGTCGACTCTGTGTCGGCTCAAAAACCGTGACGGCCGGCGCCTTATGCCGCGCAGCCGGCCGGGAACCTGATAGTGCACGGGATAGCGCCGCAATATGGTCCGGTGTTGTTCCGCAGCACCCACCGACAAGGTTGGCCCCGGCAGCAACCATCTCCCGGGCCATTGCGGCAAAATAATCAGGGGTGGCGCGATAGATGTAACGGCCGTCCAGGTATTCGGGAAAACCGCTGTTGGCGTAGGCGCTGATCGGTTTATCCGTCAGGGCCGCGATCCGTTTGATGACCTTGAGTAGTTCGAGCGGTCCGGCGCCGCAATTGGCCCCGACCATGTCTGCGCCGGCCGCCTCCATCGCCAGGCAGAAACTCTCGACCGAGCTGCCGTCACCGCAGCGCCCCCCCTCCAGAAAGGCAAGTGAGGCGCAGACCGGCAGTCCGGTTTCACGTGCGACCTTCACCGCCAGCTGCAGCTGCCGGAGAGACGAGAATGTTTCCAGGAGCAGGAGATCGACGCCGCCATCCGCCAGCGCCCGGCATTGAAGGCGGAAGGCATCCTCCATCTGGACTGTGCCGAGTTCACGCTGTTCCCCTTTGGGAGCTACAAGCGGACCGACTGAACCGGCCACCAGTACATCCCCTCCGGCGGCTTCGCGGGCAATCCGCGCCCCGGCCAGGTTGATCTCGACAACCTTGTGCCCCAGTCCTATCGCCGAAAGTTTACTGCTGTTAGCGCCGAATGTATTGGTTTCTATTACCTGGGCACCTGCCGCGACATACTCGCGTGCCAGTTCCGCAACCAGATTCGGCCGGATCAGGTTCAGGTGTTCGAAGTTACTGTCGAGGCTGACCCCTTTTGTGTAGAGCATGGTACCGACGGCACCGTCGCCGATCAGGACTTCGTCCTGTAAACGCTTTATGATGCTGGTTTTTTTTTCCTTCATACAGTTCCTATCTGCTGTTGCCCGAATGGTTCAGTTGGGGTATAAAGGGCAGTCGTAAAATTTTAACGGGAGTTCGCATGATAAATATCATCGTTCAGTGGCTGCTGAACACGATCGGAGCCATGGGGTATCCGGGTATTCTGCTCCTGATGGCAATGGAAAGCTCAATCATTCCGATTCCAAGCGAGCTGGTCATGCCGCCGGCCGGATACCTGGTCTATCAGGGCAAAATGAACATGGCGGTCGTCATTCTGTGCGGGACCGCCGGCAGCCTGATCGGCGCCTATATCAACTACTTTGTCTCACACTATCTGGGGCGGCCGCTGATCCTGAGGTATGGCAAGTACGCGTTGATTCCGCCGGACAAATTCGAACGGGTGGAGCGTTTCTTTCTGCGGCATGGTGAGATATCGACCTTTATCGGCCGCCTCCTGCCGGTGATCCGCCATCTTATCTCGATTCCGGCCGGTGTGGCAGGAATGAACCACTTCAGATTTGCTCTCTACACCATGCTCGGCGCCGGTCTCTGGTGCACTATTCTGACGCTGATCGGATATGCAATCGGCGAGAACCAGCAGCTGATCATGCAGTATTCACATAAGGCCCTGCTCTGGGTCATCCTGTTCAGCGCCGCTCTGGTAGCCGTCTATATCTGGTGGCAGCGCAACCACCGTAGTAAAGCCTAAATTGCCCCAGAAGGCAAAAGGATTTTTGGAGGAAGTACCATGCAGATAAATCGTATCGGACGTATACAGTATGTTGAAGTGGATTTCCCCGGGTCGTCATGTTCGACACAGGGCTTCACAACCCGCCATGAAGGTGTTTCCCGCCCCCCCTATAACTCGCTCAACCTGGGAATGAACACGCAGGACCAGCAGGCAAATGTCGAGGGGAACCGCAGCTTGCTCGCCCGCGCCTTCGGTGTCAACCAGGAGGCGTTGGTGACGCCGCGGCAGGTCCATGGCAGTGACATCCTGGTGATTAACGAACCGAATGATGATTTCAGCCATTTTCTCTCTGTTGAGGGTGACGCCGTCATCACCAATCAGCCGAATGTCATAATCGGTGTCTGTGTCGCAGACTGTGCCCCGATCCTGGTCTGTGATCCTAAAAAGGTCATCGCCGTTGTTCACGCCGGGTGGAAAGGCACCGCCGCCGGGCTTGTTGCCAAGGCCGTGGCCGGCATGCGCTCGGAATTCGGT
>JAQUCU010000234.1 GCA_028686055.1 Desulfuromonadaceae bacterium
TCCGTATGAGCACCACGAACTGAGATGGATGGAACCGCAGTTCATGCCGGAACTGGATTGGGCCGACGCGGATCTGCCGGTTATCCACGAATACATGTGCAGGACAGTTGCCACCGCACACGGCTCTCTATGACAACATCGACATCCCCACCCATGAACCGGGTATATTTTTTTCTGGTACTGACTACCTTCCTATGGGGGGGAAGTTTTTTGTTCACCAAAATCGGTGTCGCCACGATCCCGCCGCAGCTGTTTGTTCTTACCAGGTTCATCCTGGCAACGGCCATCATGCTGCTGGTCTGTTCCAGACGCCTTAAAAAGCTTGACTCCGGCACCATCATACGCGGCATGACGGTGGGAATCGCGCTAGGGCTGTCAAACCTCAGTTTCGTCTTCGGCGTCCAGGGGACCAGCATCTCGCGGGCCGGCATTCTCAACAACCTCTTCGTGCTTTTCATACCGGTGATCACCAAAATGGTCTGGCACGACCGTATCGGGCGGGTAAACATGGCGGGTATCTCCCTCGCTGTGGGCGGGATCGTGCTGCTGGCGACCGGCGGCGGTGGCGGGTTCAACCGCGGTGATTTTTTCTCGACGTTCTGCGCTTTCATGATCGCCTGCCACATCATCTCGGTCTCCAAGGTCCTGAAGAATGACGACGTTTTCCTGATCACGCTCATCCAGTTCGCCACCGTATCGCTGATTGCCGGAACCGCCACGCTGTTGCTCCCGCTCCCCTCGTTCAGCATCACCACCCCCGCAGTGCTGTCGGTTGTCTACTGCGCCGTGTTCCCGACCGTGTTCTGCTTCACCCTCCAGAACATCTACCAGCGCTACGTAACGCCCACCCGGGCCGGACTGATCTACACCCTCGATCCGGTCTGGAGCCTGATCGCCGGTTTTTCCGTGCTGGGAGAGCGGTTGAACGGCCGGGAGTGGATCGGCTGCGGCATCATTTTTCTGGCCGCCCTCCTGCCGCTGCTGTTCCGCCTCAGTACAGAAAGCCGTCTGATCAAATATTATCTCAAGCGGAGCATCTGATACTTAAACCAGCCCCACCTCGGGTATGACCCGGTGCACAATGAACAAAGGGTTTCCAGCTGCTGCTGAAAACCCTTGTTTTTTGTAGAACACCAGCAAACAGATCTTTTTTACTGTTATTTCTGAATCCAGCGGCCATTCGGAAGCTGGAGCCACCACCCCGGCTTCGCCGCTTCGCGTCTGGTCTCGGCATAGGTTGCTGCTGCCTTGCCCAAAACCTGATCCAGTGCGGCCTTTGATTCTTCCACTTTCGTAATCTTTAAAATCGCCTTTGCCATGCTGCTGACTACCAGCTTGCGGCTCTGGTTTTCAAGATTTACCAGGCTCTCATCCTGAGCGGTCATTTTCTTACCGTCTCTGACCGTTATCAATCCCTGGCTCGTCAGGCCCACAGCGGCGCTGTCGAACAGTGCGGCAAGCCGGGGCATCCGCTTGTTCATATCCTCATAGGCTTTGATCACTTCCGGCATGCTGGCCAGCTCGATCGCCAGATCATCGGCATAGTTTTCCGCGGCATGGGCAACCGCACAGAACGAAAAATCAGGCAGCACATTAAACAGGCTGCTCTGCGGCTTACCATCGGTCACCCCGGGTTCAACAACCGGCGGTTTTCCGGCAGGCGGCGCCTTTCCCGCACCATTTTTCAGAAGCACATCGTCCAGCGATTTATAGGCCTCTTTCACCGCTTTCTCAGGAAAATAGACATTGACAGTGATTATTGCGCACGATGCAATAAGGGCACAGATCCCCGTCAACAGCAATTTGATAAATTTTACGCGCATAGTGGCCTCCACGATCGTAGTTTCTTTTTCAATTATAACATAAGGAACCGACAAGAAAAGCATCTACCCTCATTTCTGATGAATACAGTCATTCCTGCCATTTGAATTCCTGCTCTGCAGGAGGGGGGCTCCCTCCGGTAGCACCCTTGCCGCGAGCAGCAGCCTGTTTGATGGAATTGAGAAGATTGTCGAGAGCGATCCGGTTCTGGGCCGGCGCGATCGACACGCTCAGGTCACGGACCCCGAACAGATTGGTGTTCGAAATATCAAGCTTGTCGAAGGTCAGGTAACCATCCTCCAGAACAGCAACAATCTCTGCACGGTCAAAAGCACGGTCCGAACTGAAGAAAATACCGCTCAGTTTCTTTCCTGACAACTTCTGGAGAAAATCCTTGCTGACGAGCATCTTTTCCCCGGAGCCGGCGCGTACCCAAAGTTCGGTGAATCCGGTCAACCCCGCCGTACTGCTCCCCTCACCGTTAATGCTGATGACACCATCGAGACGGCCGGAGATATAGTCCTTTATTGACGGGATTGTCGCACAGAAGCTTTTCAGACTGAGTCCGTTGACCAGCAGGTTAGCCCGGTAGTTGATCCCGTTCTTCATCACTGCGTAGCCGCTGCCAAAGAGGGCCCCTTCGTATAATGACGAACGCAGGGAATCCATCTTTGTGACCCCGTTTCCGGCACTGATCTGCAGGAAAACTTTTCCAAGACGTAATGAGCCGAAATCGACACTGCCGACGGTGACCGCTTGCCCCCCGCCCGGTGCCGCACGGAACCGTTTCAGGAGGCCGGGATAGTTTTCCCGCGTGAAACGTGCCGCATCCTGGATTACAACGGGCGTTTTTCCGGACAGGTCGAGAGAAAAGGGTATACGGCCGTTAATGTCTGCGGCTCTTACCTGCTGAGACGGCACCTCCAGAAGAACGCCGTCCAGCAGCAGAGCCCCCTCCAGCAACTGCCTGCCGTCACGCAGGAGGATCCTGCCTTCGGATGCCATTGATCCATCCACCGTCGCCTCCTGGATCACTCGCGGGAGGACGTTCACAAATGGATCGATGATACTGTTGAGAGGTGTCCGGGGGAGCGTGAAGGAAAAACTCCCCGCCCGTTGCGGCGTGAGGGGGTTATCAACCTCACCCTTTACCCGCAGAGCGACCTCTTTTCCGGCCGACAGGGTAGCATTATCGATCACGAGCCTGGATCCGGACATGCCGCCGGACAGCTTGGCAGCCCCACCGCCGAAGAGGGTCTTGTTGCCGCTGCCGGTAAGCGCGACATCGCTCCCCTCTGTTTCAAAACGGCAGACGAGGCCGGTAGCAACGGAATAACTGCCGCTGGCCGTAGCGTCGAGCGTGCCATGCGAAAGAGTGGCCGCCCCGCGCCGGGGCAGTACCGTGCCAAGAGCAGACAATTGGGCACTCCTGATGCCCAGCCGGAATTTTCCCCCCTCACGCAGGGCAAACGGGTTGAATGCAAACTTTCCGTTCAGCGTTCCCTCCAGCAGCGTACCGTTGAGAGTTCCCTCTCCCCCGCTCCGAGAAAAGATGGCATGTACTGCCGGTGAAGCGACAGGATTCCCCTGCCAGACGACCCGCGTGGAGGAAGCATCCGCCCTCCCTTCCAGCCACCTGCCCTGTTGGTCAGAAAGATAGCTGCCGCGCACAGTGCCGGAAAAACCGTGCAGGCCACCCTCCCCCCGCCGGAACTCTCCGCCGGCGATTTCAAGGAAGAGCGGGTAGCGAACCGTTCCTGCACCGGCTTCTTTCACGGGAATCAATGCCTTAAGGCTGGCAATGGCGCCGGAAACGCCGTCGAAACTGAATGTGGTATTGTCAAGAACAGCCGTGCCGCCCGCAACCCGGTAGGAAAAACTCAGCGCCCCTCCCCTGTCGCCAAGCAACAGCCCGTTGAGGAGGACTGTGCCGGTTGCGCCGATCTCCCCGTTATTCCTGATGATGTGGGAGTCAACGGCGCCGTCTTTGATTCCGAAATGTGTGCCGCCCCGTGCTCCGCGCATGTTCGAAACCCGGGCGGTCGCCGTGGCGGTGAAGTCCCGTGCCCCGCGCCCGGAGCCCTCAACGGCAAA
>JAQUCU010000049.1 GCA_028686055.1 Desulfuromonadaceae bacterium
CAGACGCGGCATGCTGCGTCCCGGCACCGGCAACATCCATAAAGCCCGCTTCACTGATGGAGCAGGGAATGCTGTAGGGCGCCAGAAGATCCTTGAGCCGCTCGGCCTGGGGGTGCTGATGGCAGGCAATCACTACACGATGTCCGTCATCAAGCCATTCGCGCAGGGCACGGGACAGCGGCGCCAGGGCATGGCTGCTCTCCTTGGAGACACTGACCCGCAGGTCGCTGTTCTCTTCGCACGGAATCGCGATTGTCGTTGTCACCCCTGATATTTCCATAGCCAGGCCGGACATCTCAACTATCCGGCGGCATGACAGGATCGCATCCAGCTCCGTGGCAGCCAGAAACAGTTCGCCCGGCGGAGAGTGGGCCAGGCCGGCAGCCGCAGCCTTGGCCGCTCCGGACTCCACCTCATCGGAGACGCTGAGGACGGCATAATTGATCGCCTCGGGATCGAGCAGGATCAGCGGGGCAGCGGAGGCATAGTCGAAAACAGTTTCAAGACCGGGGTGGAGGAGCGGCTGCAGGAAGTCGACACCCTGGAAGTAGACCGCATTGTGCAGATCTTCCAGTATCGTGCGGCGGCGATTGGCCGGGATGTCGAGAGCGTCGCAGAGCTGCTTCAGGCGCGGGGCGATATCCGCCAGCACCTCGTCCGACAGCAGCAGTTCCCGCGACGGGAGCAGCACCAGCTCTTCAACCGGCTGCAGTGAACGCTGCGTCAGCGGATCAAAGGCACGCATGGTCTCGGCCGTATCACCAAAAAACTCTATTCTGACCGGCGCCCTAAGGTTGGGGGGGAAGATATCAAGGATTCCTCCCCGCACGGCAAAGGTACCGCGATCTTCCACCAGCGGCACATTGGCGTACCCCATCCGGACCAGCCTGGCGAGCAGATCATCCCGATCAAACTCTTCACCCGTAAGCAGATAGCAGGAAGCGTCATTCAGGGTTTTCCGGGGGAGTACCCGCTGCAGCGCCGCTGCCACCGGCATGACCGTTATCCGGGACAGGCCGTTCTGCAGCCGGAAGAGCGTGTCCAGCCGGGCACCGGTCACGTCCGGGTGCGGTGAGGATGCTGAAAACGGTGCGGCATCCCAGGCCGGAAAGAGCGTCGCATGCAGATCACCCTTGGAGAAGAATGCCAGTTCCCGGCAGAACTCCTCCGCCGCTTCCTGGGTTGGAGCAATCACCAGCGGGTTTTCAAGCCCTTCCCGGACCAGCTCCGCAACAAACAGAGCCGGGGACGACCCCTTCATGCCGGGGACGGTTAACCGCTGTTCGCCGCGGCGGAGCGCGGCAATACTTTCAATAGTTTGGGGTATCAGTGGGGTCATAGTGGTCATCGATGCCGAGCGGTTAATTCGGTCAGTGTTTTCGGAGTCCGGCTTTCAGCTTTGGTTTGCCGTCTTCGACAACGACTCTGAAAACGAAATTTTCGGTGCCAAGCTTTGCCACCAGGGCTGGCCGTTGTTTTTCAATGGTCGCTGCAAGCAGCTCACGGGTGATAGTTTCGTCGGGCAGACTGCAGGCTTTTCGAGCTTCACGGAATTCATGAACAAGGCGATCAAGATCTTCTTCCACCGGCGCGCCGGGAGAATCGGGTTCTCTCCGCTCTGACTTGTCTCTCTGGCGCAGGTGCAGATCGCTGATAAAACGGTCGCGGGAATACCGTCCCTCCTCAATAAGCCTGAGAATCCGGTTCCAGTGTTCACGATACGTATTGAGCCGGGCCACCAGCATGGTGAAGCGGTGCTTGTACATGGTATTATTGATCGGTACGCCGCTGTAGCGGCGCACCAGTTTTTCCACCTCGCCAAGCAACAGGAGCGGCTCCCGTTTCTCCAGGCCAATAAAGTAATGCTCGTAACTGATGACAAGCTGGTTCAATTTCCGGTCAAAAAGTGTGATGTCCTCTGCAATAGCCATCGGTGAGCCTTTTGTAATTCAGGGGTGCTTCCTGCGTTTTCAGTACGATGGAGATCTTTTCTCTGTTTTTTGCAGAAGTGATTTCGTGAACGTACGTATCCTGTTTATCGTGACGGGCAAAACCGGCATCGTCAATAAACGTATACTGTACAGTCCGGTTCTGAAACGTCCCTGAATAAACGCTCTTTACTATATCCAAACCACCGCATAAGTAAAGGTCAAAGATCGGCCATAAGCTCGCAACTGCGCTAATCTCTTGACGCTTTGACCAACAATCGCATATTGTGTCCGGACGCTTTTCCCCACATTTTCAGTATGGAGCTGACTACCATGAAATCACTTGCATCAATTGTACTCGCCGCCGGCAAGGGAACCCGCATGAAATCAGGCCTTATCAAGGTTCTTCACCCCGTTGCCGGACTCCCGATGATCTCCTGGCCGGTCACGGCCGCCCGCGATGCCGGTTCGGATCCGATCGTTCTGGTGATCGGCCATCAGGCCAATGCGGTGCAGGGTGCCTTTCGCGGTGCAGCGGATATCCGCTGCGCCATGCAGGAAGAGCAGCTCGGCACAGGGCATGCCGTCGCCTGCGCTCTGGATGCACTGTCCGGTTTCCGCGGCACGGTACTGATACTGTGCGGGGATACTCCGCTGCTGCGGCCGGAAACATTAAAAAATCTGCTGGCTTTCCATCTCGACAACAGCGCCGCCGTTACGGTGCTGACAGCCCTTATGGATGATCCGTACGGGTATGGCCGCATTGTTCGGGACGCTTCGGGACGCGTGTCCCGCATCGTCGAGCAGAAGGATGCAGACCCGGAAGAACAGGAGATACGCGAGATCAACAGCGGCATTTACTGCATGGATTCCGACTTTCTCTTCAGCAACATCAACGGAATCGGCAATGACAATGCCCAGGGGGAGTATTACCTGACCGATCTGCTGGCGCTTGCCGTGCGGAAGGAACTGACCTGCCTGGCTCTGCAGGCCGTCGATGCCGACGAGATAATGGGGGTGAACGACCGCGCCCAGCTTGCGAGAGCCGGCCGCATCCTGCGCCGCCGTATCAACCGCGAACATATGCTGAACGGCGTTACGCTGATCGACCCTGACCATACCTACATCGACCATGGTGTTACAATCGGCTGCGATACGACCATCCACCCCGGCTGCCGGATCGAAGGAGGAACAGTCATCGGTGACGGCTGCCTGATCGATGGGAACGTGAGCATTTCCGGCTGCCGGATTGGTGATGATTGTCATATCAAGGCGGCATCGGTTCTGGAGGAGTCGGAACTGGGCGAGAATGTGGCGATCGGTCCGATGGCGCATCTGCGCCCCGGTACGACCCTCGGCAGCGGTGTCAAGATCGGCAACTTCGTCGAGACCAAGAAGATCGTCATGGGGGCAGGTTCCAAGGCCTCGCACCTGACCTATCTTGGCGATGCTGAAATCGGCCGCGATGTCAATATCGGCTGCGGCACCATTACCTGCAACTACGACGGTGTCAACAAGCATCGCACCGTTATCGGCGATGACGTGTTCATCGGCAGCGACGTGCAGCTGGTGGCGCCGGTCACCGTCGGCCGCAACTCGCTGGTGGCGGCCGGCACGACCGTGACGACCGATGTGCCGCCCGATTCTCTGGCTATCTCCCGTGTCCCGCAGGTGAACAAGGAGGGCTGGCGCCTGAAGAAAAAACCGTGAAGGGCACATAAACGCTGCTCCGGAACCACCGGAGCAATTATCACGGGACGATGGCGTCCAGCTCAACCCTGCTGCGGGATATCGTCTCCTTCCCGGGCGCTTTGAAGATAGTGCCGTTTTTCTGGAATACGCGCTCTGCCGGAACATTGCCTTTTGTGACGAGGAAGTTCTTTACCGCCACGACACGCTCCCGGGCAAGAGCCGTGAGCTCGGCATCTCCGACCACTGTGTTGGTTATGATCAGCTTTTTCATCTCCTCGGGAGGCAGATTTTTGGCCATCCCGAGTAAATTGCGCGGTTTCGGGAATTTTTCTTTTTTATAGACCGCAGTCAGATACTTCGCATACTCCTCCGGCTTTACCTGGATATCCCCGCTCCTTGTACCGGCATCAAGATCGCCGGCCCTGGTCAGGGCAAGAAGTTTCTCGTTCTTCAGCTTTCTGGACAACAGCTCATCCCGGTACCCCTCGCCGTCCTTCTCCCGGTCAACATACCCCTTCAATTCAACCTTTAAAGCCGGCCGGTCCAGGAGACCCTTGGCAAGCGCTGTCAGTTTCAGTTCCTCCTGGGGAGAAATAGTGCTGGTTCCGGGACTGAACTGGATGACACTGAAATCCTGACCACCGCTTCCGAACATTGAAGAGAGCAGCGAAAGGGGGGATGAAGCGGCTTTGACCAGCACATTTTTGACCACCTGCCAGATGAGCCCGAAGATGCTGAACTGGGGATCGTCGGTCCGGCCGGTGACAGGCAGGTCCAGATGAATTTCCCCCTTGCGGTCCTTGAGCAGCGCCAGGGCGAGCTTGACCGGCAGATTGGTGGCCTTGTCGCTCGCCACTTTTTTGCCGAACGTTAACTGGTCGATGAAAACCTTGTTCGCGGAGTTAAGCTGTTTTTTCTCTATGTGGTAGGAAAGGTCCAGATAGAGCTTTCCCTTTTCCACCGCATAACCGAGGAATGTCCCTGTGTAAGGGGTAACCGGGGAAAGTTCGATGTCGCGGAACGACAACTTCAGGTTTACGTACAGGTCATCCCGCAGCGGGTTGATCTGACCGGAGATCTGGAGCGGAGAGTGGTTCTCCAGGTTGCCCCGCAGGTCCACATCGGCAAACTTGGCGTCTTCAGAACTGAGGCCGCTGATCCTTCCCCCCACGTTGTAGAAGGTTGAGGCGAAAGACTGCGACAGGTGGCTGTCGGTGAAAGAGATGGTGCCGTCCTGAACCGTGACCGCTCCGATCGAAATGTTTCTCTTCCGGGGAGCCGCGGCACTCTGAGGAGCCGGCGGCGCACCGCCCTGCTGCTGGCTGCCCGCCGCCTGTCCCTTATCCGCGGCCTGCTGCACCGTGCCAGCCGTCCCCTGTTCCGGTTCTGCCACCAGATTCTGCAGATTCAACGTACCGTCCTTGCGTATGATGATCCGTGAGTAGACACCGTTGAGTGCTACCTGGCGCATAGCCAGACTGAACGGTTCCAGACTGCCCTGGATTCCGTCAAGCTGCAGGCTTTCCCATTTAAGCAGATCCTCCTCCGCAATGGTGTCTACAGCGTGAAAACCGCGGACGCTGGCATTGCCCTTGAAACTGCCGTACGGTTTGCCATCCTTGAGGGATACGTCCACATTCATGTCCGTACCGGTGTACCCACCGATGATGAAAACGTTGATGTTGGACGGGAAATAGTCTTCAAAATCGCGCAACTGCAGACGTCCGACAGTGATGCGCCCCTTGTACCGGAACGGCAGCGGCGTTATGGTGCCGCTGAGCGTGAGCGGCGTAGCCTTGTTGAATGTCGAGGAGAACCGGACCGCTGCCGGCTTGAATTTGGGCCAGGTAAGGTCAGCCAGGCTCAGTGATGTATTTTTCAGGGTAAAACGCGGCTTCTCGCGGAGCGTTTTGTCGGTAACGGCAACATTGAACCGGTCAACCAGAATTTTTTTGAGCCGGAAGGAGAGCCTCGGTGCGGGCTGCTTCCCCTTTACCGCTGCAGCCGGTTTTCCCGCTGTCTTCTGCGCGGATTTCATAACTGCAGAACCGGGCGCTGTCTGCGGCTTCTTCAACAATGACAGGATCGAGACCGTGCCGTCCGCTTCGCGGGACAGGGACATGTCACCCTTTACAAGCTTCACCTCACCGATTTCAACGGCATTCGTCTTCTGACTGAAAGCGGCATCATTAATCTCAAGGCGCGACAGGTTAAGCCCCTCTTTATCACCGTAACGGGCCGATAGTCCGTTGACCAGCAGCTTTCCCTGTTCGACAGCCAGACCATTTTCCCTGCTGTATGCAGCTTCGGAGGAAAAGTCGACCGTCCCCTTGAGCGGTGATGTCAGGAATCCGGACAGATAGGGCCAGCCGCGCTGTATCTTCAGGCCGCTCAGCTCGTTGGACATCGTGATCTTCAAGGGAGTCAGGGAGAAAGCACCGTCCACACCGAAGGTCGCCTCGTTGTCCAGCATCATGGACAGCTCATACCCGGCGCTCTTGTCGGCGGCTGTCGTAAAATTCTTCACAGAGGCATCTATCCGGCTGATCTCCGACGTGAAGCCCCCGGACGGCACAGCATCACGGAAATGAACCGTACCGTTTTTGAACGAGAATGCCGCCACCTGCAGCAGGAGCTGTTTTTCTTTCCCGTCATTTTCAGGAGCGGCTGCCGGTTCCGTCTTCGCCTTCTCAGCCCCCTTTTGCGGAGACGGCAGCAGACTGCTGTACATCCATTCACCCTTGGGGTTGCGGCTGACGAACAGTTCCAGGCCATCTACAGAAATTTCATCGAAAATAAAACGCCTGGCAAATACCTCCAGGTCCGACGCCTTGACCCGGAGCCTGGGAAGTCTGACGAGCGGCTGTCCATCCCTCATATTCACGGCAGCGCCGTCCAGGTTGACCTCCCCCTTGATTCCGAGCACAGGCTTACTGTCTTTGGAGATACGGTAGGTCACATCAGCCGCAATGGTTAATTTTCCTGAGGCCAGGTCAGCCGGAGGCCTGACCGGAGAATAGGCGACGTATTCCGGCAGACTGAGCTGTTTCAGATCGATATGGACGGAGGTTTCCATGGATTTGCTGAGCGGCTTGAACTTGCCGTTGAAACTGAAGGGAGCCCCGTTAACAACAGCCGAGATATGAGGAGCCGTGTATTTTTCCACCAGATAGGGGATGTTGCTGATAAAAGGTATGGCAACATTCAGGGCCCGCACCGTGTGCTTCCTGCCGCCATCAACAGCCCGGTCATCGAAATCCACTGAACCGTTCGTCAGGGAAATGTTGTTGACAGAGAAATGAAATGCCCCCTTTGACTTCTCCTTGGGCTTTAATTTCTCCTTTGCCTTCTGAAGCTCGATGATATCGTTGAAATTGTAGTTATTGGCGCCCAGGCGGGCAAATGCAATCGCGGGGGAGTCAATCGAAACCTCCGACAGGATCAGCGCCCGCCGGTAGATGGATGCCATCCCCAAAGAAGTCCTCAGAGTGGCGAAGGAGATAAAAGGACCCCCGTCCTTCGCTGTGATGGACAGCCCTTTAACGGTGACTGTCAGGGTAAGGGGATTGATGGATATTTTTTCGATGCGGGTTTTTCTGCCTGTCTCTGCCTCAATTGCCTTGACCGCCTGACTGCGGACGATCAGCGGCAGGACAAACGTTGCGAACAGGAGCAGGGCGGCTATGATTCCGGCTGCGATCAGGGATATTTTTTTTCTGCGGGTCATTCCGGCCTCCCGTTTCAATTGTCTCTGGAAATATTCTTTATACTCGCGGCGTCAGACACAGGTTCCAGGTCCGGGAAGTGACACATTTCAGCATGTCACTGTTTAGCCCCCTCTTCCCTGATCTGAGCCAACAGGGCCTGAATGTCCGCCTGAGTGGCGATCTCGCACTGTTCGTCAAGGACGGCGGAGAGTATTTCTTCGGTGGTCAGCGGGTTGGCCATAACCGCACGGAAGACGGTGATGGAATTGCCCTTGTAGCGGCCGGAAGCAAGACGGGTGCGGGAGACAAATGTTTTTCCGGCCTCGCGCTGGCGCTTCTGCATGGTTTCGATGATTTTGTCGAGCAGTTCGTTGATGCGGGCCACACGCTCCGCCGGTGCCTGGGCCAGCACCTTTTGCACCCGTGCCGGAACATAGCGGTAGGTGAGGATGTTAAGTTCGGGTTCGGAGATCAGCTCGAAGTCGGGATGGGCATCGATACGCCGGGCGAAGCGGCGGGCGCGCTCGATGCCCTGATCGATAAGCAGCTCATAGCCCTTGCGGCCGATGATGGAGAGGCCGGCATGCACCAGCATGGCCATGCCGGGGCGCGAACCTTCGAGGGTGCGGCTGCCCAGATCCCTCGCCCCACGGCGGATGATGTAGGCGGCATGATGCTCGATGGAAGAAAGGGTGGCGGGGTCCTTGAACAGAACCATGCCGGCCCCCATGGGAACATAGAGTTGCTTGTGGGCGTCGATGGTCACCGAATCGGCCCGTTCGATGCCACGCAGCAGTACCCGGTAGGTATCGGAAAACAGGGTCGGTCCGCCCCAGGCGGCATCCACATGGAAGTGGCACCCCAGCTCCGCGGCCAGATCGGCCAGCGCCTCCAGCGGATCGACATTGCCCGTTTCCGTGGTGCCGGCGATGCCGATGAGGCTCAACGGACGGATCCCCTCGCCTTTCAGCCTTGTACATTGCTCACGAAGCCGCTTCAGGTCGATACGGTTGTTGTCGTCCGTCTCCACCGTGATGAGGTTGTCCCTGCCGATGCCCAGCAGGTCGACCGCCTTGCCCAGTGAATAATGCCCGCGGCGGGACACCAGAACGGCCAGACCCTGACAGTCCAGATGCTGCAGAGCCTTGGCCAGTCCCACCCGCGAGATCCCCTTGAAGTCGCCCGATGGTCCGCAGAGACGGTTGCGAGCCGCCCACAGTGCGGTGACGTTGGCAATGGTGCCGCCGGAGCAGAAGGCGCCCAGGGAATAGTTGCTGTTCTGAATCCACGTACGGTAAAAATCATCGCTGCCGCTGTAGACCAGTCGATGCATCATAGCCAGGACCTGCCGCTCCATGGGCGTAAAGGCGCGGGAGGTTTCCACCTTGACCAGATTCTGGTTAAGAGCGGTCAGAATCCGGGAGAGGGGGAGCATGAAGTAAGGCAGGGCGGAGGTCATGTGCCCGATGAACCCCGGCGAGGCGGTGTGTACGGATTGGGAAACGAGTTTTTCCTTGAGGAATTCCGTGTAGTCCGAAACGTAGGTGGGATCTTCCGGGATGCGGGAATCGGAGAAATCCCCCTCGATTTCATCGAGGTCGCGCTCAACAGCGACGATATGCTCCTGCAAAAAACCGGTCAGATCGCCTGAAATGGCCTGATCGATGCGCCCCAGGGTTGATTCGGGAGCTACAGGAACGGTAAAAATCCGGTAAATATTCTCCAGATTGGCTTGGGCATTTTCTCTTGAACTGGGCATGGGAGTGTGGTCACCGATTTTTCAAAGTGGTGGATAAGTGGCGAAATACGAGCTTTCGCAGGTAGATGTAACGACGTGATAAAAAAACGAATATCCCTGTATACCGAACCGGTCCGCCTTCTGTCAAATCCAAAAAAAGATGGAGCGGCCCGAGAGGCCGCAGGACAGTTGAGTGAGGCGGCGGGATCTACGGCGGGGTCACTGCTCTTGCAACGCCTGACGATGTGCCCTTTGTAACCGAATATACCTGATTTTTACAGATGACCCTGATCTCTTTTCGGTTGACGCCGGTGGTTTCCGAGATGGTCGTATACCCGCGGGGACATTCAGCTTTTGCCTGTTCACGACAGACGGAGAGCGAATCCGCGGCATCGCACCGGATGATATGCGTCCCGCGCCCGTCCTTTCCATAACTTTTGGATACTGTTGAACAGCCGCTGCTGATCATAGCAATGCACACGACCCCACAAGCACGTATAACTCGCCTCATTTCTTACCTCCAAAGAAAAAAATGCGGAATAGATGTGAGACGGATTTATTTCAGAACACTTCTGCAATGAAGTACCTATATCTGTCCCGCTCTATTCACCTGTAACTATCTAAAGCAGAATCCATGCTGACATAGTATCCGGTAATTACGGCATGCTAACTTGATCACACCCCGAGTCACACCCTTTCACAGCGTTTTGTGGTTCGAATTGTCCCGCGTCAAAGGATGCCTCTCCGGGACATCTCGTAGTTTCGACCTTAGCCAGGTCGCTTGCCAGGATAATTCTGTCGTTCTCCAGCGCTACCAGATGGGCGCTGTGTTCGAGCAGCTCAAAGAGATAGATGTACTTGGTAACTTCTATCGGCTGGCATGTTTTCCGGCCGTAGTATTTGCTGGACTGGCCAAAGACGTCGGTCACGGCCCGGTCATCATAGATCGCAAAATCAAAGGAGCTGTTTGTGTCCCTGCCGCTGATATCGACGGCTGTTGGAAGCTCGTCACGGAAAGCAAGCCGCATGTCGATGTTGTCGCGGTACTGTGCAATCAGGACCTTCTGGACTTCGGAGTCAGCCAGCTCTTCGCGAGTGGTCACGAAGATGCGTGTGATCTGGACGCCGCGATCGAGGGCGCGGACATTGGCCTGATAGAAGTTCAACAGTGCCCCCCGACTCAACCAGCCACAGGTTAACGGGTCCACGGCCTTGATACGGTGCGTTGCCTGGTCGGAGAGCCTGGCGCCTTCCAGATAAAACTCCAGCTCTTCCAGGGTGATGTATCCCTGCTGCAGCGTAGCGAGACTCTTTATGGTGGTGGAGATCAGTTCGTGAGCCTTGGATTTGCATTCCTCATCATGGATTTGCGCCAGGGCGAAAGGGATTTCGTGAACCTGCTGGTACTGGGCAAGAAGCTCGGCTTTGGATTTTTCGACATCCTCCCGTACAAGGTAGGTAACGAGCGACAGCAGTATTCCCATGCCGAAAACTATATACGCCGCCAGTTCGTTATGCAGCACCATATGAAAAAAGATCGCCAGCCCGGATCCGGCGATGAATTCGATGAACACCGCCAGTTCATGCATTTTTTTACTCAGGTTATTCATGTTTCCCCCGTTTATGAGCAGAACGTACGCATACCGCCTTTGCGTCCTGTCATGGTGAAGCTACGGCAAAAAAAAGCCGGATCGCCATAATATCTGTTTGATATTTCGGCGACCCGGCTATCTCATGAGACCCAGTAGGCTTTCCGTCCCACCCTCGCGGATGGTTTAGTATTATCGTCTATCTTCAAGCGTATGTGGCTAAGAGGTTCTCTTGGTAGCTCAGGGAGAGGGGAAAGTCAAGGTAAAATGTCTGACATTGAGATGTATTCCTAGTAAATACAATAAGTTGCAGGAGCGATGCGTATCCGGAAAAATACGGGACAGTTCAAACGGATGCCTTCAAACCATGCGTTAATCCGGGACATTCCGGTTTTTGCAATGTCGCTTCAAACTGAAAGCGATGTGTGATATATTTTAAAGTCACTTTGCAACAGAAGGAACCATCATGGCACACGATAAAATCATCATTAAAGGCGCCTGCGAACACAACCTCAAGTGCATCGACGTCGAGATCCCCCGCGACCAACTGGTCGTCATCACCGGACTCTCCGGCTCCGGCAAGTCCACCCTGGCGTTTGATACGATCTATGCCGAGGGGCAGCGCCGCTATGTCGAATCGCTCTCCTCCTACGCCCGCCAGTTTCTGGAGCAGATGGAAAAACCGGATGTGGAGTCGATCGAGGGGCTGTCGCCGGCCATCTCCATCGAGCAGAAGACCACCAGCAAAAACCCCCGCTCCACCGTCGGCACCGTCACCGAAATCTACGACTACCTCCGCCTCCTCTTTGCCCGGGTCGGACATCCCCACTGCACCTCCTGCAACAGGGAGATCACGTCGCAGACCGTGTCCCAGATAGTGGACCAGATCATGGCCCTCCCTGCCGGGACGAAGCTGACCCTCCTCGCCCCGATGATCCGCGGCCGCAAGGGGGAGTACAAAAAAGAGCTGGGCCAGCTGCGCAAAGAGGGCTTTACCCGGGTTGTGGTCGACGGGACCGTGCGGGAACTGGCCGATGATATAGAGATGGACAAGAAGAAGAAGCACGACATCGATATCGTTGTCGACCGGATCGTCGTCAAGGAGGGGGCCCAGCGCCGGCTGGCCGATTCGCTGGAGACCGCCCTGAATCATGCCGAGGGCGTGGTGAAGGTTGAGGTGATGGCACCGCCGCTGGATGAGCCGCCGGAGGGGAAGAAGAAAAAGGCTGCCAAGCCGGTTCACATGCTCTTCTCCGAGAAGCTGGCCTGCGTCGAGTGCGGCATCTCCTACCAGGAGGTCACCCCGCGGCTGTTCTCGTTCAACAACCCGCATGGCGCCTGTCCTGACTGTACCGGACTCGGCACCCGGATGTACTTTGACGCCGACCTGGTTATCCCGAACCAGGAACTGTCACTGCGCGAGGGAGCGATCGCACCGTGGGAAAAACGTATTTCCGGATGGTTCCACCTGATTCTGGACGCGCTGGCCAAGGCCTATTCGTTCGACATCCGCACCCCGTTCAAGGATCTGCCCGAGGATGTCCGCGACGTGATCCTGAACGGATCCGGCGGGGAAAAGATCGAATTCTGGTGGGACGAGGACGGTGAACGCCGCCACACCTACCAGAAGGAATTCGAGGGGGTGCTGAACAATCTGCAGCGGCGCTGGCGCGAGACCGAATCGGACGCGTCCCGCGAAGAGCTGGAAAAATACATGAATATCATGCCCTGTCCGACCTGTCATGGCGCCCGTCTCCGTCCCGAAGCACTGCACGTGCTGGTGGGCGGAGTCACTATCCGCGATGTTACGGCCCTGTCGATCCGCGACTGCCTCCGTTTCTTCGAGGAGCTGACGCTGACCGGCAAGGAGCAGGAGATCGCCCGGCGTATCCTCAAGGAGATCCGCGAGCGGCTCTCGTTTCTCGTCAACGTCGGCCTGGACTACCTGTCGCTTGACCGCACCTCCGGCACCCTGTCGGGGGGCGAGGGGCAGCGCATCCGTCTGGCCACCCAGATCGGTTCAAGCCTGGTCGGCGTGCTCTACATCCTCGACGAGCCCTCCATCGGCCTCCATCAGCGCGACAACGCCCGCCTGCTGGGGGCTCTCAAGCGGCTGCGCGACATCGGCAACACGGTGCTGGTTGTGGAACATGACGAAGAAACGATTCTGGAGGCCGATCACCTGATCGACATGGGGCCGGGAGCCGGGGTGCATGGCGGGGAAATAGTCGCCCAGGGAACGCCTGCCGAGGTCATGGCAAATCCCGCCTCGCTGACCGGGCGCTACCTCTCCGGGGAACTGACCATTGCGGTGCCGACAAAACGGCGGCACGCGGATAAGTCGCTGCAGATAGTCGGTGCCTCCGAGAACAACCTCAAAGATGTCACCGTCGCGATCCCGCTCGGCGTCATGACCTGCGTGACCGGCGTTTCCGGCTCCGGCAAATCGACGCTGGTCATCGACACCCTCCACAAGGTACTGGGGCAGCGCCTCTACCGCAGCCGCGAGAAGGCCGGGGCGGTACGGGACATTGTGGGGCTTGAACATCTCGACAAGGTCATCAACATCGACCAGTCCCCGATCGGACGCACGCCGCGCTCCAACCCGGCCACCTACACCGCCGTGTTCAGCGATATCCGCGACCTGTTCTCCAATCTGCCCGAATCCAAGCTGCGCGGCTACAAGCCGGGGCGCTACTCGTTCAACGTCAAGGGGGGGCGCTGCGAGGCGTGTTCCGGTGACGGCATCATCAAGATCGAGATGCACTTTCTCCCCGATGTCTATGTGGAGTGCGAAGTCTGCAAAGGGGCGCGCTACAACAGGGAGACGCTGGAGGTGCACTTCAAGGGGAAATCGATCGCCGACGTGCTGGACATGACCGTGTCGCAGGCGCTGGAGTTCATGGGAGCGATCCCGCGCATCAGGAACAAGCTGGCAACGCTGGAAGAGGTAGGGCTCGGCTATATCAAGCTGGGGCAGGCGGCAACGACCCTCTCGGGGGGGGAAGCACAGCGGGTCAAGCTGGCCAAGGAACTTTCCAAACGGGCCACCGGCCGGACGATCTACATCCTCGATGAACCGACCACCGGCCTGCATTTCCACGACATCGCCAAGCTGCTGGAGGTTATCCAGCGTCTGGTTGATTCCGGCAACACGATCGTGATCATCGAGCATAATCTTGATGTGATCAAGACCGCCGACTGGATCATCGACCTGGGACCGGAAGGGGGCGACCGGGGCGGCGAAATCGTAGCGACCGGCACGCCGGAGCAGGTCGCCAGGGTTACCGGTTCCTACACCGGCCAGTATTTAAGGAAGATGCTGTAAAAGCCAACCCCTCCAAACCTCCCCTTATCAGGGGAGGCGTAAAGGCTTCACCTGATAAGGAGGAGAGGGACAGGGCTTATAGACAGCCTCCCGGTCAAACGACCAGGCCGCGCAGCAGGGCAAGATTCACGCCGTCCATCTCGTTACTGTCCCCCTTGGGGGTCTCCAGAATCTTCGGCACCGTCGCAAAACGGGGGTCGTTGAGGATGAAGCGGAACGGGTTCAGCCCCAGCATCCCCTGCCCGATATGCTCGTGCCGGTCGACCCGTGAGCCGAGTCCTTTTTTGGAGTCGTTGAGGTGAAAACAGTGCAGCCGCTCCAGACCGATGATCCGGTCGAACTGTTCCATCGTAGTGCGATACCCCTCTTCGCTCGCAGTATCGTACCCGGCGGCAAAGGTGTGGCAGGTGTCGAAGCAGACCCCGAACTTCTCCGGGAATCGTGAGCCGGCGATGATCGCCCCCAGTTCTTCGAAACTCCTCCCCAGATTGCTCCCCTGACCGGCCGTAGTCTCGATCAGCACCCTCCCCTCAAACTGCCGTACCTCAGCAAAGAGCAGGTCAAACGCCTCTACCACCCGCGCCAGCCCTGTCTCTGGCGAATCGGTCAGGTGCGAACCGGGGTGCATCACGACCTTGTCGATGCCGAGGCGGGCACAGGTTTCCAGCTCATCGCGGAACGCCGCAATGCTTTTGTCACGCGTTTCCCCCGGAGGGGCGGCCAGGTTGATGAGGTAGATGTCGTGGGAGACCACCTCATGCAGGCCGGAGGCTGCAAATATGCTGCGAAAAAGAGCCGCATCGCTCTCGCTGACCGGCTTGCCCCGCCACTGGTTCGAGTTGCGGGTAAAAATCTGCACCACGCCGCAGCCGGCTGCAACAGCCCGGTCGATCGCCAGGTGCAGTCCACCCGAGATGGACATATGGGCGCCGAGATAGTCATTCATGGAAACCTCACAAAAGAGTTTAGATCAGATCGATGTAGCTGCCGAAGAAATGGACATCCACCTCTTCACCGGCCGCCATGAAGCCGCGTTCAGGGGGGATCACGGCGATAGCCGCCGAATTGACCATGGTCTTCAGCAGTCCGGTCTGCTGTTTGCCTGATGTTGTCGCGAAAAAGCGGTTCCCGTCCCGTTCCAGGCGGATACGGAGCAGCGTGGTGCGGTCGCTTTCCCTGTTCTTTATATCATCGCGCAGCGTGGCCCGGAAGGTCGGGCGCAGCACCTGGCGCTGCCCCATCATACGCAGCAGGGCGGGACGGACGAACTCCTCAAAGGTTATCAGGCTGGAAACCGGATTGCCCGGGAGCGAGAATACCGGTTTGCCATCCCTGATCCCGAAGGCGGTCGGCTTGCCCGGTTTGATGCCGACCTTCCAGAAGAGCTGTTTGACCCCCAGTTCCTCCAGCACAACCCTCACCAGGTCGCGATCACCTGCCGAAACACCGGCCGAGGTCACCAGCATGTCGGCTTTGAGCCCCTCCCGCAACTTTTCGCGGTGGCTTTCCAGGTTATCCCTGGCGATGCCGACAACCCGCGGTATGCCCCCCGCTTCGCGCACCGCCGCCGCCAGCGCCAGCGTATTGCTGTTGATGATCTCCCCGGCGCCGGGGGTGCGACCGACTTCGATCAGTTCATCTCCGGTCGAGAGGATCGCCACAACCGGGCGGAGAAACACCGTCACCCGGGACCGCCCAAGCGAGGCCAGCATGCTCACCTCCGGCGGCCGGACCACCGTCCCGGCGCTGATAACGCTCTGGCCGCTCTGCACATCCTCGCCACGGGATCTGATATGCTGGCAGGCAGCGACCTGGGCCTGAATAACGACCTGTTCTCCGGAGGTCTCTTCGGTCTCCTCGAACGGCACAACCGCATCGGTACCGGCCGGAACCGGAGCACCGGTCATGATCTTGACCGCGCACCCCGCCTTGACCTCGATCCCCTCGGCAGTGGCCCCGGCCGGGATATAGCCGGTTACTTTCAGTTTGCAGGGGACCCGGCTGCAGTCGGCACGGCGGACCGCATAGCCGTCCATGGCCGAATTGTCCCAGAGCGGCATATCCCACGGGGCAACGACATCTTCAACCAGTACCCGGCCGACCGCATCGACCAGATCAACCTGTTCGACCCCGGCCGGGGCAATATTTTCCAGAATAACCTGCCTGGCCTGTTCATATGAAAGCATGCTGTAACTCCCTTCGCTGAAGAACCCGTCCTACAATAGCGGGAAGCTCCCAAAAACACAATACGATTGCCAATGTCATTTTGATAGGTATAATACCGCCTCGCACCCGACGCTTTGAAACATATTTTCCGAGCATACATATAACAGCCAAAGGAGATCACCCATGAACCCGAACTGGAAAATCGAAACCATAGCCGTACAGGGGGGCTACGAGCCAAAATCCGGCGAGCCGCGCATCCTCCCCATTATCCAGAGCACCACGTTCAAGTACGACAGCGCCGAGCATGTCACAAAGCTGTTCGACCTGGAAGCAGCCGGCTT
>JAQUCU010000002.1 GCA_028686055.1 Desulfuromonadaceae bacterium
CCATGCCGGCAACTTTCAAGGAACAGGCAGGGTGGAAGGTGGCACAACCCGGCGACGCCAGAATGGGTGAACGATGGTGGGAACTGTACCGTGACCCTGTCCTGAACTCCCTGGAAAGAGAGGTCGCCATATCGAACCTCAACGTCGCTGCTGCCGAGGCCCGCTTTCGTCAGGCGCGCGCAGTGGTGCAGTCAGCCAGGTCCGGTTACTACCCAACGCTTTCAGTCGGTGCCGCTGCGGTCCGCTCGCAAACTTCCGGAAACCTTGGGGCCGGTAAAGGCGGGGGGACGACGGCCTCGAATTTTCAACTTCCGTTGGACCTGACCTGGGAACTTGACCTATGGGGCAGAATACGTCGTGGAGTCGAAGCCAGTCAGGCCGACGCTCAAGCCAGTGAAGCCGATCTGGCTGCAGCGACATTGAGCGCTCAGGCTGCTTTGGGCGGCAATTATTTTCAACTGCGGGTACTGGACTCTCAAAAACAGCTTCTGGATGCGACGACAGCCGTGTATCGCAAGTCTCTCGAAATGACTAACAATCGTTATGCAGCCGGTGTCGCGGCCAGGTCTGATGTACTCCAGGCCGAGGTACAGCTCAGAAGCACAGAAGCGCAGGCAATTGATCTCGGCGTTCAGCGTGCCCAGCTGGAACACGCCATTGCCCTGCTGATCGGCAGACCTCCTGCTGACTTTTCACTCCCTGCAACGGCGTTACCAGCGGTAGTGCCATCCATTCCAGTCAGCCTTCCTGCCGAGCTTCTTGAGCGTCGCCCCGATATCGCCTCGTCCGAGAGAAGCATGGCAGCCGCCAATGCCCGGATCGGCGTTGCCATGGCTGCCTATTACCCAAGCATCCAACTGTCTGCCACAGGTGGTCTCTCTTCCTCGACTCTTGCCACACTGTTTGCCTGGCCAAGCCGTTTTTGGTCGATCGGTCCATCGGCGTCAGTAACTCTGTTCGACGGCGGTTTACGTAGTGCCCAGTCAGATCAGGCCAGGGCTGTTTATGACGCTACGGTTGCTGCATACCGGGAAACCGTGCTGACGGCGTTTCAGGGGGTTGAAGATAACCTGGCGGCGCTGCGCATTCTTGAGGAAGAGATACAGGTTCAGGATCAGGCAGTACGGGCGGCACAGCAGGTGGTAACCATCACCACGAACCAGTACCAGGCAGGAACTGTAGCCTATCTCAATGTACTGGTTGCCCAAACGACCGCTCTTGCAAACGAGCGGACCGCCCTGGGACTTGTCGGGCAGAGACTTGCCGCCAGTGTTCTGCTGGTCAAGGCATTAGGTGGAGGATGGACAGTGAAGGCCCTTTGACCGCTGCCATCCGGTAAAAAAACTTTTAACGGCTAAGTGCCGGCTAAGTATTTCCTCCTAGAGTTACATCATGCAGCACAGCTGCAGAGATTCAACCTGGAGAAAACAACATGAACAGCACGCTAGAGAACAGGTTAAGTAAGGTTCCAGACGTGACACTGGTCTTCTGGGTCATCAAGGTAGCTGCCACAACTCTTGGAGAAACCGGAGGCGATGCAGTATCCATGTCAATGAATCTGGGCTATCTCATTGGCACGGCGATATTCGCCGCACTGTTTGCTGTCGCCGTTACCGCCCAGGTCTCTGCGAGGTGCTATAACCCGCTTTTGTATTGGGCTACTATCATTGCCACAACAACCGTGGGCACCACTCTTGCCGATCTTGTCGATCGTTCTTTGGGCATCGGCTATGCCGGCGGCGCGTCACTTCTGTTTGCCCTTCTTATAGGGTCGCTGTTAGTATGGTATCGCAGCTTGGGGTCTGTCTCCGTTGATACGGTACGGACGAAAAAAGCAGAGATGTTCTACTGGGTGACGATCATGTTTTCTCAAACACTTGGCACCGCACTTGGGGACTGGACTGCGGATACAGCCGCTCTTGGCTACACCGGGGGCGCCGCTGTTTTCAGTGTTCTGCTTGCAGTTGTTGCTGCTGCTCACTTTTGGACGCGTATATCCCGTACGGCAATTTTCTGGGCGGCATTCATCCTTACGCGGCCCCTTGGTGCGGTGCTCGGCGATCTGCTTGACAAACCGGTCAGCGTCGGCGGGCTGGCGTTAAGCCGTTTCTCTGCCTCGGCAGTTCTTCTCAGCTTGATCCTGATAGTTATGTACAGTTTTCCACAAAGGGTCTCACAGAAGAACCACTGATTTAAAAAATATTTGGATGTGGTATATTCGCCGCATTACAGTGAGTTGCTGGAGATCTGATGCGGGTCCTTTTGGTTGAAGACGATCATATGATCGGTGAGGCGACGGTTCAGGCGTTAAAAGACGCTGCCTACGCCGTGGATTGGGTGCGTGATGGTATCAGCGCCTTTGATGCGGTTGAAACCGGTGAGTATGAACTGGTGATCCTTGATCTGGGGCTGCCCAAACAGGATGGCCTGACCGTGCTGCACCGGATGCGCAGTTGTGGAGACAATACTCCTGTGTTGATTGTGACGGCCCGGGATGGACTGGATGATCGGATCAGGGGCCTTGACCTTGGCGCTGACGATTATCTGGTAAAACCATTTGCTGCCGGTGAGCTGCTGGCCCGCATGCGGGCTGTAACACGCCGCAAGTCTGGGCCGGCTGCGCCTGTTATGACCAACGGGTCCCTGCTGCTTGACCCGGTGACCAAAGAAGCCGTCTGTGGTGAACGGCACTGCCGCCTGTCAGCCCGGGAGTTCGCCCTGCTGCAGGCGCTTTTGATCCGTCCTGGCGCCATTCTCTCCAGAGATGAACTGGAAACGCGGATCTATGGCTGGAATGAGGAGGTTGAGAGCAACGCCGTCGAGTTTCTGATCCATGCGGTGCGCAAGAAGCTGGGGGGTGAGGTGATCAGAAACATTCGGGGAGTGGGGTGGATGGTGGATAAAAACCAATGACCGGCTCATTGCGGAGGAATCTTTCCTTATGGATTGCCACGGCCACTACTGTTATCGGTCTCATTGCAGCCGCCTGCTCTTTTTTCCTTGCTTATAATGAGGCGCGTAAACTGCAGGACGACCAGCTTCGCCAGACAGCATTTCTTGTGGAGCTCTTCAGAGGCGCCGTCCCCTTCTGGACTGAACTCGACAGGCAGTTTTCCGTCAATGATCCGGATGCAAGAATCATCATTGCGCCGGTGGGCAGACCAGCAGCCGATACGGGTTTGATGAAAAAGCGGCATCTGCCGTCGTTGCCCGCAAATCTTGCCGATGGATTTCAGACCGTCAGTACGCAAGGCGGCACCTGGCGCCTTTTTGTTCGCACCCTGTCATCAGGGCAGAGGATTGCGGCGGGGCAGCGGACAGTAGTGCGTAATGAGGTTGCCAGAGACAGCAGCCTGCGCACCCTGATACCGATGCTGTTTCTGGTGCCTGCTCTGGTGCTGCTGACAGCATCAATCATCCGCAGAGCCCTGGATCCGGTCCGGTCTCTTTCCAGCCAGCTGGACAAACGTGATGACGATTATCTGCAGCCTTTACCCTATACGGATATGCCGGACGAGATTACGCCGTTCATCACCTCCATTAACAATATGATGCGTCGTATTGATGATGTAATGGCCCAGCAGCGGCGTTTTATCGCTGATGCCGCCCATGAACTGCGCTCCCCCCTGACCGCTCTCTCATTGCAGGCCGAAAATCTGGAACGGGCCGTCACACCAGAGGACCAGTCGCAGCGCCTGCTGAAGCTCAAGCACGGCTTGGTCCGTACCTGTACACTTCTGGAGCAGTTGCTCGCCTTGGCGCGACAACAGTCGGGGTCCGTTATCGAAGCCGAATTCTCGTTTGATGGAATTGTTCGTCAGGTGCTGGAGGATCTTGTGCCGATGGCTACAGCGAAAGGGATTGATCTGGGATGTGACCGCCTTGACGAGATAACGGTTGTTTCCAATAAAGATGCTTTGACTATCCTGGTCCGAAACGCCGTAGATAATGCCATACGCTACACTCAACCCGGCGGGCGGGTGGATATTGCCCTTTGCCGTGAGAATGGTCAGGTGGTATTTCAGGTGTCCGACAATGGACCTGGAATTCCGGAAGGTGAAGAGGAACATATATTTGAACCATTCTATCGGGTGATTGGCAGCGATGAAACCGGCAGCGGGCTGGGACTGGCCATTGTGCGCAGCATTTCAGACCGTTTGAGGGGAAATGTCACGCTCAGAAACCGGGAAAACGGAGGTGGTGCCCTATTCCGCTACACCTGCAGGCAGGGGTAGCGGTCGGGTTTCTGCCGGTGGTTCATCCGGAACCATTATGCAGTTTGCCGGAAACAGCAGATTCCTTGTTTTGAAACAACCACGCATTCATGTTATAGAAGTCCGGATTACACTAAATCACAGAGTGATGCATCATAGATCCAATGCTGCTGACTCTGTAAAGGTACAGTCATGTCCCAGGAACCATCAAAGGCTTTTGTTGAATTCGACCTTACGATCCATATTTTCACGGTCTCGGCGACACTTGTCGGTGTTTGTTTGACCGTTATAGGAATAATGCGGCATTTGGGCGGAGCCAAAGTATCGCATTTTGGGGAGGAGTTACTCGCTCTCGATGCATTTATGTTTCTCAGCTGCTGTATGCTTTCCTATAGTGCCTTGAAAATACGTGATGCTATTAGACTAAAGAGACTACTGTCTAATATTGGAGACTACCTGTTCATCCTGGCGCTGTTTTTGATGGCAGTCATCTGTGGACTCATCGTGTATGAGATTATTTAAGAGTGTGAAAAGGAAACAATATAACAGAGCGGAGTACTCACCATGACACAGTGGCTGTTGTTCATAATAATCGGGATAATCGGAGGGGTGACTTCGGGACTGTTCGGGATTGGCGGCGGTATAGTAATTGTTCCGGCTCTCATCTATTGGGCCGGGTTCTCACAACACAAGGCCATCGGGACAAGTCTTGCCGTTCTGCTTCCCCCTGTTGGCGTTGCCGCAGCATTAGAATATTATCGAAGGGGTAACGTGGACATCAAGGCTGCCATGATTATCGCCGCTGCCATGCTTATAGGTGCCTGGGGTGGGGCAATCCTGGCAAATCAGATGAAAGGCCCCTATCTACGACTTCTCTTCGGGGTGTTCGTTACCGGGATCGGCCTTTATCTGATCTATGGTGCGTCCAAGCGCCTCGGTTGATTGTAAAGTTTTCGCTTCTAAATCTCCAAGCGGGCAGTTGAGCTATTGATAGAGCGGTTCACCGATCAGGTCGTATCGCAGTTTTTTAGTTTCGGCACAACTAAAAGGATAACTGAAAAATTATGAATTATAGGTCTTCATCACCGTATGTTATGATCGTGCTGTCACTTCTCGCCACGACCCTCTGTTCCTGCGCCGGAGTCACTCCGCTTAAAGCCGAACGCCCCAGAGATGAGGCGTTTCGTATGGTGTTGAAAAAGGAAATATCCACGCTTAACATACCGATTGAGGCATCGGCTGACGATCTTGCCAGAGTACTGAACCAGACTGTCCGCAAGGATCTGTACCGGGGTGCGACGACGACCAGCGGAGTAAACGCTGATGTGGTGCGCAACGGGAAAATAGTTGTCAGTGCCGCTGATAACTACCTGTACGTTACCCTGCCGGTGGCGATATCTCTAGGGTACGGCATGTTCAAAACGCAGGCTATTCCCCTCTCGCTGAAATTCAAGGCCAAGGCGGGCATTACACCTGACTGGCGGCTGCATACGGAAATCTATTATCTGGGGCTGAACGATCTAATGGCCGAGGAGATTGGCATAGGCCCGCTGGCGTTCAAGCCGCGCAACCTTGTGGAGGGGATCACCCAGCCGGTGCAGCGGATATTGTCGGATCTGATAGCACAGAAAATAAACGAACTGTTCCCGCTGAAAACGAAGGTTGCCACTGTTTGGAAAACGGCCCAGAAGCCGCTGCTGCTGAACAAGAGCGGCAGAGTCTGGCTGAAGCTGACCCCCCGAGAGGTCGTGTTGTACCCGCTGTATGCCCAAAATAACAGGGTGAGATTGAGCGTCGGTATCAGCACGTTTGCCGAACTGGTGGTCGGTCCGGAACCGGCCGGTCGTCCTTTGATGCCTCTTCCGAACCTTAAGCCGGTCGACTCCTTCGACCATACGTTCCGCATTGCCTTGAATGCCGACTTGCCTTACAAAGATCTGCGTGCCATCGCGGCTCCACTGCTGCTCAACAGGCGGTTCGATTCCGATGGGAAAAGTATCGTCATCAAGGATTTTGACCTTTACGGCAATGGGGACAAGCTTGTCGTCAAGCTGCAGACAGAGGGCTCACTGGACGGTGTGTTCTATCTGACCGCCAAGCCGTCATTCAACCCGCAGACAGGGCTCTTTTCGGTAGAGGATGTTGACTTTGACATGCAGACCCGGAGCGTGTTGCTGAAGTCGGCCGACTGGTTTCTTCACGGCTCCATCAGGGGTATGATCCAGGAGAAGCTCAATATGGACCTGACCGAGCAACTGGAAAAATCACGCAGTATGGCTGGAAAAGCGCTTGCCCGGGTGCAGCTGGTTGACCACGTTTTTTTGAGGGGCGATATAAAAAAACTGAAGTTTAGCGATATGATCGTACAGAAGGATGAAATCTCGATCCAGGTGTATACAGAGGGTGAATCGAACGTTCTGTTCCAGTAGGGGGCAGTGGTCATGGGGAAAATAACGTTTTTTATATTTTCTACCACCACTGGCCACTTCACTCCCAGAATATCCCTGTAGGGTCCGAGTCAACCTCGAGGATCAGCTTTTCAAGGGTATCCCTGTTTCTCCCAGTGGGATACGGCTGCCGCCTGTTTTTCCTGTCGTACCAGTACAATATCCAATTAAGCGATTCAGGCTTGTACTCAAACTGGGCAATTTTAACATCATTCCAGGTGGTGGGGTCTATGAAGAGTGGACGGGACTCGGTCAAGGTAACTCTGTTGCCCCTGGTACCGTGTTGCAATCTCACCTGATCCGGTATAGTCCGTTGTTCACAAAGTTGTCCCAGGATCCTGTCTACTCTCTGCAGTTCCGTTTCAGGTAACGCCATTCTGTGTTTTTCCCTTTTTATCCAAAAAACAGTTATCTGCCGTTTGCAGGTGGCGATACTATATGAATTCTCTTCTTGATGCTAAACAAAAGTCCCGCCGCTTTACCGCGTATGAGGTATTACCTATAGTATATGAGGTATGCATGGCAACGGCATCAAAATGTCTGTCTCTGTAAAATACTTGCAAAAACAGTATGTTATATGGTGATATTGTTTTGGCACGCTGCCTGCAAAAACAATATCAAACACATCCTTTGGAGGTAGTACAAATGAAAAAAGTTCTGTCCACAATCGTAGCCGCCCTCGTAGCTGTTTCTTTCTCCGCAGTAGTTTTCGCTGCTCCTGCACCTGCAACTCCTGCAACTCCTGCTGCTCCTGCAGAAGCTGCTGCTCCTGCAGTGAAAAAAGAAGTGAAGAAACCGGCTAAGAAAGCTAAAAAAGCAAAGAAAACAGTGAAAAAAGCAGCGAAAAAAACAGTGAAAAAAGAAGTTGCAGCACCAGTAGAAGCACCTGCAGCAAAGTAATTCGTACGTAGCTAACACAAAAAAAGCCGCATCGAAAGATGCGGCTTTTTTTGTGTTAGCTGCCGTAGTATAGTGCGAGGTACCGTTGGCATCTGTAGGAATATTTCCAGCCGCAATAAGCGGGCTATTGTGCTCACAAAAATACTATCTGCAAACTGACAGCATAAATAGTTCCTATTTTATAAAAGGGGTTTCGTAACATTATGGCAGATCAGATGGTTCGGGCATTATGCCTGTCAGGCGGCATAAGGATGCTTGTGTGCAATGCCAGCCTGCTGGCGCGTGAAATTTGTGTACTGCAGCAGACATCAGCAACTGCAAGCATCGCTCTTTCCCGGGGACTTGTGGGCGGTGCCCTGATGGGTGCTCTTCTCAAAACCGGGCAGCGTACCGCCCTCAAGTTCGAGGGGAATGGCCCGCTTCTTAAGATGATTATTGAGGCCGACAGTGACGGGGCGGTCCGCGGCTGTGTCGGCAATCCTGCCGCCGATCTCGATGCTGTGAATGGAAAATGGAATGTGGCCGGACTCATAGGGCGCGCGGGTTTCCTGACCGTTTCCAAGGATCTCGGGGCAGGCGGCCAGCCGTATCAGGGGGTTGTGCAGCTGGTCAGCAGTGAGATCGGAGAGGATCTGGCCTACTATTTGTCCGACTCCGAACAGACACCTTCCGCTGTCGGACTGGGTGCTGCCATGGGCGAAGATGGGGTGATTGCGGTCTGCGGCGGTTTTCTGGTGCAGGCGTTGCCAAAGGCAGATGAAGCTGAAATTGACAAGATCATGGCACGTATAGCGGGACTGCCGCCATTATCCGAACTGCTTGAAGCTGGCGGGGCGGAAGTGATCATACGGGAGATTTTTGGCGACATCCCGTACACAATCCTTGAATCTCACGACATCTTTTTTCGCTGCGGATGTGGGCTGGAAAAGGTTGAGCGGGCGCTCCTTACACTGGGGAGTGACGAGTTGCTGGATATGCGCTCAAAGGACAGCGGTGCCGAGGTAACCTGCGAATTTTGCCGCAAATCGTATCATCTGAATGCAACGGAACTGGACAGATTGATCGTGCAGGCTTCAGAAAAGTCCGGTCGTTAGTGTGACAACGATATTATTGACAATTTCCTACGACGGCACGAACTATTCAGGTTGGCAGGTGCAGCCAAACGGCCTGGCGGTGCAGCAGGTAGTTGAGGATGCGTATGAACAATTGCTGGGGGAACGCGTGCAGGTTCGTTCCTCCGGCCGGACCGATGCCGGTGTGCATGCCCGTGCCATGGCGGCCTCCTTCAGTACGGCCCGGAACCTTCCGTTGCGGGCTTTTGTGGAGGGGGCGAACCGCTTTCTTCCCGCTGATGTAGCCATCCAGAGTGCCCGCATCGTTCCGGAAGGGTTCAAGCCGATAACCATGGCTCATGCAAAACATTATCGTTATACCATTATCAATTCATCTGTCCGCTCGCCACTAGACAGGCTGTACAGCTGGCAGGTCCGGGAGCCTCTGGATCTTGCCGCAATGGAGGATGGCGCCTCACGTTTTGTCGGCATTCATGATTTTGCCGCGTTCCGCGCCTCTAACTGTGTCGCCAAAACAACGGTCAGGCGGATAGATTCTGTCCGGGTAGCCCGACAGTGCACCCGCATTACGGTTGATGTTATCGGTGGGGGATTTCTCAAAAATATGGTGCGCGTCATGGTCGGAACACTTGTCGACATCGGCAAGGGGCGCTTCACGCCATCTGATATAGAGCGGCTTTTGCTGGGCGGGGATAGAAAAGAGGCCGGCAGCACAGCCCCGGCCTGTGGATTGTGTCTGATACAGGTGGTTTACCCCGAGGAATTCACTTCTCTGCCAGAAGGCGCCTGATAGTCTGCTCCATAGAGCGGCCCATTTCGTCGGTAAATCCTCGGTACACCTCGACAATTTTCCCTTTTTTGTCCATAAGGTACATGACCGGAACCGATCTGATGCCAAAATCAGCTACGCTTGAATCTCCTGCCAATGCCAGCGGATAGTTGATCCGGAACTCATCGGCAAATGACTTGACAGCCTCTTTCCCGTCCTCGTCAACGCTCATTCCGAGTATCTGAAGACCTTGCTTGCCATACTTGCGTTTTAACTCTACCAGATGGGGGATCGACTGGCGACACGGCGGGCACCAGGTGGCAAAAAAATCAAGTATCAGTACGTATCCGCGATAGTTTTTCTGAGATATTGCCTGACCTGAGGTTGAGGTTACCCTGAAGTCCGGTACGGACTGCCCTTGTCGGGGAGCCGCATCAACCGGACCGGGTGCGGACAGGAATGATGCGGCAATTATTACCAGCAGGGTTTTCAGTAAAGCTGACATGGTTTTCACTTAATCTAAAGCGCTTTGGCGATCAAAGCGTCAAGCTGCGATTTAGGCACCGCTCCGACAACCTGATCGAGCACTGCGCCGTTCTTGAACAGAATTATGGTCGGGATGCCGCGCACGCCGTATTTGCCCGGAGTGCCCTGGTTCTCATCGACATTAACCTTGCCGACTTTTACTTTTCCGGAATATTCAGCCGCAATGGTATCAATAAGAGGAGCAATCGCCTTACAAGGTGCACACCATGTTGCCCAAAAATCAACAAGAACCGGGATGTCGGATTTCAATACCTCACTGTCAAAATTTGCATCGGTGAATGCGAGCACGTTTTCACTGGCCATCTGTTGTTCTCCTTTTGAGTGCATAGATAAGTACCGGAGATGATATACGAGACAGTGAAAAAATCAAGAGCAAACTCGGCGGCTGCATAAGTTGAAAAGACGGCAGAAGGAGTATATTATACCTGCCGATGGAGGAACAGGCATGCCCACGCTGGCACTGAACATAAGGATGCACGGCAAGCTGGCGGTGGTAATCGGTGGCGGAACAGTCGCACTGCGCAAGCTCCGTACCCTGCTGAGGGCCGGTGCTTCAGTCACGGTGGTGGCAGTGAATATCTCCCCTGAAATTGCTGCACTGAAAGATGCAGGTGCTTTTGCCGTCAGGATTGGCCGCTACGAGTCGACAGATCTGGATAATGTGTTTTTTGCTATCGCTGCCACAGACGATGCCACCGTAAACGAGCAGATTTCAGCTGATGCCCGCGAGCGGGGGATACTTGCCGTTGTTGCCGATAATCCTGCCGCAGGTGACTGCATTTTCCCGGCAATGCTGCAGCGTGGCGATCTTGAAATAGCGGTTTCGACAGGTGGCCGCTGCCCGACGTTTGCCGCTGATGTCCGCGATTGTATTGCAGAGCATATCGGTGATGAATATGGTGCCATCCTTGCTCAGTTGGCTGGAGAACGAGAAAAGCTGTTGACGAACTGCAGTTCCGGTACATACAATAGAAACGTTTTACGCTCGCTTGCCAGGCGGTTACTCGCCGAGCCTACTGAACGCAAGGAATCATTGCCATGACACACCTTTTTTACTTTCTGACTGTGGCTTTATATGGCTGTGCTACCGCTGCATATCTTGCCTGTCTGCTGCGCACGTCACCATTTATGACACGCTGGGCCGGCCGCTTGCTGGTCGCCGGCTTCACAGCCCATCTGCTCTCGACAATCCACCTTGCCAGCAAACTGAAGTATCTGCCGCTCACCAACATGCCGGAGTCGCTGTCATTTTTCAGCCTTGCCATAGTAGGCGGTTTTATCTTTTTCGAGCGCAGGTACAAGGTGACTACGCTTGGCTCTTTTGTAGTCCCTGTTGCACTGATGATGCTGACCGCGTCAAGCTCTCTGTATGCCGAGACCCGCCAACTGCCGCCCATTCTGCAGAGCAACTGGTTCTGGTTTCATGCGCTGCTGGCTTTTGCCAGTTATGCCTGTTTCGCGATCGGCGCAGGTGTCGCCGTTATGTACCTGATCCAGAACTATTTTCTCAAAACCAAGAATTTCGGTGCGCTCTTCCAGAGGCTTCCTTCACTGGACACAATGGACGAGATCAGTTACCGCTGTCTGGCCGTTGGTTTTCCACTATTAACGGTTGCAATCATAGCCGGATCCATCTGGTCCGAACAGGCTATCGGGAGCTACTGGGTGTGGGACCATAAACAGACCTGGTCGCTGATCATCTGGCTTATCTATGCCGCGCTCCTGCATGGCCGCCTTACCATCGGCTGGCGCGGAAAGCGTGCCGCGCTCCTTTCGATCCTCGGTTTCATCGTTGTGTTATTTACGTTCTTTGCGATGAAGCACAGCATCACCTGGTAGAGGCGTTATTCTGTCATGTTCTACGATCAATATTTGAAACTATGAAACGGAATCATTGATGAATATCATCGTTGTCGGTCTCTCACACAAAACTGCTGCAGTTGAAATTCGTGAAAAGGTGGCTTTTTCTCCAAACCAGATTGAAAAGCCGCTGGGTGAATTGATCGGGCTTGAGGGGATTATTGAAGGGGTGATTGTTTCTACCTGCAACCGGGTCGAAATTTATGCCACAACCCGTGATATTGCCGGCGGTATCGCCCGCATAAAGCGGTTTATGGCCGATTATCATCATCTGCCATGTGAAGTGCTTGAGCCGCACCTGTACAGCTACCATGCCGAGGCCGCCATCCGCCATGTATTCCGGGTTGCTTCCAGCCTGGATTCGATGATTGTCGGTGAACCGCAGATCCTGGGGCAGATCAAAACCTCCTACGGCTATGCCGCCGAATTCAAATCTTCAGGAATTATCCTCAACCGCTTTCTTCACAAGGCTTTTTCGGTTGCGAAGCGGGTGCGCACCGAGACAAAAATAGCTTCCTCCGCCGTTTCGGTGGCGTTTGCCGCCGTGGAACTGGCTAAAAAAATCCTTGGCGATCTTTCAGATAAGACCGTCATGCTGGTTGGTGCCGGAGAAATGTGCGAACTGGCCGCCAAACACTTCCTCAACAGCGGCGCCAAAGGGGTCATGGTTACCAACCGTACCTATGAGCGCGCAGAGAAACTGGCTGAAGAATTCGGCGGTGAGCCGGTGCGATTCGAGACTCTCTTCGAGCACCTTCATCGTGCCGATATTGTTCTTTCCTCAACCGGAGCACCACACTGCATTATCGGCCCCAAAGACGTCAAAGAGGTTCTCAAGCGCCGCAGGTTCAAGCCGATGTTCTTCATCGACATTGCCGTGCCCCGGGATATAGATCCCAAGGTTAACGAGGTCGAAAACGCCTACCTGTTCACCGTTGACAATCTGCAGGAGATAATCCAGGCCAATCTTGCCCAGCGCAGTCTGGAGGCTGAAAAGGCAGAGCAGATAATAGATCAGGAGATCGGCCAGTTCCATAAATGGCTTTCGACGCTGGAGGTGACGCCTACCATTGTTGCGCTGCGAAGCCGGTTCGATGAAATTCGTAGAGCTGAATTGGATAAGACAATAAGCGGATGGAAAGAGATGCCGCCCGATGCCGAAAAAAGGCTGGAAGTTCTTACGGTTGCCATGATGAACAAATTGCTCCATGCTCCTACATCGGCACTGAAACAGGCCGGTCAGGGAGGGCGGGTTGATCTGTACGTCGATGCACTGCGGCAGCTGTTTGAACTGGAAGCGCTGCAGCATGATGATGAAGAGCTGGAGTTGGAAGAATAGTGCGTCAGCCGCAACTGGTTGCCGGTACCCTGATAAAACGCTATAAGCGTTTTCTGGCGGATGTACTGTTGGAGGACGGAGGTGTCGTCACTGTACACTGTCCGAACTCAGGCAGCATGAGGGGGTGTGCGACCCCAGGGAGTCCGGTGTTTCTCTCCCGGAGTCCTAACCAGGGAAGGAAGTACCCTCTGGGCTGGGAGCTGGTGCATGCTGACGGCTTCTGGATCGGCATCAATACCGGGTTGCCAAACCGGCTTACCCGTGAGGCGATCGAGGATGGTACGGTGGTGGAGCTACAGGGGTATGCAACGATCCGCTCCGAGGTCCCATACGGCGAACACAGCCGCATTGACCTGCTGCTGGAAGGTCCGGGAAGCCGCTGCTTTGTTGAGGTAAAAAACGTCACTCTGGTGGAGTCCGGCCGCGCCCTGTTCCCGGATGCGGTTACGACTCGGGGCCAAAAACATCTGCAGGAGTTAATGCGGGTTGTGCGTGAAGGTGATCGCGGCGTGATCTTTTTCACCGTTCAGCGTGGCGACGGAGACTCGGTCTCCCCGGCCGACATGATCGACCCGGAGTATGGGCGTCTTCTGCGCCTTGCGCTGGAAAACGGAGTGGAGGCACTGGCCTACAGGGCGCTCGTAACGCCCGAGGAGATCAGACTTACTGAACGTCTGCCGGTGATTGTTTGAGTATGTCAAGGTTAGAACAAAATAAAAAAACGGAGAACATTATGCCACCCAAGCAATTGCGTATCGGAACCCGCGCCAGCCAGCTGGCTCTCTGGCAGGCCAACTGGGTCAAGTCTGAACTTGAGAAACGTTATCCGGACATGGAAGTTACGCTGACAAAGATAAAGACGATCGGTGACAAGATCCTGGATGTCCCCCTGGCACAGGTCGGTGGTAAAGGACTGTTTGTGAAGGAGATCGAAGAGGCGATGTTGCGCGGCGAAATCGACATAGCCGTGCACAGCATGAAGGACGTCCCTACCGAGTTTCCGGAAGGGTTGGGACTGCATTGCATCACCGAGCGTGAAGACCCGCGGGATGCCGTGATCTCACGCAAGGTGAAATTTGCCGATCTGCCGCAGGGAGCCCGCATCGGCACCAGTGCTCTGCGCCGCCAGGCCCAGCTTCTGAAAGTGCGTCCTGATCTGCAGATGGTCATTATTCGCGGCAATGTGGAGACCCGCATCAGAAAGCTTACCGAAGACAATCTGGACGCGGTCATTCTGGCTGCCGCCGGTCTGAAACGCCTCGGTTTTACCGACAGCGTCGGAGAATATCTGGACACCGAGCTCTCGATTCCGGCTATCGGTCAGGGCGCTCTGGGGATCGAATGCCGCCTTGCCGATCCTGTCATAACCGAGACGATCGCATTCTTTAACCATGCCGATACCAGCTATGCGGTCCGGGCTGAGCGCGCCCTGCTTAAGCGTTGCGAGGGTGGCTGTCAGGTGCCGATAGCGGCTCACGGCACGGTCAAAGACGGCCAGTTGCGTCTGGTCGGTTTCATCGCTGCTGTCGACGGTAAGCGCTCTGTTCGCGGTGAAATCTCCGGGCCGGTGTCTGAATGTCAGCAACTGGGTATTCGCCTTGCCGATCAGCTGTTGGCCGAAGGGGGAAAGGCGATTTTGGAAGAGGTGTATCAGAGGGCAATAGGTGAATAATGGAATTGTTTATCTGGTTGGTGCCGGCCCCGGCGACCCGACCCTGATCACGCTGCGCGGTGTCGAATGCCTGAAAAGGGCCGATGTGGTCGTGTATGACTATCTGGCGAACGAACAGCTTCTCAGTCACGCTCCCGACGCTGCAGAGCGGATTTATGCCGGGAAGATCGGGGGGCGCCATAACCAGTGTCAGGATGAGATAAATAACCTGCTGGTTGCAAAGGCTGCGGCCGGAAAGGTCGTTGTACGTCTGAAGGGGGGAGATCCTTTTGTCTTCGGACGCGGCGGGGAAGAGTGTGAGGCGCTGCGTGGGGCAGGAATCACTTTTGAGGTTGTGCCGGGTGTCACCGCTGCAGTTGGGGCTTCTGCGTACTCCGGTATTCCACTTACCCATCGGGATATAACCGCTTCGGTTGCGTTTGTCACCGGCCA
This sequence comes from Desulfuromonadaceae bacterium, assembly GCA_028686055.1. Taxonomy (GTDB): domain Bacteria; phylum Desulfobacterota; class Desulfuromonadia; order Geobacterales; family Pseudopelobacteraceae; genus JACRCG01. The sequence goes on from JAQUCU010000002.1 coordinate 15,253, forward strand.
CGAGGGTGAGAAGAATGAATCAAACATCGACTGGGACCGCCTTTCATTAGGAGGCGGTACCGTGGTTTTTTATATGGGTGTCAGCACTCTGCGGCGCAATATGCAGCGTTTGATTGAACATGGCAGATCCAATGCTACTCCGGTAGCTCTGGTCCGTTGGGCCACGACCGACTGTCAGCAGGTACTGGTCGGCACATTGGCTGATATTGCCGACCGTGCCGAAGAGTGCGGGTTTAAACCGCCGGCAATTACAATCGTCGGTGAAGTGGTTGCGCTGCGGGAGAAGCTGCAATGGTTTGAAAAGCGTCCGTTGTGCGGGAAGAAGGTTGTAGTCACCAGAGCCGCTGAGCAGGCCGGCGAGTTTACAACAAAACTGGCACTCCGCGGTGCCACGGTTCTTGAATGTCCTACGATCCGTCTCGTGGACCCGGAAAGCTGGCAGTTGCTGGATCTGGCTATCCGTGAATTGCCGGATTATGACTGGCTTGTGCTGACATCAGTCAACGCGGTGCGATACTTTTTCCAGCGGCTTGATACGCTGGGACTGGATGCCAGGGCTTTGGCGGGCTGCAGGATTTGTGCTGTCGGTCCAAAAACAGCCGCCGAAGTCCGCTCGTTTGGCATAAAACCGGAGCTGGTGCCGACCGACTATAAGGCCGAAGGCGTTGTCGATGAATTTTCCCGTCTGGATATGCATGGAAGTCGGATACTTTTTCCCCGCGCTGACAAGGCGCGTGACGTGATCCCCCGAGAACTGAAGCGGATGGGGGCACATGTTGATAGCCCGGTGGTGTATCGTAATATCTTTCCGGAAAAGCTTCCCCCTGAGACGCTCTTTGCTCTGGAAAAACGATCGGTGGACTGCATCACCTTCACGTCGTCATCGACGGTCCAGAACCTGGCAACGATGATGGGAGAGGAAATGATGCTGGATATGCTGAAGGGGGTAGTAGTGGCGTCAATCGGCCCGATAACTTCAAAAAGTTGTCGCGACCTGGGGTTGAAGGTTGATGTAGAGCCGCAGTCCTACACTATGGATGCCCTTGTTGAAGCGCTGGAAGCTCATTTCGCCTGAGTCCGTCTCCTTATTTAGGATGCAGAAAAGGCCCTGACGAATCAGGGCCTTTTCTGCATACGACGGTGTTGTTGACTAACTCTATACCAGTTCCAGAGCGCTGAAGAAATACGGGATTTCAAAAGCAGCGGTTTCTGGAGCGTCAGAACCGTGGGATGAATTTTCTTCGATATTGACAGCGAAATCTTTGCGGATCGTTCCGGCTTCTGCATTGGCCGGATTAGTTGCACCCATCAGCGTACGCCAGTCGGCGATAGCATTTTCTTTTTCCAGGCAAAGGACGATCACCGGGCTGCGGGACATGAAAGCACACAGGTCATTGAAAAAAGGGCGCTCGCTGTGTACATAGTAAAAACCCTCGGCCTGTTTTCTGGTTAGCTGGATTTTTTTCATTCCGACGATGTTAAAGCCCTTCTCTTCGATACGGGCCAGAATCTTGCCGGCAAGCTTGCGCTCAACTGCGTCCGGCTTGATGATTGCGAAAGTACGTTCCATGATGTTTCCTCCGATAGATATCTGAAAATGTGAACGCTTTTGATATCACCGTGTGCGTCTATTTGTCAAGTATTTAGGGTTTTTCTGCGTTGTTCTGTCTTTTTGTGCTTGCATTATACAAATGGAGATGGTATGAAGACAGCTCACTTGCCGAAGTGGTGGAATTGGTAGACACGCAAGATTCAGGTTCTTGTGCTCGCAAGGGTGTGCTGGTTCGAGTCCAGTCTTCGGCACCACTTAACATTGAAAGACGCTGCAACTGTTTACGGTTGTGGCGTCTTTTTATTTCACCCCGCATCCTCAGAGCTGCGTATCCGTTTTGTTGCCACAAAGGGACACCTTTCATGGCTAACGGCTGAAATACCTTTATGATTAAATCATTTCCAGCATTAGATCTGCAATGCGGTAAAGAGGCGCAGAGCGATCCACCCTGACCGCTTCCATGACAGCCTTCGGCATGCCGAATACAATGGCCGTCTCCTCAGTTTCTGCGACCACTTTCCCACCGGTTCTTTTTATATCCTGGGCGCCAATTGCGCCATCCCTACCCATGCCGGTGAGAACAAAGGCAAGACTTCTTTTGCCAATTACGGCGGCTACAGACGTGAAAAGTACATCAACGGAAGGCATGTGCAACACGTCATTCGGGAAGCTGTCCAGCCAGGCAAATAATTTACCTGAGCGACGGCAGACCTTTAAATGCCTGCCTGCCGGGGCGATATAAACCGTTCCGGCCTCAAGACTATCCCCGTCCTGTGCCTCCTTGACCCGCACTGGGCAGAGTCTGTCCAATCTTTCAGCCAATGGCGCAGTGAACCCGACTGACATGTGCTGAACCACCAGAATAGGGCACGGATAATTTGCGGGGATTTTGGTAAGAATCATCTGCAGAGCAGGTGGCCCACCAGTCGAGGTGCCGATGACCACGATTTCAGTATCTGTTGACTTGGTGGTTAACGGCACTGTCCTGGCAACATGTCCTAACGTAGTGCCGCTTTTCAGCTTCTTTAAATCTATCCGGGCTGCAATCTTTATCTTAACGGTCAGTTCCCTGGCTAGTCCGGAAATATCCATTGAACCACCGGCGGAACTTTTATCGATGAAATCGACCGCTCCGAGTTCCAACGCCCTCAAAGTCTTGTCCCCACCCCTACCGGTGAGGGAACTGAGCATGATTACCGGAACAGGGCATTCATTCATGATCCTTTCCAACGCCCGAAGTCCATCAAGTACCGGCATCTGCACATCCAGGGTAACGACATCAGGGCGGAGCTTTTTGACCAAGTCAATAGCCATTTCACCATCCGAGGCTACATCTATGATCTGAATCTCGCTACTCTGTTCAAACATCCTGATAATCGCGCGGCGGACGAATGCTGAATCGTCTACGATGAGCACCCGTATCTTGCTGCCGGTTGATGCGGTTAGTCCACCCTCAGTCTCGTTTTTTGTAGATAATGGCACCGGGAAACCTCATTGGAATATAATTACTCGTAATCCTGGACAGTGATTCTGAATGTCCCAGAAAAAGGTGCCCCTCAGGACGCAACACCTTGGCAAAAGCATGCACTCCGCGTTTTATGGATTCATCATCAAAGTAGATCAGCACGTTACGACAGAAAATTATGTCAGCGCTCTGTTCTTCAACAATCTGTTCTAATTGGAGAAGATTACCTTCGGTAAAACGCGTTATCCTGGTGAGAATCTCCTTTACCTTGAATCCTTCATCACATTTTCTGAAATAGCGGTCCAGATAATGGTCCGGTGTGGTCTGAAACGCCCTGCCTGCGTAAATTCCGTTTCTGGCTCTCTCGATAATCTGATGGTCGATATCAACCCCTTGTATTTCAACGTCCCAATCCCAGAGAAAACAGCCTGATTCTATGGCGATCATGGCCAGGGTATAAACTTCTTCACCACTGGAGCAACCGGCAGAAACGATTCGAAGTTTTCTCTCCCCACACCTCATTTTTTGCTCTTTCAGGGCTGGAAGCACCGCCTCGGCCAGCACACGCAACTGTGGTTCTTCCCTGAAGAAATATGTCTCATTGTTGGTAATAAGGGAAAGAAGCCGCTTGTGCTCTTCATTGCGTCTCGGCGCAAATTTGAGGTAGGCATAATAATCGGCGAACGTTGCAAGGCCCAATCCTTCAAGTCGGGAGAAAAGTCTCTTTGTAAAAAGCCCCTCGTTATTTTTATCCACTACCAGTCCGAATACCTCGGTAATATACTCCTTGAGCAGTCGCAATTCATCCGGGCGGATGAGAGGGGTAACGGGGCTGTTCATTATCAGTAGCTTTCCAGCATGATCGTCTTCAGGGCCAGATCTGCCCTGTTTTTGACCTCTTCGGTGCCGTCATAATTTTTTGTGTGGATCAGTTTTTTCAGTGGAATGCTGTCGAAGCAGAACGCCAGTGAGTCGATAGCTGCCAGTCTGATATTCGAGTTCGGGTCCTCAAGGAGTTCCATCAGAGGTCCGACGCTGATGCTATCACCAATCTTTCCTACCAGATCGATGATACTCTCCCTGATTTCAATGGAATCATCCCGTTTCATAAACTGATGGAGATACGGAAGAGCCGAACGCCCGAAATTCAGGATTGCTTCGCAGGCAAATTCGCGCAACTTCTTGTCGGCCAATTGTTTCACTATTTCAGAAATCGTTTTCACATCACGCAGGTTGCCCAAGGTGATTATGGCGTGTTTTCTCACCAAAAAGTCGTTGTCATGCAAGGCATCCAGGATTAATTGTGTCTCGCGTGGACCGGCAATTTTCACCAGAGCTGTGAGGGCGGTTTTGCGGACGCTCCAATGGGGATCGTGAACAACATCTTCAATCCTCTCAAGTGAGTTCTGGTCACAAAAACTCCCGAGAGCTTCAACGGCCACCCGCCGTATGTCTGGATCCTGATGATGTAAAAAATTCTTTATTACCAGTTCCGTGGCTGGTTTGTACGATATTTTTCCTAATGTTTCCAGGATTGAGTAGACGAGATTGTTGGAGAGCTGTTTATTCTGAAGTTCCTCCATGAGTACGGCCCCCGCCTTCTCGTATCCAACGATTCCGACAGACTTGATTACCGCATAATCGAGGTCCTCTCCAAACGTTCCCAACATATTCAGAATATCTTTCATATATTCGGGATTGTTTCCGAATCCGGCAAGCGCTGTTACGGCCGTTTCCTTGACACCAGGATCCTGATCAGCCAGTGCCTGATGGATTATCGGCACTATATCAACAAGTTTCTGCATGCCGGCGGCCTTGATAGCCTCTTTTCTAACCTGGGTATCCTGATCGGCAACAAGAGTTTTAAGGATACTGATATCGCCACACTCTTCCAGGTGACCAAGAAGAAGAGCCGCCCTTCTTCTCATTTCAGCATCTTCCGACGTGGTCATGGAGTTCAAAAATTGGCGGAGACTTTCGAATGGATATCCTGCGAGAACATCAGCAACCTTGAGACAGAATTCTTCATCTTCGTGCACGAAAAAATCAAGGAGTTGTGGGAGAATCTGGACCGAATACGCGTCGACAAGCGCTTCCAGGGCCTCAAGCTGAACTGTCTTATCGGCATGAGAAAAAAGTACATCCAGTTTATCAGGTCCCGGCATCGCTTTCATCCATCGTAAAGAATGGAGCGCGACAATTTTTACGTTATCATTTTCATGTGAGAGTGCCGCCTGAAGGTAGGGAATTGCGGCTATGCCGATGGAAAAAATGGCGCTCTCAACGGTCTTGATGAGCCTATAATCTGTAAGGTGACCAAAGAAATCGTTGATGGCCTCTGCTTCTCCCAGCCACCCCAGAAGTATGATGGCGGCCTCAATCGTCTCATCTTCTTTGGAGTCGACAAGCAAGTTCCTGATTTTCTGGATTCCAACGCGACTGATGATATCCTTCAATTCGCCCTTATTGTACTCCACCAGGCTGTTCTTGAACCTCAGGTTTTCATTGAGTCCCAGGTAAATCGTTACGAGAGCCTTCGTTACGGCAGCACACAGGTTTTCTTCAAGTTGCGGGATGATATCAGCCAGTGGTTTGAGCGAGCGGGGGTCACCTATTTTGCACAGAGCCTCCACAACGGGGCCGCTCCAATTCTCGTCTTCAAGTATCTCGAGCAAATAAGGAGCCGCCTGGTAATCTCCTATGTTGCCAAGAGCGGAAATGGCAGCGTACTGTAACCAGAAGTCACTTTTAAGAGAATTTACGAGCGGTAGAATAGCTGCCCGGTCGCCGATCTTGCCCAACGCCTCTGCCACGCTATGCCGGACATTCATGTCTGGGTCGCCAAGGGCCCGAATGAGGGCTCCGACCGCCTCACGCCTGCCGATGTCGCCAAGCATAACCGCGCTGAAGTTTCTTACCTCTTCGTTGGGGTCTTCCAGCAGCTTGACCAATTTTGGGGTTGATTCCACTCCGAAGCTGACGAGTACCTCCATGGCGGCATTGCGCAGGTCATAATTGTCATCGTCTCGCACCGCCAGCTCTAAAACCGGATAGTTCTCTTCAAGCCCCATGGCAAGCAGCCTGGCTAATGATTCCTGCTTGTAACCCTTTTCATTGTCGGCGATGAGGAGAAGGAGTTCCTCGACACTTTTCCCATGAAGTTTCTGTGCAGCAGGCGCTGCGTCGTCAAAGGGCTTCGACATAGTTTGTCATCTCCGTTTTTTTGTATATAAGACACCTCGCACACTTTATCGTCTCGAACGTATGATCAAAGAGATGGAGAGGTTCGGCATCGCCCGTAAACAGATAGCCGCCCGGAACCAGTAGGCGGTGAAGCGTGTCTACGAGCTTTTGTTGACATGAAGCAGAGAAATAAATCATCACGTTTCGGCAAAAAATGATATCGAACGGTTCAGATAAAGAAACATACCCGGGAAATGGTCCACCCTTCATGAGTCCGTCCAGGTTGAGATGGATAATTGAAACCATCTTCTTCACTTCTTCTCTGATCACTGCACCATCAGTCTCTTGCTGCATATACTTGTCAAGGTAATGTTCGGGAATGTTTTTTAACTTCTCTTTTTCATAATAACCTTCGGCTGCAGTCTTGAGGCAGCTTTCATTCAGATCACCGGCAATGATCTCCAAATTCCAGGCTTTTGGATAACGTAATGATTCCAGAAGCGTCATTGCTATGGAATATGGTTCCTCACCGGTGGAACAGCCTGCAGAAAGAATGCGCAGCTTCATTATGGATGAAGGCGGTACCCGGCTGCTCGCACCCCATGAGCGTACAACATCCATTCCTCGCAACGTTTCAATACCAGGAATAATAACATTCCGAAGATGGCTGAACTGATCCTGATTCCTGAAAAAAAACGTTTCGTTTGTTGTCAGGCAATCCAGCAGTCTGGCTTCCTCACCGGATGTCTGTTTCAGATAGTCCCAATACGCTGCAAGATCGGCCAGTCCCAGCTTTTCCAAACGTTTTTCCAGCCGGTGGCGGAGCAGCTCCCGCTTGCGGCCACTGAAACTGAGTCTGCTCCGTTGTGAAACAAATTCCCTGATCTTATCCAGATATGCATCGTCCATACTACAATCCATACGGCGCAATTACAGACAGTTTTGAATTCGTATCTGCATGCGTACCTGGTGATTGGTCCATTATCGGACTCTGAAGGTTCCCACCATGTCCGCCATATCCGCGGCCTGCTGGGAGAGGGTCTGTGCTGCCTTGGAGAGCTGCTCGACAGAGGTGAGATTGCCTCTGGTGATGTCGCTGATATTCTCCATGGCGGTCACCACCATCTCGCCGCCCTTCTTCTGTTCAGCAGTGGCATTGGCCACAGACTGCGTCATGGCGTTCATATCATTTACCGCCGTGACGATCTGGCGGGCTGACAGTGCCTGTTCCTTGGTGGCTATAGTCACCTGCCCGGTCACGTGGTTCATGTTCTCCACCGCGATGCGGATCTGCTTGCTCCCTTGGGCCTGCTCCCTGGCAGCCCCGGTAACCTCCTGGGTGAGGTGGTTCATCCGCTCAACAGCGATCCGGATCTGGCGGCTGCCAACCGCCTGTTCGCGGGCGGCATTGGCCACCACATCGGTGGACTCGCTCATATTTTCCACCGCCCGGACCACTTGGGTGGAAGCACTGGCCTGCTCGGCAGACATCTTTGCAATGTCCGACATGAGGATACTGGTGCGCTCGACGCTCTTGACAAGGTTATTCAGGGCTTTCCCGGCCGTTACTGAAAGTTCCATGGAGTTCTTTGCTTCAAGGGACGCCACCTCACCATATTTGACCGATTCCTGGGTATCCACCTGCACCTGACGAATAACCTGTGCAATCTCCCTGGTTGCGCCCATGCTCCGTTCAGCCAGCTTTCTTACCTCCTCGGCTACCACAGCAAAGCCGCGACCGGCGTCTCCGGCCCGGGCTGCTTCAATGGCAGCGTTCAGCGCCAGCAGGTTCGTCTGGTCAGCAATCTCGTCGATCACCTTGACAATATTGCCAATATCCTCGGATCGCCTGCCGAGATTGAGGATTGACGAAGAAGTCTTCTCGATTACATCCGCCACCCGCGTCATAGCTGCCATTGACGCCTCTCCAGCCTGGAGTCCGGCGATACCTTCCTTGGCCCCCTCCTTGGCCGTCGCATCGACCTCGTCCACCTTGTTAGCCACCTGTTTGATAGAGGTGGCCATCTGCTCGATAATTGTGGCGGAATCGCTCACAATACGCTGCAACTCCTGGGAATTTCCGGCCACCTGTTCAATGGAGACAGTCATCTGCTCGATGGTGGCTGAAGTCTCGCTGACAGAGGACACCAGGTCTTCTGCGTTCTGCGCCACCTTCTCAATGGATACGCTCATCTGCTCTATGGTTGCAGACGTTTCTGTAACCGATGAAGCCATCACCTCGGCGCTCTTGGCCATCTGTTCGCTGGAAGCCCCCAGTTCCTGTATGGAAGAAGCCACCTCATCGGCATTCGATGCCAGGGAATCCGCGTTGCTTGCCACTATCTGGATCGAAGCGGCCATCTGCACCATGGTAGCAGAAGTTTCTTCGGCGGCCGATGCCTGGCTGTGCGCCGCGCTCGTCAACTGATCGGAATTGGAGGAAATCTGTACGGCCGCCGCTGCCAATTGCCCGGAACTATCGAGTATTTTCCCGATCATGGTTCGCAGGTTCCCTGACATGGTATTCATGGCCTGGAGCAGTTCCCCCATTTCATCACGTGCCTTCACCACCACGGTCATCGTCAAATCACCCTCGGCAATCCGTTGGGCCATCAGTAACACCTCTTTGATGGGGTTGGTGATGCTGCGGGCTATTATGATACTGATGAAGATGGACAAAATAACGCCGATGATGGTTAAGATGACGAGTGTCTTGGCAATTTTTTGCGCCAGCTCAGCCATGGACTTTCCCTGTCCATCCATCTTGGCGTTGCTACCATCGGCAAATTCCTGTGCTGATTTCTCAAGCTGGTGAATACTATCTTTGTATTCGTTTATGGCAACGTTGCACTCAGCCGGAGTTTTCAGTTTGCCGTCACCTATCAAGTTATAAACCTTGGCGAACCCCTTGTCATAGGCGCCCAGCTCATTCTTCATAGTCGCAAGTGTTTCTTTTTCCTTCTCTATGGTCACAATCTTTCCCAGATCTTCCAGGTTTTTTGTGACTTGTTCGTGCTGTTCCTGCCACTTTTTGAGGTAATCATCTTCTTTGGCTTTGTCGCCGATATTCAGATACAGGTCCTTTTCGTATCTGCGCATACCGAGTACGTTCGCTAGAGCCTTTGCGGCGTGCTCTGTAACGGTGGCGTCGCCCTTGATCATGTTTATGGTGGCGGTGGTACTTTGATCTACTGCCCAATATCCCGTAAACCCGCCGATGATCAACATAAGCGACAACGTCCCAAAACCCAGCCCTAACCGCAGACCAATCCTTATATTGTTCATTTTCATTTACGCCATGCCTCCTGTCTATTTTATTAGAAATACTACAGAGAAAGCAGTGATTTGTTCAAATCCAGTATAATGATCAGCCTGCTGTCCAATTTACCGACCCCTTTGATATAATTCCACGAGCATTGTCAGCGACCATCCCCGATGTATGTTTTCGTGATTCTTCATGACACTCTGAAGGTTCCCACCATGTCCGCCATATCCGCGGCCTGCTGGGAGAGGGTCTGTGCTGCCTTGGAGAGCTGCTCGACAGAGGTGAGATTGCCTCTGGTGATGTCGCTGATATTCTCCATGGCGGTCACCACCATCTCGCCGCCCTTCTTCTGTTCAGCAGTGGCATTGGCCACAGACTGCGTCATGGCGTTCATATCATTTACCGCCGTGACGATCTGGCGGGCTGACAGTGCCTGTTCCTTGGTGGCTATAGTCACCTGCCCGGTCACGTGGTTCATGTTCTCCACCGCGATGCGGATCTGCTTGCTCCCTTGGGCCTGCTCCCTGGCAGCCCCGGTAACCTCCTGGGTGAGGTGGTTCATCCGCTCAACAGCGATCCGGATCTGGCGGCTGCCAACCGCCTGTTCGCGGGCGGCATTGGCCACCACATCGGTGGACTCGCTCATATTTTCCACCGCCCGGACCACTTGGGTGGAAGCACTGGCCTGCTCGGCAGACATCTTTGCAATGTCCGACATGAGGATACTGGTGCGCTCGACGCTCTTGACAAGGTTATTCAGGGCTTTCCCGGCCGTTACTGAAAGTTCCATGGAGTTCTTTGCTTCAAGGGACGCCACCTCACCATATTTGACCGATTCCTGGGTATCCACCTGCACCTGACGAATAACCTGTGCAATCTCCCTGGTTGCGCCCATGCTCCGTTCAGCCAGCTTTCTTACCTCCTCGGCTACCACAGCAAAGCCGCGACCGGCGTCTCCGGCCCGGGCTGCTTCAATGGCAGCGTTCAGCGCCAGCAGGTTCGTCTGGTCAGCAATCTCGTCGATCACCTTGACAATATTGCCAATATCCTCGGATCGCCTGCCGAGATTGAGGATTGACGAAGAAGTCTTCTCGATTACATCCGCCACCCGCGTCATAGCTGCCATTGACGCCTCTCCAGCCTGGAGTCCGGCGATACCTTCCTTGGCCCCCTCCTTGGCCGTCGCATCGACCTCGTCCACCTTGTTAGCCACCTGTTTGATAGAGGTGGCCATCTGCTCGATAATTGTGGCGGAATCGCTCACAATACGCTGCAACTCCTGGGAATTTCCGGCCACCTGTTCAATGGAGACAGTCATCTGCTCGATGGTGGCTGAAGTCTCGCTGACAGAGGACACCAGGTCTTCTGCGTTCTGCGCCACCTTCTCAATGGATACGCTCATCTGCTCTATGGTTGCAGACGTTTCTGTAACCGATGAAGCCATCACCTCGGCGCTCTTGGCCATCTGTTCGCTGGAAGCCCCCAGTTCCTGTATGGAAGAAGCCACCTCATCGGCATTCGATGCCAGGGAATCCGCGTTGCTTGCCACTATCTGGATCGAAGCGGCCATCTGCACCATGGTAGCAGAAGTTTCTTCGGCGGCCGATGCCTGGCTGTGCGCCGCGCTCGTCAACTGATCGGAATTGGAGGAAATCTGTACGGCCGCCGCTGCCAATTGCCCGGAACTATCGAGTATTTTCCCGATCATGGTTCGCAGGTTCCCTGACATGGTATTCATGGCCTGGAGCAGTTCCCCCATTTCATCACGTGCCTTCACCACCACGGTCATCGTCAAATCACCCTCGGCAATCCGTTGGGCCATCAGTAACACCTCTTTGATGGGGTTGGTGATGCTGCGGGCTATTATGATACTGATGAAGATGGACAAAATAACGCCGATGATGGTTAAGATGACGAGTGTCTTGGCAATTTTTTGCGCCAGCTCAGCCATGGACTTTCCCTGTCCATCCATCTTGGCGTTGCTACCATCGGCAAATTCCTGTGCTGATTTCTCAAGCTGGTGAATACTATCTTTGTATTCGTTTATGGCAACGTTGCACTCAGCCGGAGTTTTCAGTTTGCCGTCACCTATCAAGTTATAAACCTTGGCGAACCCCTTGTCATAGGCGCCCAGCTCATTCTTCATAGTCGCAAGTGTTTCTTTTTCCTTCTCTATGGTCACAATCTTTCCCAGATCTTCCAGGTTTTTTGTGACTTGTTCGTGCTGTTCCTGCCACTTTTTGAGGTAATCATCTTCTTTGGCTTTGTCGCCGATATTCAGATACAGGTCCTTTTCGTATCTGCGCATACCGAGTACGTTCGCTAGAGCCTTTGCGGCGTGCTCTGTAACGGTGGCGTCGCCCTTGATCATGTTTATGGTGGCGGTGGTACTATTATCTATTCCCCAATACACCGTAAATCCGCCGACGATCATCATAAGCGACATCAGGCCAAAACTCAGCCCTAACCGCATGCCAATCCGTAAGTTTTTCATGTACGCCATGACTCCCGTATGTTTTTTAGAATATTTTACAGAGAAAGCAGTGATTTGTTTAAATCCAGTATAATGATCAGCCTGCTGTCCAATTTGCCGACCCCTTTAATATAATTCTCATCGACATTTATTGCTTCATCCGGCATCTCTTCGACCACCCCGACCGGCACCTTGATAACCTGGGACACGCTGTCCACCAGCATGCCGATCCGCTTCGGACCGAGTTCGACTACGACAATCCGCTGGTCATCACTGCTGTCGACTTCCGGCAGAGAGAAGCGTCGCCGCAGATCGACTACCGGTATGATCTTGCCGCGCAGGTTGATCACGCCCCGCACATGAGACGGAGCGCCGGGAACCGGCGTGATGTCGGTAGCACGTATGATTTCCTGAACAGTGCTGATTTCTACTCCGAATTCTTCTTTAAGCAAATTGAACGTGACAAGATGAAAGAACGTCTCGTCCTTGCGTCTCCGCTGATGTTCAGGAACGTCATCCAGTTCTTTCTGGGCATCTTCCATGAACCGGCCCAAGATGTCTTCCGCCAGTCCGGATGCTGGAAGCTGCAGTTCAATGCCGTCACTCATGTGCCGTTCTCCTTTGCAATTCAGTCTGTTTTACTAGCATTTCAGCGACCATTTCCGATCAGTGAGGCTATATCAAGAATATGGGAAATTCTGCCATTGCCGAGTACGGTGCCGCCGGCTATCCCCGGCAGTTCTCCCAGATAGTCGTCATGCGCCTTGATCACTATTTCCTGCTGACCCACCAGCCTGTCAACCACGAGTCCGCCCCGTTTTTCGCCGTTTTCGACAACTACCACATATTCTTTTTTTCTGATTTTCTGCGGTGTCATGCCAAAAAAACGCTCCAGTCGACAGATAGGCAGGAGTCCGTCCCGTAACAGGATCATTTCCCGTGCTGACACCTCGTGAATTTCATCGCTATTCACCTTTATGCTTTCCAGAACCCCTGAAAGCGGTATGGCGAATATCTCACCAGACACCTCAACCATGAGTGCCTGGATGATGGCGAGGGTGAGCGGCAGCTTGATAGTGAAACGTGTTCCCTTGCCTGGGGTGCTATCAATGTCAATCATGCCGTTGAATGAGGTAATCGTTTTCTTGACGACGTCAAGCCCGATGCCGCGGCCAGAGGTTTCTGATACCTCACTGCTTGTTGAGAAACCGGGAGTAAAGACCAGATTGAGGGTTTCCTGCGTGCTCTGGGATTGTGCCTCATTTTCGTCAAGAAACCCGCTCTCCAAGGCTTTCTTCCTGATCCTGTCTGCCGACATGCCGCCGCCGTCATCTTCGGCGGAGATTATGATATTCCCGTTCTCATGGCTGGCCTTCAGCACGAGAGTGCCTACACGCGGCTTCCCCAGGCGCTCCCGTTCGGCAGGAGTTTCAAAACCGTGGTCGATGGCATTCCTGATCAGATGCAGCAGCGGTTCACCTATTTTGTCGATAACTCTCTTGTCCAGTTCGGTTTCGTCCCCTTCAAAAACCAGATTGACTTCTTTGCCGTGCTGCCGGGAAAGATCACGCACCAACCGGTTGAAGCGTTGGAAGACCACCTTGATCGGCAGCATGCGCACCTTCATGATCGACTCACGCAGCTCATTGGCGCTCTTGCCGATAAGCTGGCAGGACTCGCTAAACGCCTCAAGAATCGCCCTGTCATCGACCTTTTCCCTGAGTCGGGATTCGAGTGTGCTGAGCGTCGTCCGATGAATGACCAGTTCCCCCACCAGGTTGAGCAGCTCATCCAATTTTTCGAAATTGACTTTCAGGGTATTGCTCTGCTGTGTTATGTAACTGAAATCATCCTTTTTATCCTTGGGCAGGGGCACGTTCTCTGAAAACGCGGATGAACGTTTCTCATCTATTATCGGGGTTCGGAAGCATTCAACTGCCATGATTTCATCGTTGAAATCAAGCGTGGCAGCCGGATTCTCCGACAGGTTTCTGAGACCGTCGCGAATTGCATTGAGCGCGGCATAAAACGTCTCGAACAGGCCGGCCGACAGGGGGCTGGAACCGTCCATGACAGGTTTGAATATGGCTTCCAACTTGTGGAGATACTGCTGAAGGGACGTAAACCCCATCAGCCCGGAGTTACCCTTCAAGGTATGGAGATTTCCGAGCAGGAGGGTAATGATCGCCTTGTCGTATTCTCCCTGCGCCGCTCTCTTCTCCAACTCCAGTAGAGCAGCCTCTATCGCCTCCAGATGTCCGGCCGCATCTTCGAGATACTCGTTCAGCAGAACAGACATATCGAAATCATTGTCCACAACGCCATCCTCTCTTCGGAATGCTGACCAGGGTTTGACCGGATTTCAATTGGCACCAGCAAATATCTTATCGATCAGGTTGTGAAGATCAGGGGGGTTGAACGGCTTTTTCAGATACCCCCTGGCCCCCATTCTCAAACCACGGATCGTGTCTTCTTCCTTCCCTTCGGTACTGATGATGATGACCGGTATTTTCTTGAGAATACCCAGGGGCGCCGACTTTTCCAGAAACTGGAGACCGTTCATGACCGGCATATTGATGTCCAGGAGAATGAGCTGGATATCATCCTACACCGCCACCATGTCGAGAGCTTCCTGGCCGTTCATTGCATCAACTATTTCACATTTGTATCGGGACAGTACCAGGCGATACATCTGATGGATAAGCGCTGAATCATCTATCACTAGAATTTTTTTAATCATATTCTCCCCGCTTTCTTCAATTTTGCTTGTAGCTTAAAAATTGCGTCTATCTTTTTTATGTGAAAATTTGTTGATGACGATTTTGTACCTGATTCAAAATTATATTCTAAATAAAATACTTTTTTTACCAAAGTACCGGGAAATAAGCTATAAAAATGTATGATTTAAACGGACTGATTTCTGGTGTCTGAAAATCGAGCATGCATTGATATCGTATGCCATCTATGACTTTTCCACATGAATAGCACACTGGTAATTTACACGACTTGCATAAACGAACATCTGTGTGCAAAATGTCCTGGTTGAGTTATCATGAAATCGGACCTACGCCGGAACGTTCTACGGCATATTTTGATATGCATCATCGGGGAGACGCAATTTGCATAAAGACATAAGGCTGCATGGGCAGATGGGCGACCAGGTCGAATACTTTGTCATGGTGGTAGGCACCGATGCCTATCAACGATATTTTTTCAATATTGTCCAGGAAGATGAAAATCTGCGCATCTTTTCGGCCGGCAATGAATTCATGCTTTTCCCTGATGAGATCAGGCACCAGGGAAATGGCGGCTATTTCTGCGAATACATGTTTGGGGTGGATCAACCATCGTCCGACCTCTTCAAGCCGGAGATCATCAACCGCTTGGTCATGTACGGGGCCCGCTCCGACAACGAGACCGGCAGCGTCAGTTTCAGTGATCTTACCAGCGGACGCGCTACGTACGAGCATATTTTTTTAGATGGAAATGCTGTCTGCAACTATTTTTTCTTTGTCCATTCCAGCAAGATGCTCTCCCGTAAATTGAAGCACCAGCAGGAAGATCTGGTTAAACGCATTGGCAAGGTGCTCAAGAGGTCCGAGACTATAGGCAAGGGACTGGATGACACCATCGTTTCCGAAGTCTTCCCTCTGCTCAAGGACCCGACATCACAGCTCTCAATCATCAAGCTGATCAACCACAAGCACCGCGAGTACCACGACTTGTTCCGCCAACTCTATTACAACAACAAAAACATCTCAGATGACGATTTCGATCGCTTGGCCAGGCTTGCGGCAGAGAACAAGATCGACAGCTATCAGCAGGAACGCATGCGTATCGATGTTATGTACCGTCACCCGGCAACCAAGCGTGTCGTTGACGAGTATCGCAACATTCTCCTGGCCTGCAAAAAGGCGGGGGAGATAAGCACCCTGCACAAGGCCCGGTTGACCCGTCTCAAGACACTGTCAGTGCGTAACAAAATTCCCGATGCACTTTTACACACCCTCGATGAGAGGCTTAATAAGGGTCATAACCTTGCCAGCAGTACCGAGCAGGACTATTTGGCCTCCGCCCGCGAGGTGCTGGAGGGAATATTCCTGCGCGAAAAAAATATCGAGAGCTACATCAACCATGAGGATATGCTCAAGCTGATCAGGGCGAAAAAAAGTGCCATAGTGAACAGCGACAATTCTTTCGAACGGCTCATGATCGATGCCAGCAAGGAATGCGACGAAAGGATCCGCGACGGGGCTGATCCGTCGCTGCTGGCCGATCTTTCCTATATTGTCACCTATCTTGACCGTTTCGATAATGTCGCTAATCTTGTCAATCAGCTTGCCTTCATGCAAAACGTGCGGGTCTCCGTGCAGATGCTGCAGGGGGTTCTGGAACACAAGTCCGCCTTTGATAAACTCAAAAGGGGCTGTTTCAGTGAGCTGTTCATTCGCGAGCTGTTAGAAAATGTCTATCTGGGACGTTTTGGACGGCGCAAGGTTGTGGCACTGATGGATGGTATGGCCGGAATCGAGGCGGGTACTGAATCGATCGAAGATCTCTATCGGATGCTGAAACAGATCGATCAGGAGGAGTATATCTCGATTGTCCTGCTGGAGCATATCCCGGAACGCATCCGCAGTTTTTATTCAAAGTTCGATACCAAGTCGACCCAGGAAGCTCTGCGCCGGGAGTTCACCGATGAGTTGAAAGCCGAAAAACGAATCGAGTCGGATATTCCTGACCACCTCTTCACCGAAACCATTTTGACCATCAAAAAGGAGTCCATGTATCTTTATACCCTGCTTCCCAGCATTATATCGGAGTGTAACTTGAGCCTTCGTGAGGATTTTCTGGAAAACTCCGGACTTGACCGCTTTTATGTGGAGGAATTAGAAAGGGACTATTTTGAGAAAAACGGCTTAGACCTCGAGGACCTGTACCAGATAAGGAAGGGATTGAACTGAACGAAAGGCCTCCATTGTGCCAGCTAACCAGATGCTGGAGAAACAGTTGGTGAAGCCAGAAACGACAGAGAAATCCTGAAATTTTTCCGGCAAAGTTTCAGACATGGATCCGGTTCTTTTGAATAGTGGAATGCCGGTCATGGACGGTTAAGATTTGTTCTTGAATTTAAAAAAAACTGGGGTGTCTTCTTTGCTCCAGCGACCCACACTGGACCATGAAAGGATAATTAGTAATGTTATTCACCGGAGATCTGGCGCAACTCCCTATAGTTGATGTTATCCAGCTGATACATTCAACCAGAAAATCCGGCACCCTCACGATCCAAAGCCAGAAGGGTGAAAGCCACCTCGGCTTCAGCGATGGCTACCTTGTCAGTGCCAACCATCTGAACAACAGCGTCCGAATTGGCCAGATCCTGGTCGAGAACAAATTTATTACACCTGAGGCCTTTGACAAGTCACTTCTTGAGCAAAAAATAGCAGACGGTGCCCACAAACCACTGATTAGAATCCTGGTTGAGCAGGGAAGCATCCAACGCGAGGATGCTTACAGAGGGTTGGAAGCGCTGATAGAGATGACCGTTGTCGAGGCGCTGACCTGGACCCGTGGCACCTTCTCAATGGATCTGGACTATATAGATATCAGTGATGAATACCGCTATTTTCCGGGGATACTTCATCAGGAAATGTTGCTGAATTCGCAGCAGATTCTGATGGAAGCCCTGCGGATTTATGACGAAAAAATGCGCGACGGTACACTGGAGAATATCTTTTTTTCAGAAGGCACCGTCAGCGAAAAAGAAGTTTCCATCTCGGAAGATGGAAATCTGACCGTTACTGCCGACATGCTCGGCCTTGATACGCTTGATACACTCTCCCAAAAAATTCCCGATAGATTTTTCAGACTCGAGGACAAGGATTATTCCGAGGAACATCGCAGGATAATAGCTGATGAGCTTTTCACCCTTCCCCGTAACAGGCAGGATGAACTTTGTTCTTTCCTGACGCAGATTTCCCTGCAACCTTCGTCCGGGAAACAGGCCATGCTCCCCGGGGCGCTTTCGATTGCAGTCATCATGTTCAGCCATGATACTTTTATGAAATACGCCCTTTCCACGATCTGTAAAAACAGACACCATGTCGTATTTACAACAGACGACGACGTCAGCCTTGATCTGTTCATTGATCAGTCGTTTTCACGCGGGCACATGCCAATTCTGGTTGTAGACGATCCCGTTTACATCGGCGAGGGGTACGAGGAAAGAACAGCCTCTATGTTGCAAGAGAAGCGTGAAAAATACCCGCGTCTCTCCATTCTGCAGCTGAGCTCTTTACCTGAGAATCAGACACTGCAGCCACACGGACTTGACGAGGGTGCAACGGCGATTTTGCCGCGTCCGGTTTTGGGAGATCGGTCCGATTCTTTTGTGGCGAGAATAACCAACTTGCTGCTGGCCTTTCGTTCAGTGCTGGATAAATCATTCGTTCAGCCTGAACGGTTGGCTGAACAAAAACTCAAGGAAGTCATTGCAACCCTGACCGCATTTTCAGAACCGCGGGAAGTGGCTCGTGAACTTCTGAGCTTCACTTCCAGCTTTTTCGAACGGGCCGTGACACTTGTCGCCGGACCGGTGGAGATGACGGTTGAAAAGGGAATCGGTGTTACCGCCAAAAAGAGTTCAGGACCGACGGGTCCTTTGATGCTCAAGGTCCCACTTGGCCAACAATCTGTACTAGATGATGTTATTGAGAAGCAGAGTTTGTTTTATGGGCACTGTTCCGATCCGACACTGGGAGACCACCTCTATGCCGTCATTTCGGCACCGCGAAGTCCCAAAATACTGCTATTACCGCTCATGATGACAGGAAAGGTCATCGCTCTTATCTACGCCGATTTCGGACAACTGACACCGACCCCCGTATTAATAGAGCATCTGGATATTCTATCCCGTGTTGCCGGTCTGGTTTTGGACAAATCGTACCATCAGAAACGATTTGAACTGATGACCAAGCCTCGGTAAGGGTATCGCAGTAACCTATGCGGATTTTGGAGACAAACCGGTTTCACCGCCTCAAACCAATCTGCTCGAAATGTGCAGGTTTGATACTTGACAATGCCCTGTACCGGAAAAGTACCGAAAAAACAGGCTTGACATCGTATTTTCTGGTCATTTTATAATCGTAACGGAGGAGATGATGGATACCAATATTTTGCATCAGATTCTGGAGATTGCGTTTCAGAAGAAAGTTTCTGATCTCCACTTTGAGGTAGACAACCCGCCTTTTTTCAGGGGACGGGGCCGATTAGTCCGCGCCAGGATGCCAAATCTGACACCTGCCGACACTCAATTCATCGCTGAAACGGTTCTGGATTACAACGGCCGGCAGGTCAGTAACGACCTCAAGGAGTGTGATGTCTCCTACTCTCTGCCATCCGGCGGGCGTTTCAGGGTCAGTATTTTCCGCCAGAAAGGGCATTTCGGCATCATCATGCGCGTGATTCCACCGGTCATAGGAACTTTTGAGGATCTGAATCTGCCGCAGGTACTTGGAGAAATTGCCCAGGCTCCCAACGGCCTGATTCTGGTGACCGGCCCGACAGGTAACGGTAAATCAACCTCGCTGGCCTCCATCTTGCGATACCTTAATGAGAACTTCAGCTATAACATCATAACCATTGAAGACCCGATAGAATTCCTGTTTTCTTCACAGAAAAGCTGCATCATTCAACGTGAAATCGGTATCGACACCGACAGTTTTGCTTCGGCCCTGAAAGCTGCTCTCAGAATGGATCCAGATGTCATAATGGTTGGAGAAATGCGCGACAAGGAAACCATTGATTCGTGCATAAAAGCGGCCGAAACCGGGCATTTGGTGCTTTCCACCCTGCACACCCAGGGTGCAGTATCCACAATCAATAGAATAATCGGGCACTTCCACCCTGATGCCCAGGAAATAATGCGTCACCGCTTGGCCGATATTCTGGTCGCCACGATTTCAATCCGCCTGATCAAGGATAAATCGGGTGAAAGCATACTGCCGGCGATCGAGATCATGAGAGCAACTACAACCATCCAGGCCTGTATTCGCGAAGGGCGTCTCGATGAAATTGAAAAGCATATTGAGAATGGCGCATCCCAGTATAATATGCAAACACTGGACATGCACCTGATGCAGCTCTATCGACAGGATATGATTACCATGCATGACGCCCAGCGTCTGACCCATTCAATGGACTTCGAGCGCAAGTTGCTGTTCGATAATTAAAAGAAGCTGGCAACTAACCTACTGATCACGTGGTGGGTTTTGTTTTCCAATGTCTTTTGCTTATTTGTCAGGTTCTTGTCCCGGTTTTGCAGATACCTTTTTGCTTTACAGGCGTGGAAAAGTTTGTAGTTAAACATCAAGCATGATCATGTCCACATGATTTATATTCCAATCTTGCATTAAAAAACAGCTTGCTTATTGCTGCGCATCCCAAATGCAGGAGGTTTATGCACAAGCTGCCTCAGGCCACATGGTTTGTCATATCTCTTATATTGCACGTGGCAGTTGCCTCATGTCTGATTGTCATGGCATCGCATAACGCGAAACATGTCCCGACAACCTCCATAGTGATGCTCGACCGACTTGATTTGAGTGGTCTGTCTCAGCACCTGGCACCCGGGGTAGAGGTCCGGTCATTCGTTCGACCGGTTGCTGCAATAAGTACCGCAAAACCTGTCATATCAAAGTCTGAAGAGGTTAAACCGCCACAGCCACGGCAGATGCTCTGCCCTGCTATGCTGCCTGGCGGTACGCAAAACCAGTTCAGTGAGAGGCCGAAATCACCACCAGAACTGATGACCAGAGATACAAACCATCCAGCACCTGCCGACTCTGCTCCGCAACCCGAGAAGGAAATGGCAGCAGAGGGACGGCCATCAACGGAAAAGTTACAGCAACATTATTTAAAAGAGCACTTTGTGTATATCCGCGACCTGATCATAAAACAGCTTGTGTACCCATCGATGGCTCGCAGAATGAACTGGGGAGGCAGGGTGGTTGTCACTTTCACCATCGCAGAAGATGGCGGTGTCCACGGGATCCAGGTGGTAGAATCATCCGGTTATTCAGTCCTGGACAAAAGTGCGTTGGAAGCGGTCAGGAGCGCTGCGCCGTTTCCGAAGCCGCAGGTACGCTCAGAGATCGCAGTGCCGGTCAATTTCAGGATGATGCAATAAATGAGGCTGCAATCGAAGCCGGTTTTGAAGATTCGCCCTGGGTGTTGGCAAGCCTGCTCTTATTTCCAAGGAGATATAACAACTTGAAATTGATAAAGTTTATTATTCCAACTCTGCCTCTCGGCCTATTGCTTCTGCATCAAAGTGCATATGCCGAAAGCCGGTTGCTGGATGAAATTATAATCCGGGGCCAGAAGGAGTCACCGCAAGAGGAAAGCCTGACTATTCGTGAGGTACGTGAAAGCGCGGCCAGAGACATGGGGGAGAGCCTCAAACAGATTGAAGGCATCAGTTACGTCCACAAGGGTGCCATCGCCAACGATGTGGTCCTGCGAGGGTTTCAGAAAGACAATATCAACGTTCTGGTAGACGGTGTTCGCCTCCATGGTGCCTGCCCGTCCCGCATGGATCCGCCTTCTTTCCATTATGACTTTGCCGAGATTGAACAGGTCAACGTCATCAAGGGTCCCTACGACCTGTCAAATCCCGGCGGCCTGGGTGGTCTGATTGATGTCCGGACGAAGAAGCCGGGTAAGGGGTTAGGTGGAGATATCAACCTTGGCTATGGTGGCTGGAACGCTGTCAAGGCGTCGGCCACAGCCTCTTATGGAACAGATACCTATGACGGGCTGCTGGGTTACGCCTATAAGTATTCCGAAATCCCCAAATCCGGTGACGACAAAAGGTTGACTGAAATATATTCGGTAACCAGTCCGAATCGTTACAAAAGTAACGCTGTAGATTCCAAAGCCTACGAGATCAATAGCGGCTGGGGCAAGTTTGCCATCAATCCGACCAGAAATTCACGCAGCGAGATCAGCTACGCCTATCAGGATGCCGATCATGTGCTTTATCCTTATTTGAAGATGGATGGCGACTATGATAAAACGCACCGCCTGAACTGGACCTACCGCATCCAGAATATTTCACTGCTGATGCAGGACCTGAGGCTACAGGTCTATCAGGATACTGTTGACCATCTGATGGATGACCGTTTTCGCGCCAGTTCAAGCCTCCAGTCGGCTGCGATAACACGCTTTTACTCCATGCAGACCGATGCCAGGACCCAGGTCTACGGGGTGAAGCTGAATGCCACCCTGGCAGCCGGACCAGGAGCCCTGAAAGGCGGTATTGACTATTACAATCGTAATTGGAATGCCGTCAATCGCCGGGCCGGTTACCAGGCATACAAAGATTTGGCCATGATTCCGGATGCGTCAATCGACAATTTGGGGATGTTCGGCGAGTACGAACTTTCGCTGGGAGGTCAGCTGATCCTGAAAGGTGGTCTGCGCGGCGATCTGACCCGGGCCAAAGCGAATAAAACAAACACGCTGGTTACAGCCGGAACAAACAGGGAGTTTGCCGGAGTCAACGCCAATTTGCAGCTTACCAGTACCCCGGTTAAGGGCCTGGACATATTCGCCGGCATCGCTCGCGGAACACGCACACCGGATCAGCAGGAATTGTACCTTGACGTTCCGGTTACGGCACCCTCTGTTGCAATGAATTACTGGCACGGCAATAAAGATCTGAAATCCACGGTCAACCATCAGGCCGATATCGGCGCAAAATATTCTACGGACCGTTTCTATGTAAACGGGTCGATCTTCTACAGTGACCTGCAGGATTATATAAATTTCTTTCAGTTATCTGCCACTGAAAAAAGCTACCAGAATATTCATGCAACCATGTGGGGGGGAGAACTCGGCAGTCAGGTGTCACTGGATTATGACCTGTTCCTGAGAGGTTCGCTTTCATATGCGGAAGGGCGCAACGAAAGTGCCGGAAGCCCGCTTTCAGAAATTCCGCCACTCAGCGGGACTGTTTCCATTCGCTATGATGACGGTACATTCTTCGCTGAGGCTCTTGAAAATCTGGCCCGGGCGCAGGGCCGGGTCGACCCCGGCTTGCAGGAGACAACGACGGCCGGCTGGGTAACAACCGATATCAAAAGTGGCATCAGCTATCATGGTTTCTCCGTGGTAGTCGGCATCAACAACCTGTTCGACAAATATTACTTCAGCCACCTCTCTTATGCCCGCGACCCATTCGTTGCCGGTCCCAAGGTCCCAGAAAACGGCAGGAATATGTACTTCTCGCTGGGATACAGGTTTTGAGTCATATAGAGTTTCGGGGATGAGGCAGAGCTGAATCCACGAAACAACTATAAAAGCCTTAAGTTGGAACCCTTTAAATCTGTTCGACAATATCTAACATAGCAACAGTGGGATATCCCGTATATCAGGCCGTTTTCTTTATACCTGACACATGAGGTAGTAATGATAACGGCTCATAGGTATCGGATGAATATTATTCTACTGTATGGGAGTACGTTCAACACGGTTATACCGGACAAGAACTCTGCCCGCTGTGCTTTTAGTTTGACAAAACAGTATTGTGAAAATTATTATCATAAGATTATTATCCGTATGTGAACTTATTGGAGGAATTATGGGCAAAACGTATAAAATAGCGGTTCTGGCCGGCGATGGAATCGGTCCCGAGGTAATGGCCGAAGCGCTTAATGTTCTTGACGCGGTAGAGAAAAAACATGACGTAACATTTGCACGCAGCGCAGCCAATGTTGGTGGAGCCGGTATAGACAATGAAGGGAAGGCGCTTCCGCAGAGTACGATTGATATCTGCAGGGACTCTGACGCCATTCTGTTCGGTTCTGTCGGCGGTCCGAAGTGGGAAACTCTGCCTCCTGAAGAACAGCCGGAACGCGGGGCTCTGCTGCCGCTTCGCAAAATATTTGGCCTGTACGCGAACCTGCGTCCCGCGATCATCTTCCCTTCATTGACTGGAGCATCATCGCTGAAGGAAGAGGTAATAGGCGGAGGTTTTAATATTCTCGTTATTCGTGAGTTGACTGGTGGCATCTATTTCTCCCAGCCAAAAGGTATTGAAGGGGTTGGACGTGAGCGGGTCGGTGTTGATACGATGCGTTACAGTGTTCCGGAAATAGAGCGGATTACCCACGTCGCGTTCCAGGCTGCCAGAAAACGCGGCAAAAAGGTCTGCTCCATCGACAAGGCCAATGTATTGTCATCATCGGTACTGTGGCGCGAAGTCGTTATCGGCATAGCGAAAGAATATCCGGATGTCGAACTGACCCATATGTATGTTGATAATGCCGCGATGCAGCTTGTCAAGTGGCCGAAACAGTTTGATGTTCTCCTGTGCGAAAACATGTTCGGCGACATTCTTTCCGATGAAGCCGCGATGCTGACCGGCTCGCTCGGGATGCTCCCCTCAGCCTCGCTGGCAGAGGGAACCTTCGGCATGTATGAACCCTCCGGCGGTTCTGCTCCTGATATCGCCGGACAGGGTATCGCCAATCCGGTCGCCCAGATCCTTTCTGCCGCGATGATGCTCAAGTTCTCTTTCGGGATGCAGGAGGCTGCAGATGCTGTTGAAAATGCTGTGGCAAAGGTGCTGGATCAAGGATACAGGACGGCTGACATTTACCAGAAAAAAGACGGCGAGAAGCTGGTCAATACGAAGGGAATGGGTGCGGCGATAATCGCAAATCTTTAAGTTAACACGTAATCTCATAATATTCAGAAAAGGAATACAATTATGAAAGTCGGAATCGTCGGATGGCGCGGTATGGTTGGCTCAGTCCTTATGCAGCGAATGCAGGAGGAAAACGATTTTGCTCTGGGCTTTGAACCGGTATTTTTTACGACTTCTCAGGCCGGTCAGCCGGCGCCGATGAACGCAGGCACACTGAAGGACGCCTCGGACATCGCCGAGCTGAAAAAATTGGACGTGATCATCACCTGCCAGGGTGGCGACTACACCAAAGCGGTTCACCCCGAACTGCGCAAGCAGGGGTGGAACGGCTACTGGATCGATGCTGCCAGTACCCTGCGTATGGAGAACAACGCCGTCATCATCCTCGATCCGGTCAACCGGGACGTTATTGATGCCGCTCTGGCTAAGGGAGGTAAGGATTTCATCGGCGGCAACTGTACCGTCAGCCTGATGCTGATGGCTTTGGGTGGTCTGTTCCGCGCCGGTGTGGTGGAATGGATCAGCTCCATGACCTATCAGGCTGCTTCCGGTGCCGGCGCTCCCAATATGCGAGAGCTGCTCTGCCAGATGGGGGCTTTGAACGGTGTCGTTGCCGAGGAGCTGAAGAATCCCGGTTCTGCGATTCTGGAAATTGATAAGAAGGTTACGGCTGCCCTGCGCGACGGGACTCTCCCCACCAAAGAGTTCGGATTCCCGCTGGTCGGCAGCGTGCTCCCCTGGATCGACCGGGAGGTGGAGGACGGACAGAGTCGCGAGGAGTGGAAGGGATTTGCTGAGACCAATAAGATCCTTGGCACGTCGTCACCAATTCCGGTAGACGGCATCTGTGTACGCGTCAGCGCGATGCGCTGCCACAGTCAGGCTCTGACTATCAAGTTGAACAGGGACCTGCCGATTGCCGAGATCGAAGGTCTGATCAAAAACGACAACCAGTGGGTCAAACTGATCCCCAACACCAAGGCTGATTCTCTTGCAGGCCTCACCCCCGCGGCGGTCTCCGGTACTCTTGACGTGCCGATCGGCCGCGTACGCAAAATGAAGATGGGACCGCAGTACCTGTCGGCTTTCACCTGCGGTGACCAGCTCCTGTGGGGGGCTGCGGAGCCGCTGCGCCGGATGCTGCGTATCCTGCTGGAGAAATAGATGTTGCTACGTAACAACTGAGATTCAGACACAGAAAACGCCCCTCAATGGGGCGTTTTCACTTTGAGAGAATTTATGAAACTACAAACAAAACCTGAACTTCTCGCCCCTGTGGGTTCGCTGGAATCTTTCTTTGCCGCGATGGAGAAGGGCGCGGATGCCGTTTATGCGGGTCTGCAGGACTTTTCGGCCCGTGCCCGTGCCAAAAACTTCACCATGGCACAGATGGAGCGGATGCTCGCCTATGCCCATGGCCATGACCGGCGGATCTATATCACCCTCAACACCCTGGTGAAGGAGAAGGAGCTGCCGCAGCTGATTGATACGCTGGCGGCCCTGGCCGGAATGCGTGTCGATGGCGTTATCCTGCAGGACCTGGCGGTAGCACGGTTGATTCGCAACCACTTTCCCTCCATTCCGCTGCACGCTTCAACCCAGCTAACGATACACAATACCCCCGGTGTAAAGATGCTGCAGGAGCTCGGTTTCCAGCGTGCGGTGCTTGCCCGTGAACTGGCGATTGATGAGATAGCCGCCATAGCAGCTTCGACGCCCGTCGAGATTGAGTGCTTCGTGCATGGCGCACTCTGTTTCTCCATCTCGGGGCAATGTTTTTTTTCGTCACTGCTGGGCGGGCACAGCGGCAATCGCGGGAGATGCGCACAGCCATGCCGCCGTCTCTACAGCCATCGCGGCAAGGAGGGGCACTACTTCTCAACCAGCGACCTGTCGGCGATTGACCTGATTCCCGATCTGATCAAGGCCGGGGTAAAATCGCTCAAGGTAGAGGGACGGATGAAATCGGCCGAGTATGTAGCGTCTGTGGTCGAAGCCTACCGCACCGTGCTGGATGCGCCGGAAAGTTTGCGCAAGGAGGCGCTGACCGCTGCCAAGGGGATACTCAAGTATTCGTTCGGGCGCACTCCGACCAGGGGATTCCTGGCATCGCAGCAGCCCGATGACATCGCCAATCCGTGGCAGAAGGGGGGCACCGGGCGATTTATCGGGCAGATAAAGAGTGTCAAAGGGAAGAACCTTGTCTTTGAAACGAGGGATACCCTGTATGTCGGAGACCGTCTGCGGGCTCAGCCGAAAAGCGATATGGCCGGCCAGGCCTGGACCGTGCGCGAGATGTTCTTAAACCGGAAGAAGGTTATGGAGGCGGCGGCCGGAAGCTTGGTTGAAGTAGAGACGCCTTTCAGTTTCTCGGCCGGTGATTCGATCTACAAGGTCTCATCCAGGGAGGCATATACCCTTAGTGACAGCGCCTGCCAGCGGAGGCTCGAGGGGTACCATGGGGAGAAGCTTCCCTGTCGGCTGGCCGTCTCGCTTAAGGAGGGAGATCTGCTCGTCTCCGCCTCCGTAGCCGGATACCGCCATGAGTTCAGCTTTCCGCTCGGCCAGCTGGAGCCGGCCCGCAGCGGTGATATGCAGGCGGTTCTGTTCGGGCAGTTCTCGAAATGCGGTGATACGCAGTTCAAGCTCGAATCACTGGAGGCGCCGGATTTTCCGGCTGTGCTGATTCCGTCGGCCCTGTTCAAGGAGTTGCGCCGCCGTTTTTACAGTCAGCTGCGTGAAGCTTCGTCGGCTGTTTTCCGCGAACAGATCGCATCTGCCCGCAGGGGAGCGCTCCGGGAGGTGGATGCTGCACAGTGTGCCAGGCGCCGTACCGCTGGTCGAGAGAGTCTGACGGTTGTCATGGCTGAGCCGAAGGAGTGGCGGTTTCCGCTCCAAAACGGGGCAGATTCTACGATATTACCGCTCTCAAAGGCAGCCATTCACCAGATTATCACGTCAGTCCCGCGCATGCGCGGTTATGAGGAGCACATTATCTGGCAGCTCCCGTTCATAATCTTTGATCGTGATATTCAACTTTATCGCGACACGATTCGCACCCTGTACAGGGGCGGCTTCCGCCGTTTCGAGGCGGCCAATCTGTCCCATTTCGAACTGCTTCACGGTTTTGATGGTCTGCATGTCTCGACATGGCACCGCTGTTTTTCGCTCAACAGCCAGGCGCTGCTTGCCTGGCGGGAGCTCGGCGCCGAAGCGGCAACCCTCTACCTAGAGGATGACAGCAGCAATATCGGTGATCTGCTGGCGGCCGGAGTAGACATCGAACAGCGGATGATGGTCTATTCACCGCTGCCGGTCATGACGACCAAAATCCGCATCAAGGACGTGCACGCCAATACTCCGCTCCGTTCAGACCGTGGAGAGACCTACCGTGTCACAAGCCATGACGGTCTGCAGACTATCAGTTCAACGCTGCAATTTTCGCTGACGGTGCGTCATGGTGAATTGTCGCAAAAAGGGTGCAACTCGTTTGTAATTGATCTGAGCGAAGAGCCGCGTGAAAGGTGGGGTGAAATTCTGGCCGCCTTCAAGTCGGGGCGGGAACTCCCCGGCACAACCGAGTTCAATTACGCGTCGGAGCTGATATAAATGAAAGCATGTATCGCCCTCCTGCTGCAAATTCTGCTCCTGACAAGCACAGCCTATGCCGGCAGAACCGTAGAGGGAATGGTGCACGCGGTCTATGATGGAGACACCGTGCTGTTGACAACACGCGAGAAGGTCAGGCTCAAGGTGCGACTGTACGGCATCGACGCTCCTGAGACGCAGAAACCGGATATGCCGGGACAGCCGTACGGTGTGCTATCAAGGCGAACGTTGATGGACAAGATCATGGGACGACGCGTTACCGCAGAGATCGTGGATATCGATCAGTACAAGCGGGTGGTGGCGGTCATCAGCTATTCCGGCAGGGATATCAACCGGGAGATGGTGGCGGAGGGCATGGCGTGGGCTTATCGACACTATCTGCAGGGAGCGTATGCATCAGAATATATAGGAACGGAAAATATTGCCCGTTCCCGGCGTGTCGGGTTATGGGCAGATTCAAACCCGCAGCCTCCATGGGAGTTCAGAAAGAGGTATAAGGGGAGGGGAAAACATTCGAGCGGCTGGTGATTGCAGGCTGGCTGATGTACCGATTTAACCGCGGTATTTATTTGTCATTTCCAGGGTATGTCTGACGCGGGAAACAACCCGCAACGGCTGGACCGGCTTAGGGATGAAATCGTTGAATCCGAATGCCAGAGCTTTCTGCTCTTCTTCAGTGGATGCTTTGGAAGTCAGCATTATAACAGGTGTTTCTGCGGTCATCGGGTTGGCTCTGATGGCTCTCAATAAGCCATAACCGTCCATTCGCGGCATTATCGAATCGGTTATAATAAGCTTCGGCCGCTCTGCCAGAGCAATTTTCAATGCCTCCAGCCCATCGCTCGCTATCAGTACTTTATACCCTTCCTTCACAAGCGCGAACTGGATGACGGTTGCGATCGGTGTTGAGTCCTCCACTATCAGGATCGCTTCACCGCTTTCGGAACTGCTTTTCAAATAATGTACTGAAATTGCCTCCAGGATCTCTTTGCGGGTGGCAAGTACAGGAACCACCTTGAGACCGGTCATTCGGTTCAACATTTCCATCGTTTCCAGATCAAAAGGATCGGTGATTGCAACTGCCAGCATGGTATCTTTTCGCTTAAGGGGGAATAGCAGTTTCTTCATTGCAAAATCGGACGGCAGCATGTCCAGCAGCTCTTGTGGATAGGTATGTCCGACAAAATTTTTGATGGTCTTGAAATTGAACTGTTTGGACAGGGCGTCTACCAGTTCCTCCTCGGTAATGACCCCCATTTGCTCAAGGATGGCTCCCAGACGTTCTTTTTTAGATTTTTGCCGTTCCAGTGCCCGTTCGAGTGTTTTCCTGCTGATAATATCAGCCTCGACCAGTATATCGCCCAAATGCTTCATACAACCCCTTCCTGAATTTCCGATCGCTGAATACGAGACCCTTTGTATCACATACCTGGGGCATCCATATAGCATATAAAGTAACCGTTGCCATACCTGATGGGGTGATGACCGTTTGCGGATCGGATAACCGCTGCAAAGGACAGGATGTCCCGTAAAAACAGCGGGTTGAAAAGTGGAAACAAAAAAAGTCCTGAAAGAAAAAATCTTCCAGGACTTTGTATTAAAAATATAAACGGAGGTTTAGTTCGGGTAGACAGAAACCTTCTTGCGATCCTTGCCGAGACGCTCGAATGCGACTACGCCTTCGATCAAGGCGAACAGGGTGTAATCTTTGCCACATCCGACGTTGTTACCGGGATGGATTTGTGTGCCGCGCTGACGATAAATGATGTTGCCTGCCTTGACGCTTTCGCCGCCGAATTTTTTGCAGCCGAGACGCTGTCCGCCTGAATCTCGGCCGTTCCTTGAACTACCACCAGCTTTTTTATGTGCCATTTCCGTATCTCCTGGGAAAAATATTTATGCGGTATTGATTAAGCGGTAATCTTTTCAATCTTGAGAACGGTCAGATGCTGACGATGACCGCGCAATTTGCGTGAATCTTTGCGGCGTTTTGATTTGAATACGAGGATTTTTTTGCCTTTGCCCTGTACGGCAATTTTAGCTGTTACGGAAGCCCCTGCTACGAGCGGCGCACCAACAACAGTTTTTTCACCACCGACCATAAGGATTTCGCCGAATTCTATGCTGTCGCCTATCTCTCCCTCAAGCTTTTCAACCTTGAGAAATTCACCTTCGGCTACCTTGTACTGCTTCCCACCTGTCTTGATAACTGCGTACATGTGTATCTCCATCCGCTTCTAATTTTTAAAGAGTTATGGAATATAGATAGACGGGTTTAATAAGTCAAGCAGAAAATAACACCAGAGGTTTAAATACTCTCTGCAGCTGGGTGCCTCACCAACCCCATCTGCCACTATTTCCCGGGTATATCACCAAAGAGCTCGTCAAAAATGGCTTGCACGGTTGTTATCCGGTCGGCTTTCCATGCGTTGGTTCCGCAGAAAACAAGGCCGGTATCCACATCGCCCCGCTGGGCACGATCCAGGGCGGTTACAATGCAAAAGCGTTCACCCGACTCCTTGTAGGAGCATTTTTTTAGGCAACCCATCCGGCAGGTGGTATGGTGGTCAAGGTCATACTGCCGAATATTATCGATGTTTTTTAAAATGGCCCGCCCAGGTAGTCCTGCCGGGCTCATGAGCAGGCCAATATCCTCTTTTGTACAGTCGATATAGAACTGTTTGAAGCCGTCTTCGGCGTCACACTCCTCGGTACAGACAAAGCGGCTGGCCATCTGAACTCCGTCAGCCCCCTCGGCAAGGGCATGCTCAACATCTGCCCGATCCCAGATCCCCCCTGCGGCAATTACCGGCACATCAGCGCCGCACTCATCGCGGAAAAAGGCCTTTATTGAACGTATTGTTGCGTATTGATCATATTCTCCGATACCGATATTCTCCATTTTTTCGCCCAGATGCCCACCGGCAGTATCCGGATCTTCCACCACTACAGCATCCGGCAACCGGTGGTAAGCCTTCTGCCACTTGCGTACAATAAGCTGGGCAGCGCGAAGTGAGGAGACTATGGGCACCAGCGCTACATCGGGGTGGTCGGCCGTTAGTTCAGGTAACCCCATCGGAAGGCCGGCTCCGCAGACAATCACTTTAGCCCCCCCTTCAATGGCCGCCTTGACAAGTGGCGCGTAATCGGAAAGTGCCACCATAACGTTGACGCCGATAATTCCGTCAGGAGCAATTTCATAAGCCTTGCGCAACTCAGCCTTGAAAGCCTCTATCTCAGCCTGGAAAAAGTTTTTGCCATCATAAAGGCCGCTATTGAGGGCTATGCCGGCCGCAGCGACCAGTCCTACGCCGCCGCATCTTGCAATATGTCCAGCCAAGCGGCCGGCAGATATCCGGGCGCCCATGCCGCCCTGAATAAGTGGATAGCGCACGATATGTTTTCCAATTTTCAGTTGCTGTGTCATAGTCACCTCTCGAGACAATTATCTCGAAAGATCATAGCAAGCATAGCGTCGGAGTAAATGTAATATTTTTGTAAAATAAGCGGCAACTCCGGGGATTTCTCCGGCTGTTTTTTTTTCTGGACTTATTGGTTGGTTCTCACTAAAATCTGGCAGTTTATTTGAAACTGGGAGTTTACTATGGAACAGGAAAAACTGGATTATTTCAGGAACTTGCTGAATGAGGAAATGAAAGCGTTGCTTGGTGAGGCTGGTAAGACCGTATCGGAGATGACTCTGGATGCTTCAAATTTTCCCGATCCGACCGACCGTGCCACACAGGAATCTGATCGCAACTTCGAACTGCGTATCAGGGACCGGGAGCGGAAGCTGATCAATAAGATAAAAGATGCCCTCGAGCGCATCGAGTCCAAAGAGTTCGGCATTTGTGATGACTGCGGGGAAGAGATTGGTGAAGCCCGCCTTAAGGCGCGGCCGGTAACAACTCAGTGTATCAACTGCAAGATGGCTGCTGAGGAAAAGGAAATCCGGATTTAATCTGTATTATCTGCATAACGGCACGCAGGATCAGACATGAAGATTGATGATTCCCCACAACATCCTGAAACCGATAGTCGTCTGTCTGAGCTGACTCTTCTGTACCAACTCAGTAACACAATGCTGTCCACCATACGTATCAACAAGCTGACGCATCTGATTCTTACCGCAATCACCACACCGTCATCCAATCTCTTTGAACGCGCTACTCTGTTTCTGCGTAATGAAAAAACCAATGTCCTGCAGGGTATGCTGGCCGTAACCCGCCAACTGTCCGAAGACCTGCGGATAGTCGGCAAAGGTGACGCCCTCGGGAGCCGCTGGGATATAAGCGATGAAACAATTGCGCGGCAGCGATCTGCTGAATTCTGTTCACAGGTACGTCTCACGCGTATTGAAATTGACAACGCCTGCCCGATGATACATCAGGTTATTTCAGAACGGGTCCTCTGCCATTCGGATGAGGGTCTCTGTCAAAATTGCCAGTTCTGCGGCTTTATCAGGCCATTATGCGGCGGACCATTTGCGGCTGCACCACTTGTCGCCCGCGAAACGGCAATCGGGATGATAGTTGTAGATAATCCCGATTCCGGCCGTGAAATTTCAAGTAACAACCTGCATTTCCTCCAGCTCTTTGCCAATCAGGCCGGCATGGCTATTGAAAACTCGATGCTGTATAACCGCATTGAAGAGGCTCATTTAAATCTGCGTGAGGCCAGAGAGCGCCTGTCACACGGTGAGCGCCTGGCAGCCATCGGCGAGATGGCGGCAAACCTAGCGCACGAACTGAAAAACCCGCTTATCACTATCGGCGGTTTTGCCGGGCGACTGGTAAAATCGCTCCCCGCCGAGGCACGGGAACACGGCTACGCCGACACCATCGTCTCGGAAGTCAGTCGACTGGAAAAGATGCTGGCTGAGATTCTGGCGTTTTCACGCAAACCGACCATCTGCTACAGTTCCTGCGACCTCAATGAAATTATTCGTGATTGTCTTGCCAGCTGTGCTGCAACTTTTGAGGACCACAATATCAAGGTATCACTGATCGGTGACAACCCACCATGGACGGTTTCCGGTGATGCACACCAGTTGAGGCAGGTTTTTTTGAATCTGATACTGAACTCTTGTGATGCCATGCCGGAAGGGGGGCAGCTGTTTTTAACCCTGGGAAAAGCAGTCGTTGGCCGGAAATCCGTTATTATTACCGTTGCAGATACCGGCGGCGGGATTCCGAAAGAAATGCAAGCGCAAATTTTCAACCCTTTCTTCACAACAAAACATCACGGTACCGGTCTTGGTCTGTCGATTGCAAATCGCATCATTCTCAATCATTTCGGATCGATAGAGACTCACAATACCGAACAGGGTGCTGCTTTCACAATAACATTGCCGCTGCTAGAAGAATAAGTAGTTGATCTCATGGGGCTGTAGCTCAGCTGGGAGAGCGATGCGTTCGCAACGCATAGGTCGACGGTTCGATCCCGTTCAGCTCCACCAATTTATTTCAATAGTAAAATGCCTCCAAGTGTGACAGGTAATAGGTTAATCCACCGTTGCACGATTTTTTTATTCTGCCGTGAGGCCTGCTGATGCACCCCTGCCGTACCGCCCTGATATATTCACCGCTTTTCGGTAATTTTAATTATGGTGAGGATCACCCGTTCAAGCTGCAGCGTAACCGTATGGCGTATGATCTGATGGACGCCTATGGTCTGTTGTCGCTCCCGAACATGCAGGTTCGGGATTGCCGTCCGGCAACTGATGAACTGCTGCTGTCGTTCCATGACCCGGCCTACATCGCCAGACTAAAGGAGTTCAGCGCCTCAGAGGAGCCGCGGGCCGATTTCAGGTTCGGCCTGGGTGATGCTGAATGTCCGGTGTTCAAGGGGTTGTATGATTATGCCGCGCTCGGTGCCGGAGCTACCTTCGAGGCTGTCCGGCTGGTGGAGGAGGATGGCTTTGACATCGCCTTCAATATGCACGGCGGCTGGCATCATGCCCATCGTGCCAGAGCATCCGGTTTTTCGTACCTCAATGATGCGGTGGTCGCCATCAACTGGCTGGTCGCCCGCGGGCGGCGTGTGCTCTATCTGGATATCGATGCCCATCACGGTGATGGTGTCCAGGAAGCGTATTATGGCAGCGATCAGGTGCTGACAATTTCCATTCACGAGAGCGGAATATATTTTTATCCAGGCACCGGTTTTGAGGACGAAATCGGCGAGGGCCGCGGAAGGGGGTACTCTGTTAATGTGCCGCTGCTGGCTCACGCCGATGACGCCATGTATATGAAAGCCTTTGATGAGGTGGCCTATCCTCTGATCGCGGCCTTCAATCCGGATATTATTATCACACAGATCGGCGCTGACACCTTCCGGACCGATCCGCTCACCAATCTGGAGATCACGACCTACAGCTACGGATGGATGCTTTCGAAAATAAAGCGGCTGAAAATCCCCTGGGTGGCGCTGGGCGGCGGCGGATACGACCTGATGAACACTGCCCGGGCCTGGACGCTGGCCTGGTCGATCATGAACAACGTCAAGCTCAATCCGCGTCTCCCTTCGGCGTTTATTGACAAGATCAAGCCGCTGGGCTACCGGAACCGTGTACTGCTGGATGCGATGCACTGGGCAGATGAAGCTGAGCGAACACTGGCACTTACGGCGGTCGAAAAAAGTATTGCCCGCATTAAAACGACCGTTTTTCCAGGGATACTTGGACATTATGGCGATACTTCCTCATAACAGCCAACTGCTGGATGCCGGCGGAAGGCCGCTCTGTTCGCTTCGTGCAATCAACCGTCTGGATGAAGCCGAAAAGGAACGGGTCTATTCACGTTTACTGCCGCAACGCCTGCTTGATGTCCTTGGGGTGGGGGGAAACAGTTTCTGCAACTCCGCCGGGCAACGGCTTATATCTTTCATCGCCCCTGAAGGGCTGCCACTGGTACGTATCGAAGCGAGATCGAAGCCACAAGATGGTGTAACAGTTTTTTTTCTGGAGCTGTCTGATACCCAGTTTCATCAAATGGAGCTCAGCTTCTGCATCATTCGTGATCCGGATTCCCCGAGCTATGCCGTAGATGTCGATGAAGCGGGACGAAATAACTGGTTCGCTTCCCAGGGACGTAATATCCCTGAAGAGTTGCGTGCCATGAGGGCCGGGCTTTTCCCCAACCAGACCCACCACGGACTGCAGCTGTTTGCGAACTTTTTCCCGCTGCTGGAGTGCTTTACCGATTCACTCGGGATACAGATGATCGTGGCCGAGCCGCTCTCCTACGACAATGCGATCCGCTATGAAAAATACGGTTTTGACTATCTGCGCGGCAGGCGGCTGATGCTGGAGATAGACCGCGAATTTCAGCCCGGTGGGCGCTATTTTTCAAGGCTGGACGGGTCAACTCCATTCCGGATGCCCGGCATGGAGCGTACTGTGAACGGGAGAAGCTGGGCGATCCATGACGGCATCATGGATGAACCATGGGACGAGGTTCAAATATACCGTATAGTCGGCGTCCATGCCGGCATCAACACGTTTCCGGGAAGAGAGGAAGAAAAACGATGAACAACGGGCAGCAGATACAACCAACTAAACTGGACGGAATCAGATATTTCACCCCGCCGGATGACTACCTGCTCAGCGGCAGGGATGGCCGTGTCGCGATACAGTGGTCAGGCAAGCCACCTGTCCCTCTTCTGGAAGAGGATTTTGCGGCTGCTGAAGCAAGCGGTGCGCCTGATTATGATATGGTGGGTCGTGGCATCTACCAGGCCTTGAGGCTCAATCCGGACTGTGCCGGTGGTGCCGGCTACGCGGCCGTGCTGAAGGAGGCCTATCCGCATATAGTCTCCGAATTGGGAGGCCAGATCATCATGCTGGACGCCAAGGAGGTCGACACCCCCTATCTCGATCGCAAGATCAATTTTCTCAAGATCATGGCACTGCTTGATCCGGATAATGCCGGGTTGCCGCTGGAAATAGCCAGAACCTATGTTGACAAGGGCTCCCGTTTATCCAGCATGCAGCACGCCGTGACCTGCTGGTATGCTGCTGAAAAACAGCTGAAAATTGCGCTGGAACGTAAACCTGACGATATACATGCCGCATATGAATACGGCGAGACACTGTACGTATTGGGTCGCTACGAACAGGCGGCTGAAATCTGGAGCGGTCTGATCACTGTGCTGGGGCCGGCCGAGCGGGCACGTGTCGAGGCGCGGATTGCCGCGATACTGGCAGGCAAGGTCCCTATTGTCCCTCCGCTGGACTACCTGACTGCACTCTCGATCGCGGTTGAGCAGCATCATAGCGGTTTTGTCGACGATGCCGCCGCAATCATAAAAGATGTGCTGTCCGATCAGATTTTTGCCGAGCAGTTTCCGCTGAATGAGGTATACCATCTGCTCGGAACCTGCTATCAGGAGATAGGTTTGGTGGACGAAGCGGCAGAAGCTTTCAAAAGGAGTTGACAATGTTCGGTTTCAGTACGGCAGACTGGATCTTCTGTGGATTTATCCTGGTCGTCATCTTTGTTTGTGTTGCCATCAGCGATATGCGTAAATCTAAAAACCAATAGTGCTATAAAAACTCTCAAAGCGGGGCCGGTATGGAAGATAGCGACATTCATGACGAGCACGAACTGCGCCGGCCGCTGGCAATGACCCTGCTAGGCGGGCTCTATCTGTTCTTTTTTCTGCTGACGGTCTCCGCCTATGGTCAGCCCATCCCCTTTATCGGGACCATCTATCAAGGCACAACGGCCGGTGTACTGGTTTTTTTTGACAGCCTGCTATGCTTTTACCTGTTCCTGGGGGTTATGAAGAACCAGAGACTGACGTGGTATCTTCTTCTCGGTTACAACGCTTTTGAAGCCGTGAACACGGCGGTTAACATGTTGGTCATAACCACTGCCGATCTGGAAAAGGTTATTGGAGAAAAGGTTGATCCCGCCGGACTGATTGCCAGCAATATGGGTGTCATTGTGGCTCTTCTGCTGCTGTCAGTTTTTATTTTCCGCCATCGGAACTACTTTATCAACCGGTCAAGGTACCTGTTTTAATATTAAAGGGCATGAAGATACTATTTTTTCCTGCGGTTACCCGGGCTTTGGTGTTACTCCCAATCCGCCCCGTTGCCTGGGGCAGGCATCATTTTTATTTCCCCGCCAGACCGAATAAGCTATACTAAAATCCTATGGGAAGAATACTGCTAATTGATGACGATCCGGCCTTTACCCGCTTTCTGGCAGCCTACATAGCAGACAATTTTCCGCTGCTGCAGGTGGAGGTCTGCAACAATCCGATGTCGGCGCTCCATTCCATTAAAGTTGGCAGCTATGATCTCATGCTGATCGACCTGGAAATGCCGGCGATGGATGGGCTCAAACTCCTCAACTTTGCTGTGGGTGCAGGAATGGACAAAAACAGAATAGTTATACTCTCGGGCAGGGATGCCGATTTTCTGCACGGTATCTGTCCGATGGGCACCTGCCTGGCAGTGCTGAACAAATTCGAGGCGCGCCAGAAGGGTGTTCTTGACATGGTATTCAACTCGCTCAACAAAAAATCCGGTGCGCCCTGATCTGTCATGGCTGACCTGCTGAAAACAGCAGCGGTCCTGGCCCTGATTGTTTCGCTCCTGCGCCGCAAGGTGTCCATGTCGGCCGTCATGCCGATCGGCGCAGTGGTGCTGGGGATTATCTATCTGACCCCGCCTCTCCAATTCCTCAAGGCAGCTGCGGTTGCGACCTTTGCCCCGAAATCCCTTGAAATGACGCTGATCCTGATGTTGACGATGGTAATGGAGAATATCCTGCGTACTACCGGCATGCTCAAGCGGATGGTCAGTTCTCTGGCGGCAGCTGTTCCGGACCGGCGCTTTATCATGGCAGCCATGCCGGCGATGATAGGTATGCTACCCTCTCCGGGCGGTGCGGTCTTCTCGGCTCCCATGGTCAATGAGGCGGCAGGAGATGCTGACATGGCTCCTGAACAGAAGGCTTTGATCAACTACTGGTACCGCCATATCTGGGAATATGTATTGCCTCTCTATCCGGGCATAATCCTGGCCGCAGGTATTACCGGGCTTTCCACCCAGGTCCTGTTCATTGCCAACCTCCCGTTCTCCCTCTCCGTTGTCGGCTGGGGGTGGGTGTTCTGCTTTCACGGGGTCGGCCGGCAGGAGAAGAAACTCCCTTCAGGCAGCCGAAAACGGGAGTTCCTGACTTTTATCGCCATGATATCCCCGATTATGCTGGCGCTGCTGCTGGTCGTGCTATTCCGGGTCAATGCGGTGCTGGCACTGGGAGGAGCAGTTATTGTGCTCTATGGTTTCCACCGTTATACTCCGGCCATGATTTTTAAAAATCTGCGGGAGAGTGTCTCGGGAAAAGCGCTTTTCATGGTGATCGGCATCATGGTCTTTCAGGAAGTGCTGCGTACCACCGGTGCCCTGGCCGGCATTGCATCCTTTTTTACAGCATCACACATGCCGGTATATATTCTGCTGTTCCTGATACCGTTTGTCGCCGGGGTCATGACAGGGTTGACGATCGGCTATGTCGGCATAACCTTTCCGCTGCTGCTCCCGCTGATGGGAACTCCGGCCCCATCACCGGCTCTGGTCGCACTCGCCTTCGGATCAGGTTTCGCCGGAGTAATGCTTTCGCCGGTCCATCTCTGTTATGTGCTTACCTGCGAATACTTCCATGCTGATATCGCCAAGGTCTACCACCGGCTGTTTCTGCCCTCCGCCTGCGTTTTGGCAGCCGCTCTGATTCCGCTGTACTTCTGGTGACTAATCGGCGCCTGCTTGCCTTTCGTTAATTATGTGGCACAATTAGGCCGAATAAAACCCTTTTAGAATCAAACATCAAAACCGGAGGAACAGCCATGAAGAAGATCGGAGTTGTATTATCAGGGTGCGGCGTATATGACGGCAGCGAAATCCATGAAGCGGTACTTACGCTGCTGGCAATCGACCGTCACGGGTGCGAAGCGGTCTGCATGGCACCCGCTGTCAACTTTTCGGTCACCGATCACCTGAGTAAACAGGAAACGGGTGAAGTACGGAGCGTCCTGGTGGAATCGGCCCGCATCGCCCGCGGGAGGATTCGCGACATCAAGGAGGTCAAGGCCGCCGAACTGGATGCCATAGTATTTCCGGGTGGTTTTGGAGCCGCAAAGAACCTCTGCGATTTTGCCGTGAAGGGTGCCGCTGCCAGCGTTGATCCCGAGGTTGCCCGTTTGCTGAAGGAGATGGCGGCTGCCGGAAAGCCGATCGGAGCGGTCTGCATCGCACCGGTTCTGATCGCTGCAGTACTGGGCAGGGACTATTCACCTACGGTGACGATCGGCAACGATGCCGGTACCGCCGCCGAGATAGATAAGACCGGAGCAAAACATCAGGAATGCCTGGTGACTGAATTCGTGGTGGATACACGGAACAAGCTGGTAACCACACCGGCCTATATGCTGGCCACACGTATCTCGGAGGTTTGTGAAGGGATCGACAAGTGCGTCAGGGAAGTTGTAAAGCTGATGTAGCAGCATGTTACGGCACATCATCCAATTCAGGGCGAGCGATGCTTCGCCCTTGTTTTTTACAAGGATACACTCTCGATGAAATTTACCCTGTTCTGTCTCTTCACCGCCATAACCGCTTTCACCTACTGGTTGCGTCACATCAATCTGCAGTACCTTAAAATGCATGGCAATACGGTGCCGGATGGATTTGAAGGAGCCATCGATGCGGATAAATTGCGTACAAGTTCTGCCTACACTGTTGACTCCAGCCGGCTCGGTCTGTGGGATTCACTCTTTGACAACGCGCTGTTGATCATCTTCCTCTTCGGCGGTTTGATCGTAACGTATGACCATATCGTCAGCTCATTAAGCTCGTCACCGATCATTTCGGCCATCCTCTTCTTTCTGCTGCTGACCTGGGTATCTACGCTGCTCGGCATCCCCTTCGACCTGTACGGCACCTTCCATATCGAAGCCCGCTACGGTTTCAACACCACTACTCCCCGCATCTGGATTGCAGATTTTCTCAAAGCGCAGGCCATCGGTGCTGTTTTGCTGGCCTTCCTGATAGCCGTCGTCTTCTGGTTGATCCGTTGGAGTCCTCACGGTTGGTGGTTATGGGTGTGGGGCTTCATGGCGCTCTTCAGCCTGTTCATGATGTTCATCTCCCCCTACGTGATCGAACCACTTTTTAACAAATTCGAACCGGTAACCGAAGATGGTCTGGAGGACGACATTCGGGCCATGATGGAGAAGGCCGGGCTGAAGGTGGGACGGGTGATGCAGATGGATGCATCGAAGCGCAGCAAACATTCCAACGCTTATTTTACCGGCATCGGCAAGGTCAAACGCATTGTGCTGTTCGATACTCTGCTCAGACAGATGAGCCATGGCGAGATCGTCGCGGTGCTGGCCCACGAGATCGGGCACTGGAAGAAGGGGCATATCTGGAAGCGGCTGCTGTGGGCCGAAATCATGGCGCTGGCGGGGTCGTGGCTCGGCTTCAAGCTGCTGGCCTGGCCGGGACTGCCGGGCCTTTTGGGATTGCCTGACGATATCTCACTACCTGCCAAATTGGTAGTTCTTGGTTTTGTTGCCTCCTTGGCCCTGTTTCCACTCGGGCCATTTTCTGCCTGGCGCTCGCGCTGCCACGAACGTGAGGCCGACCGCTTCGCCTCCGATC
Organism: Desulfuromonadaceae bacterium; assembly: GCA_028686055.1. Taxonomy (GTDB): domain Bacteria; phylum Desulfobacterota; class Desulfuromonadia; order Geobacterales; family Pseudopelobacteraceae; genus JACRCG01. The sequence goes on from JAQUCU010000002.1 coordinate 56,182, forward strand.
TTACCGGGAGACCGGAAGATCTGGCCTCGGCTCTGGTCAAGATGTCGGCCGAGAATCTCTCCAACCTCTTCCCACATCCGCTCTATGCCGGGTTCTATTATTCCCATCCCCCGGCAGTTGAACGGGTGCGCACCCTGAGGGAGTTGCAAAAGCTACGTTCTTGATTTTGCCCTCCGCAAACGATTGTTAAGAGCCTGGCGTGTTATGCCAAGCATTCTGGCGGCAGTTCCCTGGTTGTTTTTTGCCAGTTCAAGCGCCCTTGCGATAAAGATGGTTTCGGCATATTTCAGCGTTGGGATCGTCGGGAAGGTAATGCCGTTGCATTCAAGACCGGGGTCTGCATCTCCCAGACACATTACTCTCTTTGCCGGCTCCTGCTCGCGCGCAATGACCTTTTTCAGAAGAGATGTGGATAGTTTGGAAGTCGTGGTCCTGCTGACAAAATCATATACGATCGACTGAAGCTCTCGAATGTTGCCGGGGAACTCGTAGGTAACGAGAAAGTCGACCAGTTCCTTACGGTACGACAGCTTCCCCTTTCCCATCGCTTTTGCGGCCTGCCTGATAAAATGATCCAAAAGAAGCGGGATATCCCCCCTTCGTTTACGAAGCGGCGGAATCGCGACCTGATGGGTGCAGAGGCGGTAATAAAGATCTTTTCGAAACGTCCTCTCGTTCATGCATTGCCGCAGAATCCTGTTGGTTGCCACCACCAGCCGTGCGTTACTTCTAAGCGGATAGTCAGAGCCGAGCTGGTAGTACTCGTTCTCCTGGATAAGGCGCAGCAGCTTTATCTGCGAGAGCTCGCTCAGGTCCCCGATCTCGTCGAGGAAGAGCGTCCCCCCGGCCGCCTTCATAATCAGTCCGTCACGATCGCCTTGTGCACCGGTAAAGGCTCCGCGACGGTGTCCAAACAGAGTGTCGGAAAGCATCTGATCGTCCAGACCGGCAATATTGATACTGACAAAACCACCCTTCAGGCCGCTCAGTGTGTGTACAGCGCGCGCCACCAATTCCTTGCCGACTCCGGTCTCCCCGGATATGAGTACCGGCTGCCTTGATTTTGCCACGACTTCGACATAACTCAGGAGCGTCAGCATCTCTCTGTCCCGGGTAATGATGGAAGGGATGTGCGGAGATGGAGCGGTAATCTCCTCGGCGGTTGCCTTGTCCAGCAGTATGATGTCTTCGTTCAGACTGTGCAGTTCAAGGGCTCTCTTCACACCGGCAATAAAACGATTGATGGAAATCGGTTTGGTAAGATAGTCGGCAGCCCCCGTTTTCATGCAGTCGATAGCCGTTTCGATGTGGTTTTCGGCGGTAACAACAATCACCGGTACATACGGTTTCAGCTCAGAAAACGCCTCCAGAAGGTCCCTGCCATGAAGCTTGGGCATCCTCAGGTCTATGACGGCCAGGGCAACCTCCTCTCTCTTGAAATTTTCCAGTGCCTGCAGGCTGTCATCGAACGTACTCACCTTACTGAAACCCTCGTGGCAAAGAAATGACTTCAGCAGCGACAGGGCATTTATCTCGTCGTCCACGAGCATTATGGGATAGGTGCTGAAATCCTGGTGACTCATGTGATATGCCCCATTTTATTTGATTCTGCCACGGTACGTTGAGAGGGGAAGCAACAGGTAAAGTGTAGTCACTTTTTTACAATAAGCAAATTGATGCGGAGCGGTTGAGCCGAATTTGCAACTTTTGTTGCATCACCTAATCAGCGTTGCAGCAGCTTAGCCTCGATTTTTACCGGCTTCACACGTGAAACAGCCCGCAACCTCTGTAATATTTATTACATTTCTGCTGCGATCAGCCGGATAAATAAACTGTAACATATTGATTTATAGTGACATATATATTTTGTCTAAAATGGCATAGACAATGCTCATCATTATATACACGGCTGACATGCTCCGCATTCATACCGTATGAGCTCCGGATTTTGTCAGGCCGGCACTGTCGTCAGTTATCGGATTGCACCATTAGAGAGGGGGGCACATGCCAAAAAACCTGACCACCAAGATTCTTGAAGCCCATCTCGTTGGCGGGGCGCTGATTCCGGGGGAAGAAATATCCATCCGCATTGACCATACCCTGCTTCAGGATGCCACCGGCACGATGGCGATGCTGGAGTTTATTGCCATGGGGCTTCCGAGGGTGAAGGTTGGCCTGGCTGCTCAGTATATCGATCATAACCTGTTGCAGACCGACTACAAAAACGCCGACGATCACGCTTTTTTAACATCTGCTGCGATGAAATTCGGAGTGCATCTTTCCAAACCGGGAAACGGTGTTTCCCATCAGGTGCATCTGGAACGTTTCGGCGTTCCCGGCATCACACTCCTGGGTGCAGACTCCCATTCAACGACAGCTGCCGGGATATCTGTTCTGGCAATTGGCGCCGGTGGACTGGATGTTGCACTGGCAATGGCCGGATATCCCTTCAGCCTCCCCTGTCCGAAGGTTATGGGGATCAGGCTTGCCGGAAAGCTCCCGGACTGGGTTTCGGGCAAGGATGTCATTCTTGAGATGTTGCGTCGCCATACGGTCAGAGGGGGTGTCGGCAAAGTGATCGAGTACTACGGGCCTGGTGTAGCATCCCTGTCTGCTACTGATCGCGCTACAATCGGCAACATGGGGGCTGAATTGGGAGCAACATCTTCCATTTTCCCTTCGGATGAACGGACGCGCCAGTTCCTCGTTTCGCAAGGACG
>JAQUCU010000050.1 GCA_028686055.1 Desulfuromonadaceae bacterium
ATATTTGTTGTTCCTTCCCGTCAGGAGAACCTTCCCAATATGGTAATGGAAGCCATGTCTTGCGGTACACCCTGTGTTGCATTCTCAGTAGGCGGGATTCCGGAACTGGTCAACCATGGAGAATCGGGGTACTTGGCTATTCCTTATGATGTAGAAGATTTTGCACGTGGCATTTTGTTGCTGCTTGATAATGAAAAATTGAATATTGAAATGTCGCGGACTGCTAGAAGGTGGGTGGAAGCAAACGTTTCTCTTGACAGAGTTGCTGCACGACATCTTGAAATTTACCGGGAACTGGTGTGATTATAAAATACCTCTCTCATTGAACTACTGGTAACATACCGTGGGAAAGGTATTCTGCAAGCTGTAGATAATTCAGGCTAACAGATCAAGGTGTTGGTTTTCATGAATATCAGGTTTCTCAAGTTAATAGATCGGGTGGTGGGAGCAACGGCCACGACCTGTCTCACTCCCGCTCAAGCACAATCGTCCACTGTTCCCCGTAATATTTTCCTAATTCGTCCCGGCGGTATCGGTGATGCGGTTTTGCTGGCATCTTTAATTACCTCCATTAAGAGCAAATATCCTAATGTCTGCATTACAACCCTGGCTGAAAAGCGCAATGCCGCTGTTTTCTCACTCATTCCTGGCGTAGATAAAGTTTTCCGCTATGACAGGCCGAACGAATTAATCCAGGCATTGCTTGATAAATATGATGTAGTAGTCGATACTGAACAGTCGCATCGTTTGTCGGCGGTGGTGGCACGACTGGTTCGATCGCCGATCAAGATCGGTTTTGACACCAACGAACGGCGGCGCATGTTTACCCATGCCATCGGGTATGATCAAAATACCTATGAAGCTGATAATTTTCTTTCACTGTTGAAACCACTGGGAGTGGGGCTGCAACGGGATGAGGGCACCGCCACTCTTGAGTTGCCGCCGCAGGCGGTGTCCAAAGCAGATGAGTTGCTGGAACCGTTCGCTTCTGAATCATTTATTGCGTTATTTCCCGGGGCTTCAAAAGTTGAAAAGCGCTGGGGTGCGGATCGTTTCCGGCTTGTGGCTGAAAAATTGTCGGCTTTTGGAATAAAAATTGTTGTCGTTGGGGGAAAAGAGGATTGTCAGATGGGAGAGGTGATTGCCGGAGGAGGTTTGGGGCTGAACCTTGCCGGTATGACGTCGCTATCTGAAACTGCAGCCGTGATTCAAAAGAGTTCTCTGCTGTTGAGTGGGGATTCCGGGGTGCTGCATATCGCCATCGGGCTTGGTGTGCCGACGGTTTCGCTGTTCGGACCTGGAAGGGTAAAAAAATGGGCTCCGCAGGGGGATCGGCATAGTGTGATCAACAAGGAATTGCCGTGCTCGCCGTGTACGACCTTTGGGACGACACCGCCATGTCCGAATGACATCCGCTGCATGAGCGATATCACCGTTGATGAAGTTGTCAATGCCGTCACCAAGCTGTTAACCAAAGTGGGCGCTCGGCCATCACATCATTGATTCAACTGGTTGACTGGAGAAAAAATGCTCCGTACAGCTCCTACTATCCTTCTTCTCTTGCTGATTTCAATCTTATGCTTCCCTCTACTCTCCACCGCATGCCCGGAAATCTCCCCCGCTGACGCAAGTCAACAGATGACCACCTTGGCAAACGAAATCCGTTACCACAATCGTCTTTATTATGAAAAAGCGCAGCCGGCCATCAGCGATGCGGAGTATGACAAGCTGTTTGCAAGGTTGGTCCGGCTTGAGGAATGCTTCCCTGCGCAGGCTGCAGCGGATTCACCGACCAGGACGGTGGGAGGCGGTACGGGTAATGGTGAACAGAAGGTAAGGCATGAACAGCCGATGCTCAGTTTAACATCCGCCATCGGCCCGGAAGAGGTGGAAGTGCTACTGGAAAGGGTGGCGGCCGACGGAGAAGTGCAGCTGCTGGTCCAGCCGAAGGTTGACGGGCTGCCGGTTGAACTGACCTACGCTGCCGGTCGGCTTGTTTCTGCCTCGACGCGCGGGAATGGCCGTTTCGGCGAGGATGTGACGGAACGGGTTCGTGAAATACGGGGTATTCCACATCAGCTGACCGGTGCCTTACCAGATCTTGTAGTGGTGCGCGGCGAAGTCTATGCCGATCTGACACGTATGCGGCGCTACGAAACGGGGAGTGCAGCGGAGAAGTATGCCACTCCGCGCCATATGGCGGCAGGAGTGCTGAAAGCGCAAAAGCCGGACCCAGGGACTGTGGCGGCGCTGCGACTGTTTCCTTTCGAACTGGTGACCGCCGGGTCGATGCGTTCAGACCGGGCGGCTCTGGCACAGCTCTCTGATTGGGGGTTTCCGGACGCCTTGAAACATACCGCTTTGGTACGGACTTTTGCCGAAGTTCAGGCTCTTTATTTAGACTATCAGGCGCATCGTACCCAGGAGCCCTTTGCAATGGACGGGATCGTGGTGAAAGTGGATGATCTGCTGCTGCGCCGGCGGTTGGGGATCGGTGGGCGTGCGCCTTTGTGGGCGGCGGCATGGAAATTTACGCCGGATACGGCCCTGACCCGGGTACTTGGCATCAGCTGGACGGTCGGCCGCACGGGGCGCCGTACGCCGGTTGCCGAACTGGTCCCGGTGCGTCTCGGCGGCGTGTTGGTTTCACGGGTTTCACTGCACAATGATGCCGAAATTGCCCGGCTGGGTATTGCGGCCGGTGATCAGGTGGTGGTTGGGCTGGTGGGGGACGTTATTCCGCAACTGCTGGAGGTGGTGGGGCGAACACCCCGCGACTCCGGTTCTGGAGCCGCACCGAGTCAGGTGGCGGGGCCGGCCCTGGATGCGTGTCTGCACGATTCACCGGTTTGCCGGGATCAGTTCATCGCCAGGGCTGCCTATTTTACATCGAAGTCGGGGCTTGATATTGCGGGCCTGGGGAGGAGTCGCCTGCAGAAGCTGATTGAGGCGGGACTGGTTAACGATCTCTCCTCGCTGTTTCTGCTGAAAGCGGAGGCAGTGGCCGCAGTACCCGGTTTTAGTGAAAAAACGGCGCGGCGCCTGACGGCGTCGATCGGTGCCGCCGGTCATTCTGAACCTTTTCGAACTGTTACCGCCCTGAGTATCCCCGGTGTCGGGCTAAAGTCGGTGCAGCGTCTGGCCGGGCGGTTCACCTCGCTGGACGCGCTGCTGGCTGCCGGAGATGAAACGTTGACGGCCCTTGCCGCCGGCGATAGTCGCGCGGCAAGGGCCGTCCAGGGGTTCTTCCATTCACCGGGAGGGAAGGAGCTATTGGTGAAATTCCGTAAACTGGGAATTTTGTAGGATTACTCCTCGATTCTCGGGAAGAGCGCCTCGGCCTTTGTTATCGTTGTTCCCTCTTTTAAGCCGCCCCACACCAGCCCCTCTTTGGAAACCGCTTCATTCCATCCCAGAGAAGCCAGGGCCTTTTCCGAAGTAGCCGGCAGGAATGCTGACAGGATGAACTGCGTGATGCGCTGCGATTCGAGCAGGCAGTACATGACCGTGGCGAGACGACCGCTGTTGGCCGGATCTTTTGCCAGTGTCCAGGGGGCGGTTTCGTCGATATATTTGTTGCCGGCCGAAATAACCTCCCAAATAGCCTGCAGTGCCTTGCTGAACGCCATCTCGTCGATGAACTTGTCAACTATGGATATCATCTCCTCTGTCTTCTGCTTCAGAGCCTGGTCGGTTTCCGTCAGATCACCCGCAGCCGGCAGGATGCCGCCGAAATATTTGACCGCCATGGCGGTCGAGCGGGAGAGCAGGTTGCCGACGTCGTTGGCCAGGTCGGAGTTGATCCGCTGTACCAGCGCGGTGTGGGAGAAGTCGCCGTCCAGACCGAAGGGGACTTCGCGCAGCAGGAAGTATCTGACCGCATCGACGCCGTACTTGTCGATCAGCATGTTCGGTTCGACCACATTCTGCAGGCTCTTGCTCATCTTCTGCCCTTCGACTGTCCACCAGCCGTGGGCAAAGACCTTTTTGGGGAGCGGCAGGCCGGCAGCCATCAGAAAGGTCGGCCAGTAGACGGCGTGGAAGCGGAGGATGTCCTTGCCGAGCAGGTGAACATCAACCGGCCAGTAGCGTCCGTAGTTGCCGGATTCATCGGGATAGCCGAGGGCTGTGATGTAGTTGGTCAGGGCGTCGAACCAGACATAGATGATGTGGCGGTCATTGCCCGGCACCGGGATGCCCCAGGAGAAGGTGGTGCGGGAAACGGAAAGATCGCGCAGCCCCTCCTTGATGAAGGAGATGATTTCGTTGCGCTTGCTCTTGGGCTGGATGAAGTCGGGATTGGCCTCGATGTGCGCCACCAGCTGATCCTGGTATTTGCTCATGCGGAAGAAGTAGGATTCCTCCTTGAGCTTTTCTACAGGACGATTGCAGTCCGGGCAGCGCCCCTCTGTTATCTGGGTCTCGGTCCAGAAGGTTTCGCAGGGGGTGCAGTACCAGTCTTCATACTCGCCGAGGTAGATGTCCCCCTTGTCGAGGATGTCTTTGAAGATCCGGCTGACACCGTTTTTGTGGCGTTCCTGGGTGGTGCGGATGAAGTCGTTGTTGGATATCCCCAGCCGCTCCCAGAGGGCCTGAAATCTTTTCACCACACGGTCTGCCAGCTCCAGAGGCGTCTCACCTGCTGCAGTGGCGGCTTTTTCAACCTTCTGGCCATGTTCATCGCTGCCGGTCAGAAAATAGACATCAAAGCCCATCAGGCGCTTGTAGCGAGCCAGGACATCGCCGGCGACCGTGGTATAGGCGTGGCCGATGTGCGGCACGTCATTAACGTAATAGATCGGTGTGGTTACATAAAAAGTCGGTTTCATATCATGCTCCTGATGATGGTGTCGGTGTGCCGCTGTCGGGTGCGGCGCCGGACTGTTTGCGGTGGCCGTGCTTGCGGGAACGATGCTTCTTGCGCGGCTGCCCGCTTTTAGCGCTTTCAGGCGGTGTGGATGGTGCCGCACTTTCAGACTGTGCCGGTGGAGCAGGTGCTGCCTTGGCGGCGGATTCGGCTTTAGTGTTGTATGATTCCAGAGAAGTCTTTTCCTGCTTGCGGCGCGGTTCAGGGCGCCGTTCGCGGGTGCGCTGGGGAGAGCGCGGCGCCGGAGCTGCGGCAACGGCCGGAGCCGCTGCAGGCGCGCCGTCGCCAATGATCTCATCACGTTTGATGACGATTATCTTGTTGTCGTCAAGTTTAAGCGTGATGTTTCCGGTAAGGATGTTTATTTTATCTACCACTCCTACTGCGTTGACGGTACGGACCCGTTTGCCTGATTTAGGGAAGTTTTTGCGCAGGCAGCAGTAGGTTTCGTATTCGTAATCAAGACAACAGAGGAGTCGTCCGCACTGCCCTGATATCTTGTTCGGATTGAGTGCCAGATTCTGCTCTTTGGCCATTTTAACTGAAACCGGCTGGAAATCGCGCAGGAACGAGCTGCAGCAGAGTTCGCGGCCGCAGATACCGATACCGCCGGTCATCTTGGCTTCATCGCGCACGCCGATCTGGCGCATTTCGATACGGGTATGGAAAGAATGGGCGAGATCCTTGACCAGGTCGCGGAAATCGACCCGCCCATCGGCGGTAAAGAAAAAGACCGCTTTGCTGCTGTCGAACTGATACTCGACCCGTACCAGCTTCATCGGCATGTTGCGTTCGATGATCCGGTTGACGCAGAAGCGGTACGCCTCCTGCTCTTTCCGGGAAATACTTTCAAGTGTCGCCATGTCTTCGGCTGTGGCCTTGCGTTTGACAAACGCCAGAGAAGCTGTTGTGCCGCCCTCTCTTTCCACAGGCGGCTTGACGATCTGTCCGATCCCGACACCCCGTTCCGTTTCAACGACAACATGGTCTCCCTGGGCAAGTTCAAGCGATCCGGCGTTGAAATCAAACATCTTGCCGGCTTTTGTGAATTGTATGGTTACGATATGTGGCAAGAAAACCTCCTGAAAAATGGAGAACATAGGTTGATATAGGTACTGTACTGCCAGCGGTTTATCTGCCGCCGTCGGCCATGGTCATGAACAGCTGGTCCAGGGCCAGTTTTGGATTTGCGTTGCGCTGGACGGAGCGCCTCGTTTCGTAGATATGTTCCAGCAGCTCCAGATTGCGCGGCAGTGAACGACGCGTTGCTATTGATTCGATGGCCGCCCTGGCCGAACGGTTGACAATTTCTCCACTGCCGGCTCCCAGATGAACCGCGTCCCGGTAGAAGGAGAGCAGCATGTCGAGCAGCTCGAGCGTCGCGTCACGGTTGCCGGACAACTCCTCGGCGGCATCAAAAACGGTCGCAATCCGGTTGATGTTCAACTGGCCCACTCTGGACAGCACCGCTTCACGGCGCACGGCCAGTGCCTCATTGTCCAGTTCCAGGGCCCTCTTCAGGCTTCCGCCCGACATTGGTGCGACGAGCGCGGCCGCTTCAGGCTCCATCCCGTTCCGTTCAAGGAGCGTCAGCACGTGTTCCGGGGAAAGCGGAGCAAACCTGATCAGCTGGCAGCGCGAACGGACCGTCGACAGCAGCATCCCGGCATTTTCAGTCAGCAGGATGATCAGGGCGTCGCCGGGCGGCTCTTCCAGAGTCTTCAGCAGCGAGTTGGCGGCGCTCACGCTCATCCGTTCGGCCGGATCAATTATACACGCCTTGCGCGGGGCCTCATAGGGGCGCAGGGCCAGTTCGTGCTGCAGGTCCCGCAGCTGTTCGATGCTGATGTCACGTTTGTCCGGCAACGGTGCGACCAGATGTATGTCAGGGTGGTTGCCGGCGTCAATCTTGCGGCATGACGGACAGACCCCGCAGGCATCATCTGCCAGAGCCGTACAGAAAAGTGCCTGAATCAACGTTAAAGCAGTTTTTCTCCGGCCGCATCCGGGAATACCTTCAAACAGATAGGAATGCGCGGTCTTGCCGCTCCGCAGAGAACGGCGCAGAACCTCAATTATCCGGTCATGTCCAAGGATGTCAGCGAACGGCACGCAGTGACTCCGGTATTCGTACCAAAACCTGGCGGGAGATTGCGGCAAAAATATCTTCGATGCTGCCGGCACCGTCAATGACCAGGAAACGATCCGGCTGGTCGGCGGCCAGCTGCCGGTACCCGGCGCGAACCCGCTGATGGAAGGCCAGTTCCTCCAGCTCAAAGCGTTCCTCACGTGGCCCGCTGGTCGCCTCAATCCTGCGCCGCGCCCGTTCCAGGCCGATTCGCGGGTCGCAATCAACAAGTACGGTCAGGTCTGGTGACACACCCTGGCACGCATGGAGATTAAGAGTATCGATAACAGCACGGTCAATGCCGCGGCCGAAGCTCTGATAGGCGAGCGTTGCATCGCAGAAACGGTCACACAGCACGATCTTTCCCTCTTCGAGGGCCGGTGAGATGATCTCGGTGACGTGCTGGGCCCTGGCGGCGGCATACAGCATCAGCTCGGCCAACGGAGAAAGTGCCCTGTTCTCTGCATCCAGCAGTATAGTGCGGATTTTATCAGCAATGGGACAGCCGCCCGGTTCGCGGGTCAAAACGGTGTGCATCCCGCGGCGTGACATGAGCTCTGACAGGAGTCTTATCTGGGTGGTTTTGCCGCACCCTTCAACACCTTCAAATGTAATAAAATAGCCCATGTGTATGGTCCTGATCAGCAGAGTCGGATCTACGGTTAATTTAAGTGGCCAATTATAGGCAAGAGCCCGTGGATTATCAACCTAAATTCCCACACTCTCCGTTCACCCGGAGACTTTCGGTTGCCAAAACCGGATCGGATAGCTATAGTCTGAGGCGCTGGGGTGCAATATGTCTACTGATATTCAACAACTGGAAATTTTACTGAACTATACGTTCCGTGACCGGAGCCTCCCTGTTCAGGCCCTGACACATCCGTCCCATCTGCATGAAGTCAGCGGAAACGATGGGGGGGACTACCAGCGCCTTGAGTTTCTGGGGGATGCAATATTGGGGCTGCTGCTGGCAGAAATCCTGTTTATCCGCTATCCGGATTGGGATGAAGGCGCCCTGTCACAGTTGCGCTCCCGACTGGCAGGGCAGGATATTCTGGCCGATCGGGCGCGGGCCCTGGGGATCGGAAGCTTTATCCTGCTTGGGCGGGGGGAGGAGCAGACCTCCGGACGGGAGAAAGATTCGATTCTTGCCGATGTTCTTGAGGCTTTGATAGCTGCGCTGTATCGGGATGGCGGGCTCCGGGCGGCGCGAACTCTTGTTGTCCGGCTCTTTGAAGGGCTGGCAGACTCTCCGGAATCTCTTGTGCTGGGTCGTGACTCGAAGAGTGAACTGCAGGAGTTTCTTTCGTCAAACGGCTATCCGCTGCCGGAGTACCGGCTGCTGGAAGAAACAGGCCCTCCGCATGATCGCCTGTTCCGTTTCCAGATCCTGGTCGGGGGCAGGGTCGCCGGCACCGGCCAGGGGAAATCGAAGAAAATTGCCCAGCAGGCCGCTGCGGCCGAGGCGCTGGGTACACTCTCGTTGCCTGACGGGCAGCGTGTGTGAAGCCGGTCACCGTTCCATTCTTCATCAGTCACCAGGGGTGTCCGCACACCTGCGTATTTTGCGATCAGCGTACGATCTCCGGAACAAACGGTACTCTCCCCTCTGCCGAACAGATACTTTCCAGGGTAGACCTCTGGCGCTCGACGGCCGCGGGACGTCCTCTGGAGGTCGCTTTTTTCGGCGGAACCTTCACCGCACTCCCTGAAAAAATACAGACCGAACTGCTGGCCCCGCTGCAGCCGCTTCTCGCGGCCGGAACCGTGGAGTCGGTCAGGATCTCGACCCGCCCAGACAGTATCGATTCCGAACGTGTGCTGCGGCTCTCAGATATGGGCGTTCGTACTATCGAGCTGGGGGTGCAGTCTATGGATGACGCCGTTCTCGCGGCATCGGGGCGGGGGCATTCAGCAGCTGAGTCGCTGCAGGCGATCCGCTGCATCAAAAAACGGGGAGTCAGTGTCGGGGCTCAGCTTATGCCGGGACTGCCTGGTGATACGCCCGCCGCTTCACTCGCTTCTCTGGAACAGGTTATCTCTGCCGGCGCCGATTTTCTCCGCATCTATCCGACGGTGGTGCTGCAGGGGACCGAACTGGCGCGTCGCTATGGTGCCGGCGAGTTCGCTCCGTTGTCTCTGGATCGTGGCGTGTCCCTCTGCAAGGTTCTGCTGCATCGTGCCATGCAGAAGGACATACCGGTTATCCGTATCGGCTTGCAGGCTGATCAGGGGCTTAATGTTGAAAGTATCCAGGCCGGCTGCTGGCACCCCGCACTGGGGCAGATGGTCCGCTCGCAGCTTTATGCTGATCTTGTCTGCCGCTTTGTCCCGCCAGGCCGGTGCGTGACGGTACACTGTCATCCGGCGCGGCTGTCCGACGTGGTCGGTGTCAAGCGCGGTAATATTGAGAGACAGGCAGTGCGAGGTGTGCAGGTGAGGGTGATTGCTGACTTCACGCTCAAGCATGAAGAGCTTGCTATTGAAACGGAAGATGCGACAGCCGTTTATTCCATAATTTCCGATCTTCACTATTCTATTCGCGAGGTGTAAACGATGCGCAAAGAATCCCTGAAATTTCTTGAACAACTGCTCGATGCTCCCAGCCCCTCCGGTTATGAACAGCCTGCCCAGCGTGTTTTCCGTGACTATGTCGCTCCGTTCTGCGACGAACTGACAACCGATATCATGGGCAATGTTTTCGGCTATATCGGTGGTAAGGGCAGCGGCAAGGGAAAGAATCTTCCCCGGGTGATGATTGTCGGTCATACCGACGAGATCGGCCTCCAGATCAAGTACATTGACGACAGGGGTTTCCTCTATTTCGCCGCCGTCGGTGGCGTGGATGCTCATCTGACACCGGGCAAGCGTGTGGCGGTGCATACTGCAAACGGAGCGCTGCCGGGGGTGATCGGCAAGAAGCCGATCCATCTGATGGACAACAAGGACCGCGAAACGGTCGTAAAGCTTGAGGCTCAGTATATCGATATCGGCGCCAGCGACAAGAAGGAGGCGCAGAAACTCGTCAGGGTAGGAGATGCCGTGACGTTTGACAGCGCGTTTACCCGTCTGTACGGCGACCGTGTCGCTTCACGCGGGTTCGACGACAAGGCCGGCTGCTTTGTCGTGGCGGAGGTGCTGCGGTTGGTAGCCGCTTCAGGTGTAAAACCGGCCGTCGACCTGTACGGCGTCTCTTCGGTTCAGGAGGAAATCGGTCTGCGTGGGGGCACAACCAGCTGCTATACGGTCAATCCGGATGTCGGCATCTGCGTGGAGGTTGATTTTGCCACCGATCAGCCGGATGTGGAGAAGAAACACAACGGCGAGGTCGCGCTGGGTAAAGGACCGATTCTGGCCCGTGGCGCCAATATCAACCCGCACCTGTTCGAGCTGTTGTCGAAAACAGCGGAAAAAGAAAAGATTGCGATCCAGCACACCGCCACCCCCCGCGCCACAGGCACCGATGCCAACGTCATGCAGATCTCGCGCGGCGGAGTAGCCACCGCGCTGGTAAAAATACCGCTCCGCTATATGCATACGCCGGTCGAGACGGTCTCGCTGGCAGATCTGGAGGATGCTGCCAGGCTGATTGTTGCAACGCTGGGGCGGATTGCGTCGAGGGAAGAGTTTGTTCCGCGCTGATTTGGAGTATACGGAATATGAGAACCATTTCCCTTGACTTGAACAATACGCTGTACTAACTTCTATAAAATTTTCATCAGCAAGGAGTTGCTTATGCAATATGACAAACTGATCGAAGGGCTTACCTTTGATGACGTCCTGCTCGTTCCTGCCCATTCTTTGATTCTTCCCCGTGATGCAAACATTACAACCCGAATTTCCAGAAATATAGCGTTGAACATTCCTCTGGTGAGTGCGGCCATGGATACGGTTACTGAAGCCCGTACCGCTATCTGCATGGCTCGTGAAGGCGGCCTTGGCATCATTCACAAGAACCTCACCATTGAAGCTCAGGCATATGAAGTCGACAAGGTGAAAAAAAGCGAGTCCGGTATGATCGTCGACCCGATCACGATGCGCCCGACGCAGAAAATCAGCGAAGCACTTGATATTATGCAGCGCTATCGCATCTCCGGTGTGCCGGTCACGAAGGCCAACGGAAAACTGGTAGGTATTCTGACCAACCGCGACCTGCGCTTCGAGACCGATTTCGATCTGCCAATCTCGGCCCGCATGACCAAACGTAATCTGGTGACAGTGGCGGTGGGTACGACGCTGGAGCAGGCCAAAGAGATCCTCAAGCATACCCGGGTGGAGAAGTTGTTGGTTGTGGATAATGATCGTTTTCTCAAGGGATTGATTACGATCAAGGATATCGAAAAGGTCAAGAAATATCCCTTTGCCTGTAAGGACAGTCTGGGACGTCTGCGGGTCGGTGCGGCGGTAGGCCCTACCGATGAAATGGAAGCACGTATGGAGGGACTGATCAAGGCAGGGGTGGACGTGATTGTGATCGACACTGCACATGGCCATTCCCAGGGAGTCATTGATGCCGTACTGCGCGCCAAATCAACCTTTCCGGGGGTGGAAATCATCGCCGGCAATATTGCCACGGCCGAGGCTGCTGAAGCGTTGATCAAGGCCGGTGCTGACGGTTTAAAGGTTGGAATCGGGCCCGGCTCGATCTGCACAACCCGCATCGTGGCCGGTGTCGGGGTGCCGCAGATTACCGCTATCCATGAATGTGCCCGTATGGCTCACAAATATGGCGTTCCGGTCATTGCTGATGGTGGTATAAAGTATTCCGGAGATCTTCCCAAGGCCGTAACCGCCGGAGCAGACTGCATCATGATCGGCTCACTGTTTGCCGGCACCGAGGAGTCTCCCGGAGACACGGTCCTCTACCAGGGGCGTACCTACAAGAGCTATCGCGGTATGGGATCAATCGGGGCCATGAAAGACGGCAGCAAGGATCGTTATTTCCAATCCGATGTCGGTGAGGATGTCAAGCTGGTTCCGGAGGGGATCGAAGGGATGGTTCCGCTGCGCGGACCGCTCTCGGCCAATATTCACCAGCTGCTCGGAGGCCTCCGTTCCGGGATGGGGTATACCGGCTGCGCGGACATCAAGGAGATGCAGGAAAAGGGGCGCTTTATCCGCATCACCGGCGCCGGTCTCAAGGAATCACATGTCCACGATGTAACAATAACGAAAGAAGCACCTAACTACCGGGTAGGGAATTAAATCAATTAATCATCAAATACATGTGACTCATACGAAGCCACAAAGTACACAAAGAAAGCCTGATCTGAATTCAGCCGATAAATCTCTGTGCCTTTGTGGTTTTGTGCGAGTAGATAGGGTTTTGAAATGAATGATATCCACAGCCAGAAAATTCTGATCCTCGATTTCGGTTCCCAATACACCCAGCTGATTGCCCGCCGGGTTCGTGAAGCACATGTCTATTGCGAACTGCATCCCTTCGATATGTCGTTGGAGGCGATTCGCACTTTTGCGCCCAAGGGGATTATTCTCTCCGGCGGCCCCTGCTCCGTTTATGACGAAGGTGCCCCTTCCGTTGCAGAGGAGCTGTTCGAGCTTGGTGTGCCTGTGCTGGGAATCTGCTACGGCATGCAGCTGATGAGCCGCCATTTCGGCGGCGAGGTCGTGCCGGCCGGCAAGCGTGAATTCGGCCACGCCGAGCTGTTGTCTGCCGGACAGCCGGGACCGCTTTTTGACGGTTTCTTTGTCGACGGTTCCAGCCCGGTCTGGATGAGTCATGGCGACCACGTTTCCCGCGTTCCGGACGGTTTTGAAGTCGTTGCCGAAACAGCCAACGCGCCGGTATGCGCGATCCAGAATGTCGCCAGGAACCTCTACGGAGTGCAGTTTCACCCGGAAGTCAACCATACGCCGCGCGGCGAGCAGTTCATCGACACGTTTGTACGCAGGGTTTGTGGCTGCAGCGGGCAATGGACTCCCGGACAGATCATCGAGGATTCCATCCAACGGATTCGCCGCCAGGTCGGAGATGATACCGTCATTCTCGGGCTTTCCGGAGGGGTTGATTCATCCGTTGCCGCAGCCCTGATCCACCGTGCCATCGGCGACCAGCTTACCTGCGTCTTTGTTGATAACGGCCTGTTGCGTCTGGGGGAGGGCGACCAGGTCATGGCAACCTTCGCTCAGAACCTGGGGGTTAAAGTGATCCGTGTTGATTCCGAGGAACGCTTTCTTTCCGCTCTGGCCGGAGAGAGTGACCCTGAAAAAAAGCGCAAGATCATCGGCGGCCTGTTCGTCGATATTTTTGAAGAGCAGTCGAAACTGATTAAGGATGCTAACTGGCTGGCCCAGGGGACCATCTACCCGGATGTGATCGAATCTGCCGGCGCAAAAACCGGCAAGGCCCACAACATCAAGAGCCATCATAACGTCGGCGGCCTGCCGGATTATATGAAACTGAAACTGCTGGAGCCGCTCAGGGAACTGTTCAAGGATGAGGTTCGGGCCATCGGCGAAGAGCTCGGCCTGCCTCGTCAGATGGTCTGGCGTCATCCGTTCCCCGGACCCGGTCTTGGTGTGCGGATCCTCGGTGAGGTTAAAAAGGAGTACTGCGATATTCTGCGCCGTGCCGACGCCATTTACATTGAGGAACTCTACAATGCAGGACATTATGACAAGATCAGCCAGGCCTTTGCGGTGTTCCTGCCGGTCAAAAGCGTTGGCGTCATGGGGGATGGCCGCACCTACGAGTATGTCGTCGCGCTGCGGGCTGTGGAAACGAAGGATTTTATGACCGCCGGATGGTATCCGATGCCGTATGAAGATCTGGCCCGCATCAGCGGCCGGATTATAAACGAGGTGAAGGGCATTAACCGTGTCGTCTACGACATTTCCAGCAAGCCTCCGGCAACGATCGAGTGGGAGTAGTCCCGGACCATGACAGGGCAGCATGAACATGATGAATCAACGTACCGTGAAGAAAAAAAATACCCGGAGTGATCTCCGTATCCTTCTTGCCGTGCTGGCAGTCGTGGGAGTGGTCTGCGTGGGATATTACCTGGTTAGCGGCTGGAACTCACGGCCCGGCTCCTCTGCGGTAAGAAAAACGCTGGACAGCAATACTCCGCCCGGTCATAAAGCGGTTGAAGAGCGTGCTGCCGCCGGCAGGCAGCTGTTCGGCACTCTTTGTGTCGGCTGTCATGGCAAAAGCGCCAGAGGTGGTGTCGGGCCGGATCTGACAGTATCAACCTATAAATACGGCAGGTCGAGACTCGAGATAACAAAAACCATCACTAATGGGCGTCCAGGGGGAATGCCATCTTTCGGCAGCCGAGTCGACAAGGAGCAGATTGAAAGCCTTGTTGAATTTGTGATCACTCTGAACAGAGTACCATGAACGCGATCCTTGACCGCTATGGTGCATTGTTAGATGAAGTGGACGCCTGGTTCCGGCGTAGCCTCGAACAGCATCCTGACCAGATTGCCTGCTGCAACGGCTGCTCGGAATGCTGCCGGGGGCTTTTTGATATTACCCTGCTGGATGCATTTTATCTCAGGCGTGGTTTTGACAAGCTCCCCGAACCTCTGAAAGCAGAAATTGTACAGGCGGCTTCAGGGCGTCTGGGGCAGCTGTCACTGGTGGATCCTGCATTTGTCGAACCATGGCTTCTGAACGGGATTCCTGAGGCTGACTGGGATGCGCTGATGCCGGAAGAGGATGATACACCCTGCCTGCTGCTGTCAGAAACCGGCGGGTGTCTGGTCTATGAGTATCGTCCGATGACCTGCCGCTTGAATGGGATTCCCCTGATCGATGTTTCCGGGGAAGAGTTGTTCGATGAATGGTGTACCCTTAACTTTACCGGAGAAGACCCACGGCATCTCACCGATCTCCGCTTTGGTTTCACAGATCTGTTTACCCGGGAGCTGTTACTGTTTCGGGAGCTCATCCGCCATCTGACCGGCAGCCCACGAAATGAGGTTGACCTGTTTATACCCGCAGCAATCGTTATGGATTACCGCAGGATTATAGAATCTGTTACCTGATGGCACCTGTTTCAGGTTGCGGCCGCTTCCTGTAAATCCGCCGCACCGTATGTTCTTCTCATTATCTCCGCATGGCGACACGCGATCGACCCTCCCGAATAAAAACCGATGGTAAGAGGATGAGCAATGTCGAATTTTTTACCGTTCAATACAACCATGATCCGGAACCTGTTCACGCCGCTTCCGCCTGAACAGGTTAGGGATGACACTCCAGGATTCCTGGCCGTTTTGCAGGGATCTTCACTCATCCTGCTTGCCGGGTCGCCCCAGGCACTGCTTCAGGACGGATCACTGCCGGCAGGCATCGTCCCGGACCAGGAGCCGCTGAAAATCGGTCTCTGGCAGGGAAAACCGCTGCGGGCAGTGAGGATCGCCGCTAACATCACACTGCCGGCGGAGTATGAAGCAGTTCCGTTTCAAGGGCCGGACACCGGTCTTGACAACACTCTGGCAACCATAGCGGGGCGCGCCGCCCAGATTCTGCATTGGGAACGGCGCAGTCGCTTCTGTTCGCACTGCGGCGGCGAGCTGGCCAGAATTCCGGACGGCTGGGGCAAGCGTTGTCCGTCATGTGGTGATGAGCATTATCCTCATATTCACCCCTGCATCATCGTACTGGTCAGGCGCGGCGCCGAATTGCTGCTGATCCGCAATGCCGCGTGGAGCCCGGGCCGTTTCAGTCTGGTGGCTGGTTTTGTCGATTTTGGTGAATCGCTGGAGGAGTGTGTCCAGCGGGAAGTGCGCGAGGAGGCGGGGATAGAGGTGACCAATATCCGCTATGTGGGGAGTCAGTGCTGGCCTTTTCCCAGCCAGGAAATGATCGGTTTTCTGGCCGACTATGCCGGCGGGGAAGTCAGGCCGGATGGTGTAGAGGTTGTGGAGGCCGGCTGGTTTAGCGAAGATGCCCTTCCTGCGTCACCGGGGGGGGGACGGAGTATTTCCCGCTGGATCATGGATATCTACGGGAAGAGCGGGGCCGGCCGGACCGTGATCACAACATCTTCCTCAGAAGCCCAGGGAACCATGTAATCCCGCCAAGCTGGCGTCCTGATGACCGTAAGAATATTGGTGTTAAATAACGGTATGTTGCATTATCAACAGTATAAAGCAGGATTAAGA
>JAQUCU010000051.1:0-2868 GCA_028686055.1 Desulfuromonadaceae bacterium
CACAAGGCATATTAAATGAAAAAAATCCTCAGCTATTCCTACTACCCCGGCTGTTCACTCCACGCCTCGGCCGGTGAATACGACCTCTCCACCCGCGAACTGTTCAAAGCGCTGGGGATCGGTCTGACCGAGATCCCCGACTGGTTCTGCTGCGGTGCTACCCCCGCTCACAACGTCGACGAACTGCTGTCGCTGTCGCTCTGTGCGAAAAACCTGGAACTGGCCGCCAAGGTCGAAGGCGACATGGCTGTAGCGTGCGCTTCCTGTTTCTCACGACTCAAAACAGCCCAGCATGTTCTGGGTGAGAGCGACGTCAAACGCAAACAGGTTGAAAAAGCCATCGACGCCCCGGTCAAACTGGACAGTAACGTCAAACACCTGCTGGAGATTCTGGCCAGGGATCTGGGGCTGGAGCGCCTGGCAACTGCGGTGAAAAAACCGTTGACGGGCCTCAAGGTCGCCTGCTATTACGGCTGCCTGCTGACACGTCCCACCGACGTTCCCAACCTGGACTGTGCCGAAGCCCCCACCATCATGGAGCGGGTCATCGAAGCGGTTGGCGCTGAAACCGTTGCCTGGACGCATCGTCTGGAATGCTGCGGCGCCAACTTTACCCTCTCGCGTCCCGGGGTCGTTATCCAACTCACTAACGCCATCCTCGAATCAGCCAAAGGAGCCGGTGCCGATTGCATCATGGTTGGCTGCCCCCTCTGCCACGGCAATCTGGATATCCGCCAAAAAGAAATAGAAGGGGTCTACAACACCAGCTACGGCCTACCGGTCTTTTATCTTACCCAACTGCTGGGACTCTCCGTTGGACTTTGTGCAGACAAACTCGGTCTGGATGCGATGATGGTCAACCCGTTACCGCTGTTGAAAGAGAAGGGGTTACTGTAGTATGTCAAGAATCGGCGTATTCATCTGCCATTGCGGCGAAAACATCTCCAGAACCGTCGATGTCGAGCGGGTCGCAGCCGAAATCGGCATGCACCCAGGCGTGGCCTTCTCTACCGATTATAAATACATGTGTTCCGACCCCGGCCAGACTCTGCTCAAGAAAGCCATTCAGGAACAGAAACTTACCCATGTTGTTGTTGCTGCCTGCTCACCACGTATGCACGAAAAAACCTTTCGCAAGGCTGTTGAAGCGGCTGGACTGAACCCTTTCCTGTGCGAGATGGCCAACATTCGTGAACACTGCTCCTGGGTTCACGAAGACAGGGAGGAGGCGACTGTCAAGGCGATAGATATTGTCGGCATGATGGTTGAGAGGGTCAAGAAGAACCGGGTACTGCCTGCCATTACGGTACCGGTCACGAAGCGCTCTCTCATCATAGGCGGCGGCATCGCCGGCATCCAGGCGGCCCTCGATATTGCCGATTGCGGCCATGAAGTCATACTGGTCGAGCGGGAACCCTCCATCGGCGGCCATATGGCGCAGTTGTCCGAGACCTTCCCGACACTTGACTGTTCCCAGTGCATCATGACTCCGAAGATGGTTGACGTCGCCAACCATCCGAATATTACCCTCCATACCTACAGTGAAATCGAACTCGTCGAAGGGTACATCGGTAACTTCCAGGTTACGATCAAGAAAAAAGCCCGCTCGGTGGATGAAGGCAAATGCACCGGGTGCGGCGTCTGCATGACCAAATGTCCCCAGAAAAAGATACCGAATAAATTTGACCAGAACATCGGCATGCGGACCGCCATCTACGTCCCCTTTCCGCAGGCGGTGCCGAATACGCCGGTTATCGACCGTGACAACTGCACCATGTTTAAAACCGGAAAATGCGGCGTTTGCCAGAAGGTCTGCGGACCTGGCGCGGTTGATTTCGAACAGCAGGACCGTCTGATCGTCGAGGCGGTCGGAGCGATCGTCGTCGCCACCGGTTTCGACCTCTACACCATCGATGAAAAACCGAAGGGGTCCCCGATCAAAGGGTACGGCGAATTTGGTCACGGAAAGATCCCGGATGTCATCGACGGCATGACCTTCGAGCGTCTGGCAAGCGCCTCCGGTCCGACCGGCGGCAAGATCCTGCGCCCATCCGACGGTAAGGAACCGAAGCAAATTGTCTTCATTCAATGCATCGGCTCCCGTGCCCGTGAAAAAGGGATCTCCTACTGTTCCAAGGTTTGCTGCATGTATACCGCCAAACACACCATGCTCTATCACCATAAAGTGCACGACGGCCAGGCCTACGTCTTCTTCATGGACGCCCGTACCCCCGGCAAAAGCTACGACGAATTCTGGCGCCGCTCGATTGAGGAAGAGGAAGCGGTCTACATCCGCGGCATGGTTTCACGTCTCTACCAGAAAGGTGACAAGATCGTCGTTATGGGAAGCGATATCGCTGTCGGTGTCCAGGTCGAGATCGAAGCCGATATGGTTGTTCTGGCGACCGCTGTCACGCCCCAGAAGGGTGCCGACACCCTGGCCCAGAAACTGGGGATATCATACGACAAATATCATTTCTATTCAGAGGCGCATGCCAAACTGCGTCCGGTAGAGTGTGCCACCGCCGGTATCTACCTGGCCGGCGCCTGCCAGGGGCCCAAGGATATACCGGAAACAGTTTCCCAAGCCAGTGCGGCGGCAGCAAAAGTGATGACGCTCTTCTCCAGGGATCAACTTGAACGGGAACCTATCGTCGCAAAAGTGCGCGAAGCGGGCTGTGTCGGCTGCTTCGCCTGCAAAAAGGTCTGCGCCTACGGAGCTGTAGAGGAAAAAGAAATCAGAGACCGCCAAGGCAACCTGATCAAGGTCGTTGCCTATGTAAATCCGGGCGTTTGCGCTGGCTGCGGCACCTGTCAGGCGACCTGTCCATCGAAGAGTGTCGAGCTGGATGGATATACCGATGAGCA
>JAQUCU010000051.1:2968-16077 GCA_028686055.1 Desulfuromonadaceae bacterium
GACCTCGCCGGCACCAGTCGGATGCAGTACCCGGCCAATGTGCGCGTGCTCAAGTTTCCCTGTACCGGGCGCATCGACCCGGTCTTCATCCTGAAGGCTTTCCAGCAGGGCGCCGACGGGGTACTGGTCTCCGGTTGTCACCCTGGCGACTGCCACTACATTGCCGGTAATTTCCACGCCCGGCGCAGATTCGCTGCCTTCCGAAAACTCCTTGAGTTTATTGGCGTTGATCTGAATCGCCTCCAGTTTTCCTGGGTTTCGGCAGCGGAAGGTGGCAAATGGGTCGAAGTTGTTACCGACCTGACCGAAAAAGTGCGGGCTATGGGGCCGATGGTGGAGTTTAAGGATCTGGCGATGGAGGAACAGTGGTCTGGCGCCATCAATACGCCGGAATTGCAAGAAGCGTATAACGCCATCTAAATTTACCTCCCCCTTTTTGAAAGGGGGGATAAAACGAACCAGTTGATAAAGGTCATGCATGAATAACCAGCCAATCGATACATCCATCTACAGCACCATCAGCGAGGCCATCCAGACCGAGGCTGCGCGCGTCCTCTCGGCCGGAGAGGTGACAGCTATCGTCGGTTACGCTGCCGGCCGCCGCAAGGGCTCGGCCCAGCCGATCATCATCACTGACCATGATGATGCGAAAAAGCTGATCTTTACGCCAGCCTGCGTCAACAACCTTGCCGTTTATCTGACCAAGGCCAAAAAAGAAATTCCTAAAACCGGGAAAGTCGGCATCGTGGCTAAGGGGTGTGACCTCAAAGCTCTGGTTGGGCTGATGGGGGAATCGCAGTTAAAACACGAAGATCTGTATTTGATTGGCATTCCCTGCGTCGGGGTGCTGGCCTCCACGGTACAACCGGCCACAGAACTGACAACAGAGACAATCGCCTCCAAATGTTGTGAATGTGATGCCCATCTGCCGACAGGCTGCGATTTTGTACCGGACGTGGCCCTTCCACCACCGCCGCAACTGGAGGGAAAGTACCCGGCCGAGATCGCCCGCCTGGAGGCATTGGCCCCGGCCGAACGTTGGGCCTATTGGAAAGAGCAGTTCGCCAAATGCATCAAGTGTTATGCCTGCCGCCAGGTCTGCCCATTCTGCTTCTGCGAACAGTGCCTCTGTGACCGCAACAGACCGCAGATGGTGGAGACCACACCGCGTCCGGCCGGCAACACCGCCTGGCACATCGTTCGCGCCATGCATCTGGCCGGCCGCTGCGCCGGGTGCGCCGAATGCGAACGGGTCTGCCCGATGGACATCCCCTTGAATCTCCTTAACCGCAAAATGGCTAAGGAGCTGAAGGAGCTGTTTGACTACGAAGCCGGCTTCGAGGTTAATGACAGGGGCCCGTTGACTACCTACACCGAAAAAGACGATCAATCGTTCATCAAGTAAGGATGCCGATGAAGAAATATATTTCCCAACAAAATCTGAATACTCTCCTTGACAACCTTATTGCCGAAGGCAGACGTGTGGTCGCACCACGCATGAGTGCCGGAATCCCGCTTTACGAACCGCTTACAAGCTCCACTGAGATGGTGACTGGCCTGCTCCCCCGCCGTTCGGCAAAGGAAGCTTTTTTCCCTGTCTGCGAAGAGCTCATGTCTTACGAGAAGGAGGGACAGCAGGTCAAGTTGACGGATGTCGATCCGGCACGTTTTCCCGAGACAGTGCTGGTTGGGGTGCGCCCCTGCGACGCGGTGGCGATTCCGGTGCTGGATGCCGTCTTCTCGTGGGACTACAAGGATGAATTCTTTCTGGAGCGGCGCAGAAAGACAACAATCATCGGCCTAGCCTGCACAACTGCCGACGATGCCTGCTTCTGCACCGCCGTCGGTCTCTCTCCAACCGAAACCAGAGGGAGCGACCTGTTCCTGACTCCGCTCGTCGGGGGCGGTTACGCTTTTGAGAGCTGCAGTGCCAAGGGTGAACAGCTCATCACTAACCACAAGGAACTTTTTACCGGACAGACAAAAGCCAAAACGCTCCCGCTGGCCGCACCGCAAACAGAAAAAATCGACGTGAAGAAGGTCAAGGGCTGGCTGGACGAGCACTTCGAAGATCCGCTCTGGGACGGTGTCGCCGTCCGCTGTGTCGGCTGCGGCGCCTGCGCATTTGTCTGCCCGGCCTGCCACTGCTTTGACATCGTTGACGAAGGCACTGAAAAAGCCGGCAAGCGCCGCAAAAGTTGGGATGCCTGCGGTTTCTGGAAGTTTACCCACCACGCTTCCGGGCACAATCCGCGCGACCTTCAGCCCAAGCGTTACCGCAACCGTATCATGCACAAGTTTAAATATTATAACGATAAATTTGGCCAGACCCTCTGCACCGGCTGCGGCCGATGTGTTCGCATCTGTCCGGTCGGGATTGATATAAAGGCAATTATAGATACAATTATGAATTCTGAATGTTGAATTGAGCGGCACAAAAGCAGAATCGGTTCAATATGTATTCCAAAATTCAATATTTAACATTGGGTTAAATCATGTGTGATACTAACAAGAACATATACCTCCCCCATCTGGCCACCGTAGCAGAGGTTGTCGACGAAACTCCCGATGTACGTACTCTGCGCCTGGTATTTCAGGATGAGCATGTCAGGGATGGTTTTGCTTTCCGTGCCGGCCAGTTCGCCGAATACTCGGCATTTGGCGCCGGCGAATCAACATTCTGCATCGCTTCATCACCAACCCGAAAGGGACATATCGAATGCAGCTTCCGCTCGGTGGGGAGGGTGACCGAGGAGTTGCGCCGTCTGGAAGTGGGGGACAGCATGGGGGTCAGAGGACCTTACGGCAATTCCTACCCGATTGAAGAATTCTACGGCAAGAATCTGGTCTTTGTCGCCGGAGGGATTGCCCTGCCGCCGCTCAGAACCCTGATCTGGAACTGTCTTGACTTGCGCGACAAGTTTGGTGACATCACTATTGTCTACGGCGCCCGAACGGAAAGTGACCTGGTGTATAAGCGGGAACTGCAGGAATGGCAGGAACGGGCGGATGTACGTCTGGTGAAGACTGTGGATCCGGGCGGTAACGGTCCGGAGTGGGATGGCAGGGTCGGCTTTGTGCCGACAATTCTCGAAGAAACGGCACCGGCAGCGGAGAATACGATCGCTCTGGTCTGCGGGCCGCCGGTCATGATCAAGTTCACTCTGCCGGTGCTGGAGAAGCTCGGGTTCGGTGATGAGCAGGTTTACACAACACTTGAAAACCGGATGAAGTGCGGCTTGGGCAAGTGCGGCCGCTGCAACGTGGGTAACGTGTATGTATGCAAGGATGGGCCGGTCTTTACGGCCAAGCAGATCAAGGCGATGCCGATGGAGTTTTAGTTTCGGTGTGACGTGCTGTTTGCCGGCTAATGTGGCGTACGCAGCGCACCACCCTGCTTCATGATGCGGAAATTAGTTTTATCTGCCAAGTGCGTCTTCAATTTTCACCGGATCAAATCCTTCGATAATTCTGCCGTTAATGACAAACGTCGGTGTGGCATCAATTTTATTTTTTCTGGCGATCTCAAGCTGCTCTTCTTGCAGCCTGATTCCTGCGGTTGTAGCCTTTAGGCCGGTTTTTTTGTCAAGAGAGCCGGACATGATCATGTGGTAGGCATTGGCCTTGTCCCGTTGTGAAAGAACATACCGGGCTTTTTCTTTTGACCTGTGGTGGGATGGGAGAGGGTAAAAGAAGACGTGGCGGGTGATATCGCTGCGCCCCTCAAAATATTTGGATGCTTTTCGGCAAAAGGGACAATCGGGGTCAGTGTACTCAACGACCGTCTTCGGCCCGTTTCCGATCGTGATTGCTTTACTCAAATCAAGACTGTTTGCATCGGCCGTTTTATAAGCTGCAGCAACAACTACGAACAGCAGTAACACAATTGCTTTTTTCATTATATACCCACCCCGGATTGATTAATTGCTGCAGTTGCTGCTGCCTGGACAGCAGGGCAAAAGGATGACAAATTCACTCCCCTGCCCGTTTTTACATTCTGCCCAGATCATACCATGAAAACTCTCAATAGCCAGCTTGCAATATGTCAAACCCAGCCCGGCTCCGCCGCGTTCCCGCTCTGTTTTTCGGTTGAACTGGGTATAGCGGTCAAATATGCGATCCAGCTGGTCCTGCGGAATTCCATTGCCGGTATCACGAACGGCCAGCCTGACAAAACAGCCGTTTTTAACAAAATCCGGAGGAGCTGTCGCATAATCCGGTATATGGAGTGTAAGCGACTCATCTCCGGAAATGCAACGGCAGGAAACGGTTATTCTGCCCCCTTCCGGAGTGAACTTCAGGGCGTTGACGAGCAGATTTCCGAGCACCCGGGTAAACGCGTTCTTGTCAACTGAGATCATTGATGTGCCGGGCTCCAGCTCGGCTGAAAGTTCAATGCCGTCATGCCTGGCCGGCCTGGAAAATTGATCGGCAACTCTGCTGATAAGCTCCTGAGCGTTGTACTGATGAATCGCCATCCTGATTTTTCCGGCTTCGAATTTTCTGATATCAAGAAGGTTGTCAATCATGAGGACAACTTCATTACAGCTGTCGATAGCCGACTGCAGATATTCTTTCTGCTCTCCGTTTATTGCGCCAAGGCATCCCTCGCGAATGATGTCTATTGATCCGATTACGGCGGTCAACGGGTTTTTCATATCATGAGAAAGCATCAGGATGAAGTCTTCTCTCTCCTGCTGCAATTGTCGTTTCTCTATTAGTTCCCGGCGATGTTCACGGGCCTGTTCAATCCTCTGCAGGATTTCTTTGAGGGCAAACGGTTTGGAAATATAATCATCCGCGCCGTTTCTCATGCACTCTACGGCAAGATCTTCGCTGCCGTGCCGGCTCATCATGATAACAGCGGTGTCGCTGCCGGCATTCCGGAGGCGTTTAAGGACCGTTACGCCATCCAGCCCCGGTATACTGATGTCAAGCAGCACAACTGAATACTTTTTTTCGCTCAGGATCATGGCAAGCGCAGCTGAACCATCAGATACCAGCGAGGGAGCATACCCCTCACCATCAAGGTACGATTTAAGGACATGACCGATTTCCGGTTCATCATCAACAATTAAAATTCTGTCAAGCGTATGCGCTAGCATTGGGTGCGCTCTCTCTCCATGACAGCCAGGAATGCTTCAGCCAGGATCAGATCTTCAGGTGTCGTTATTTTTATGTTGCGATAATCACCCCGGATTATATGCACTTCTCCTCCGGTGTGTTCTATCAGTGAGGCGTCGTCTGTGCCGATGAATCCGTCAGCTTCGGCAGACAGGTGGGCCTGAAAAATTTTTGCAAAGCGGAAGGACTGCGGGGTTTGGGCCTGCCACAGCGATTCCCTGGGAGGCGTGTCAGTGACGATGCCGCCACGCACCGTTTTGATTGTGTCTTTGACGGGGACAGCTGCCAAGGCACCATCGTGGACTCTGGCGGTTCTTATCGATTCGTACAGAATCTGCTCGGTTATCAGCGGTCTGACGCCGTCGTGAATAAGTACGATATCATCGTCCGCAACGTGATCCCGCATCGCATTCAGACCATTCATAACCGAGTTCTGGCGCTCTTTGCCACCAGGAACAATAGCTTCAATCTTGCTGAAGCCGCATGCCTCGATGACATATTTCCGGCAGTACGGGATCTCTTCGGCGGGAACCACCAGATAGATAGAATCGATAAGAGGGGATTGCTCAAAAAACGAAATGGTACGGGAGACAATCGGCATGCCGTTAAGCTGCAGATACTGCTTGTTGATAGAAGCGCCCATGCGCTTGCCCATGCCGGCAGCCGGTATCAGGGCGATGGATTTAAATTGGGTCATTAATAGTTTCTCCGCAGGCAGTATATCAGCTTCCTGCAGAGACGTAAACTCCGAGTTGAAAACGGAGTCAGCTACTTTTGACAGGTGTTGTACCGCTTATAAGCACACGGCCTCCATACTCGGCATTCTTGCGGACGAGTGTTTCAGCCAGATCGGCATCTTTTCTCCGGAACGCGTCGATAATTTTATCGTGCTCCTGCACCGAAACCTCCATCCTTCCCGGGAGGCTCAGTGACGTAAAGCGCAGGCGTTGGAATTTTGTTACCAGGCCGGCTATCAATTCATGCAGCTTTTCGTTGTCAGCGGCCTTGATGAAAAGTTCGTGAAAGTCATTATGGACCTTGAAAAAATGTTTGATGTCACCGGTTTTAGCCAACTCAGCAAGTTTGCTGTTGATGGCCTGCAGTCGATCCAGGTCTTTATCGGTAAGCTTTTCACAGGCCTGCCGTGCCGCATATCCCTCCATGATGCTCTTGATGGCATAGAATTCTTCGACATCCTTCGGGCTCAATTCGCTGACGACGGCGCCACGGCGGGGGATTGCCGTCAGATACCCTTCCGATTCCAATTGGCGGAAGGCCTCACGGATCGGGGTGCGGCTTATCCCATAGCGCTCGGCCAGCTCGGGCTCTGATACCCGGCTGCCCGCCTTGAGGCGGCCGGAAACTATCGCATCACGAATGTTCTCCAGTATTTTTTCACGCAGCGTAAGGTGTTTCCCCAGTATTTTTTTCATTTTTTGATATAACTCCCCGGATTGTTTTGCAACATTGTATACAGTATGCAGTATTTGTCAATTATAACCGCGCTGTAGCTTTGTTTATTAAGAATGTTTTTTACCTGAAATTAACAGCGGGATGTTTGCTGTATCTTGCCCTGCCAAAAGAAAGTGCCTTGTTTTTTTGAGCCCTTGCGGGTAATCTGCTTCAACTATGGATCCGGTGCGACATCTCAAAATTTCGTTTTTTGTTTTCCTGATGCTCATATCCGGGGGGACGATAGGGTACATGTCCATCGAGGGATGGCGTCTGCTCGATGCTGCCTATATGACGGTCATAACCTTGGGAACGGTTGGCTTCAAAGAGGTCCACGACCTTTCTGACGGCGGCAAGCTGTTCACAATGGGATTGATTATTGTCGGCGTCAGCGTGCTGGGCTATGTCGTCGGGAGTCTGGCTCAGATTATGTTCGAGGGGCAGATTCATCGTATCATGGGGAGGAAAAAGGTGGAAAAGCAGATTGATGCGCTTACAGGACATTATATCATTTGCGGTTTCGGCCGTATTGGTTCGCTGATTTGCAAAGAGTTCAAGGCAAGCGGGCTGAAGTTTGTCATTATTGAAAAAAACGTGGATGCCACCGAACGGCTTGATGAAGATGGCTACCTGTACATAAAAGGGGACGCCACCCTCGATGAAACGCTTCTCAAAGCCGGTATAAACAGGGCCAAGGGGCTTATTTCAGTTGTCACTACCGACACCGAAAACGTATATATCACCCTGACGGCACGCGGACTCAACCAGGATCTTTACATCATGGCCCGCTCCGGAGAAGAAGGCTCCGACATCAAGCTCAAACGGGCCGGAGCCAACAAGGTAGTTTCGCCGTATACCATTGGCGGTAATCGCATGGCGCAGTCAATATTACGGCCAAATGTAGTTGATTTTATTGAAATTGCCACCGGCCACGAACATCTGGAATTGCAGATGGAGGAAATCAACATCCCGGCTCATTCGGCATTTGTCGGTGAAACACTCGTCAGTTCCGGGTTCCGTAAGGAGATCGGTGTCATTATTGTTGGAATTAAAAAGAGTCATGGCAGTATGGTTTTTAATCCGCATTCCCAGACAAAGATCGATGAACGTGACACTTTGATTGTGCTTGGAGCCCCGACATCTATTAAAAAGCTTGATGATCTGGTCGGCCGCACAGCTGCTGATGAAGTCATTAAAGAGCACAGGAAAGAGTATCATGAAAAATAAGCTTCACGCACATGTCCCGTACGATCGCCTGGCAGAACATCTGGAGTACGCCATTGCCAACCGTATCAACCCCGAGGTGTTTTTTTCTGCTGATTCGCTTGACCATATTGTCTGGGAAGAGCTCTCTTCACTGTCCGGCGCCATCCATGCCGCCGGACTTAAGACCACGATCCATGCCCCTTTCCTCGATCTCAACCCGGGGGCGCTTGATCCGAGCATCCGCGCTGCAAGCCGCCATCGCATTCAGCAGGTCATGCAGGCGGCTGGCCTGCTCCGCCCGCTGGCAATCGTGGTGCACCCGGGCTATGATGACCTCCGTTACGGCGGCAACCGTCTGGAGTGGCTGAAGAACAGCATCGGCTTCTGGCTGGAATTTGTTCCGCAGGCCAGTGAAATTGGAACGATCCTGGCGGTTGAAAATATCTTTGAAAAAGAACCGTCAACAATCAAGGCGCTGCTTGATGCGGTCGACGCTCCCTGCTTCAGACACTGTTTCGATGTGGGGCACTGGAATATGTTCACAAATGTCACTCTTGACGAGTGGTTCAGCGAACTTGGCGGATATATCGTCGAAACCCATATCCACGACAATCATGGCCAGTGCGACGAGCATCTGCCGGTGGGTGAGGGTGCCATCAGTTTCCGGCAGTTCTTCCCACTCCTGGCGCGATACGCCCCGGATGCAATCTGGACGATTGAGGCGCACAACACAGAGCACCTTCAGCG
Source organism: Desulfuromonadaceae bacterium (assembly GCA_028686055.1). Taxonomy (GTDB): domain Bacteria; phylum Desulfobacterota; class Desulfuromonadia; order Geobacterales; family Pseudopelobacteraceae; genus JACRCG01. The sequence goes on from JAQUCU010000051.1 coordinate 11,498, forward strand.
GGCCTTAAAAAATATTCAAAACTATATTTCATAAAAGCGGAGCTCACATGTCGGAAACAATATTAGTCAGTGGCGGCTGCGGTTACATCGGCAGTCATGTTGTGCGTCAGCTTTCAGAGTCAGGGCGCACGGTCGTAGTCTATGATAACCTTTCCACCGGGTTTCGTGATGCCCTGACGCATGACGAGGAGCTGACAGAAGGTGAACTGGCCGACCGGGAGCGGCTGGAGGAGCTGTTTCAGCGCCATCGCTTTACGACCGTCCTGCATTTTGCCGCTGCTATCATCGCCCCGGAATCGGTCTCGAAGCCCCTCAAATACTATGGCAACAATACCCGCAATACCCTGGGGCTTCTGGAAATGTGTGTAAAACATGGTGTCAGCCGTTTTATCTTTTCCAGTACTGCGGCCGTGTACGGCATTCCCGAAGGCGGAGTAGCCGCCGAGGATAGCGTTCTGGCGCCGATCAACCCGTACGGCACCTCCAAGCTTATGAGCGAGTGGATGCTGCGTGATGTCGCGGCGGCACATGGCATGAAATACGTTGCGCTACGCTACTTCAATGTGGCCGGGGCCGATCCGCAGGCCCGTATGGGGCAGCGCACACCGGAGGCGACACATCTGATCAAGGTCGCCTGTCAGGCGGCACTCGGGATGAGGGACAGTATCAGTGTCTACGGCACCGATTATCCGACCCCCGACGGGACCGGCGTCCGTGATTATATCCACATCGAAGATCTTGCTTCGGCCCACCTCTGCGCCCTGCAGTACCTTGAAAACGGCGGTGATTCAACCGCCATGAATGTCGGCTACGGCCATGGCAGCAGTGTCCGTGAGGTGTTGGATGTCGTTGAAAAGGTCAGCGGAGCAGAGCTGAAGGTCATCGAGGCGGAGCGGCGACCCGGCGACCCGGCCTCACTGGTGGCCAGGGCCGACAGGATCAGGACGCTGACCGGATGGCAGCCGCGTTATAACAGCCTTGAGACAATAGTTGCGGATGCCTGGCGCTGGGAAAGCAAGTTAGCGGGAAGATAAGTTTTAATTGGACTCCGCACAAAAGGCCCCCTGATGAATCGGGAGGCCTTTTGTATTTAAGGCATGACTTTGGCGTGTTGCAGGTCACGGTAAACCGGTACCGGTAGCGGCTGGCCGTTTTTAAGATGGAGCACGCTGAAATGCAGGTGTGTCGGTGAGCGCCGTTTTGCGGCGTTAAGGCCGCTCCGTCCGACCGTGCCCAGGAGGTCCCCCGGCCTGACGATGGTTCCAGGTTCGACAAACAATGCGTCATTATGGGCGTAGTATACCAGCAGGTCGTTGGCAGGATCATAAACCCAGAGATACTTCCCCCCGCGCAATTTGCTTCCCTGCGGCCATTCCGTTTCAAGCGCCACTACTGTCCCCCCGGTCATGGAGAGTACGCCTACAGCCTTGCCGCTACGGTCATCGCGGCTGTCCTGGTTACGGTCGTGAATGAAAATATCGTAGGCCGGATGGCCGCCGTGGCGGTTGCCGCTGAAAAAATCGTAGCCGCTGGAGACAAAACCGTGGTTTCCCCCTCTGTCGATTGCACCGGCATTGTAGCCCGCTACCGGAAAAACCCACTGTGCCGGTGAATAGTCCCTGCCGCCACGATCGTAGTACTCGGCACGGATCCCGGCCAGTCTAAGCGGAAGTTCGGAACGTGCGGCAGCTTTACTGATCCGTCCGTCACGGATCAGGGTGTTGAATCCGTTGAAAGCAATGCAGAGCGGGCTGCGCGTGGGGGCACCGGCCTCCTGCGGTATGGCAGGGCCGTCCGGTTCTGCTTCAGCGGCACTCAATGGAGATGCTGAACACAAGAAGGTGCAAAGCAACGTCAATGCGAGAAATTTCATCTGTTTCCTGTTTCCTGGTTCAGATCGGATACTTTTTGTGGACTATGCAACAATAACTCCGTCGTACCCGCACAGCAGGGTGCGGATCTTGATGCCGGGAGCATGCAGGTCAGATGCAAGCATGGCCCGACCGGCCACAACTTCCATGAGTGTTCTGTCAAAGCCCGTTGCCAGGGCGATTTCACGGGCGGTATTGGCGTTTGAAATAATCGCCTGGTTGTCGGAGCTGACGTGCGCTGCCTTTGCCCATTCCAGCAGCAGGGACAGGTCAAGGTCGGAAGCCGCTGCGTGGGTATTTGCATAGCCGCAGGCTATTTTAAGCAGCTTGGCAAACTGGCAGGCGATGACCGGCTGCATGTAACCGCGCCTGGCACAGGCCTGCAGAGCGTACGCCACATGGTCCCCCATCATGATATAGGCCTCTTCAGGGAGCGGGGAAAGATGCTTTTGCGCCGCCATTTCGCTGCTCCTGCCGGTGGAAAGTACAACGGTCCGGCAGCCGCAGGCCTTGGCAACATCGAGGGCGGCATCAATCGTATCTGTCCAGGCCTTGGCAGAAATGGGGCGAACAATGCCGGTCGTGCCGAGGATCGAAAGCCCTCCGATGATACCGAGCCTGGCGTTGAGGGTTTTTTTTGCCCGTTCTTCACCATCGGGAATTGAAATGACGATTCTTAATTCCCGCTTCTGAATGTTGAATTCAGACAGCACACAGTTGACCGCCTGCTCGATCATCTGGCGCGGGACCGGATTTATGGCCCATCCGCCTGGCTGAACCGCCAGCCCCGGCTTGGTGACCTTGCCGATGCCGACCCCGCCGGCGATGATGATTTTACTCCCCCCCTTTTCAAAGGCGGGACGGAGGGGATTTGACGTCACCGTCGCATGTACTTCAGCCCCGTTGGTTATATCAGGATCATCGCCGGCATCCTTAACCACGAAACAGCTTGCCCCGTGCGGCGAAAACGATTGCCCATGCAGCTGAAATTCGGCTCTGACTCCTGCCGGGAGATCAATGCCGGTGTCAGTGACCACGGTCTGATTCATCAGCATCAGCACGGCGCCTTTGGCCGCCGCAGCTGCGCAGGCCCCCGTGGTGTATCCGGAGCGCAGCTGCTTTTTCACACTATCCTCGTCAGAATCAGATGACAGGCATGCAGCGTTACAAAAGACAGTGGGATGCCGACCCCCAGCATCAGCGTCACCAGCCGCGGTTCGAGATCGTGATCAATGGCGATAATACCTGCGGTTATCATCGGGGCCATGGCCGCCTCAAAAATAGTTATCCGGGTAATGGTACCGGATGCGCCCAGGACGACGGAATAGAGGAACCAGATCAGCGCCGGAGCCAGCAGCAGCTTGTAGCCCAGACCCGCTGCCAAAGGTTTTGCCACCTCGCGGATGCCGCCAAAGTGCAGCTGGAAGCCTACTGATACCAGTGCCAGCGGGGTCAGGGTTGCACCCAGTTTTTCCAGGATCGTGACCGTCCAGAGGGGAAAGGGGAGGGGGCGGAGCAGGAATGCCAGCAGCAGCGCCTGAAATGGCGGGAACATGAGAACTTTCCGTACCATCAGTTTCGGAGAGACGTCCCCTGAGGAATAGAGTGTCGACACGAGGATGCCAAGGGTGGAGAGCACCATGAACGACCCGAGCTGATCGGCGATGATGCCGATCCCCAGGTACTCTTTGCCGAAATAGGCCTCAATCATAGGCAGGCCAACGAAGGAGGTATTACCCAGTCCTGCGACCATGATCAGTGCACCGACCCGCTGCCGGTCCATGTTAAAAATCCTGCCTGCGGCGGCAAAAATACCCCAGGCGGCGAGGAAAACCAGCCAGGCCATGAGCGCCGTGAGCAGGAGGGAGGCGTCGATCTTAAGGTTGTGGATATACAGGATTGCCAGCGCCGGCAGTGAAATATGGATGATGAAGCCGTTCAGGGCCGCAGGTGTTGCGGCCGGGAACCGCCCGGTTTTATTGAGGCCGATTCCTGCCAGAAGGCAGACCGCAAGCAGGATGATGTTGGCCATTTAGTACCCGTTCCCGCTGGCCAGAATCGCCAAAGCATTCACTACCGCGGCAGCGACATTGGAGCCACCCTTGCGTCCGATGTTGGTTATGAACGGGATGTCATGACCACCGGAGGCCAAGGCGTTTTTGCTTTCCTCTGCACCTACAAACCCGACCGGCAGGCCGATAATCAGAGCCGGTTCCGCCTCCCCTGTTTCAATCAGCCGGAGCAGCTCAAACAGCGCCGTCGGGGCGTTGCCGATCACAAAGATACGGTTGTCACGGTTGGCGACGGCCTTGCGCATGGCGGCGATGGAGCGGGTGACCCCTTCGGTTTCTGCCAGTTCGGCAACGTCCGGGTCGGCGACATGACATGTTACCGTACACCCCAAAGAGTTCAGGCGCGGCTTGCTGATTCCGGAAAGAGCCATGTTGGTGTCGGTGACAATGCCGGCCCCGCTTTTCAGAGCGGCAACCGCCTTTTCAATCACACCCTCGGAAAGTACCATTGACTGGACGTACTCAAAGTCGGCGCTGGTGTGTACGGCGCGACGCACAACCTGCCATTCCGCTGCGGGCCAGCCATGATCTCCGGCTTCGGCGTCGATGATGCGGAATGATTCCCCTTCAATCTCTTCAGGCTTCATGCCACGTGAGTCCATCAACGCCACCCCAGCCTTTCCAGCGACTCGCCGAT
>JAQUCU010000052.1 GCA_028686055.1 Desulfuromonadaceae bacterium
GGTTATGTGTTGATCCAGAAGATTGTAGGCACCGTTCTCCAACCGCAACGATTCGATCAACTGTACATCATCGTCCCGGCGCTTGATGAATGCTCCCTTGCTCAACCATTCGGCATATTCCAGTGACGCCTTTGAATCCCAGGTAACGGCACTTCCAACCCCCATCGTCATTGTGTTTGAGTATGCATCATGTAGCAAGGTGCGAATGGCCACGGAAAAAAAAGCTTCGCCACCCGGGGCTATGCAGCCAATAGCCCCGCAGTAGACTCCGCGTGGCGCGTTTTCAAGTTCGGCAATTATTTCCATACTGCGCCGCTTCGGAGCTCCGGTTACCGACCCGCACGGGAACAGGGCTCGAAAAACACCGGTCAAGGTGGTGCCTGGACGGAGTTGCGCGGAAATAGTGGAGGTCATCTGGTGGACAGTCGGATACGTTTCCACTTCGAAGAGAGATGCTACGTTCACGGAGCCGGTCTCGGCCACAATACCGAGATCGTTGCGCAGCAGGTCAACGATCATCAGGTTCTCGGCTCTTTCCTTGGGGCTGTTGCGGAGTTGCCCGATGGCGGCCCGATCTTCTTCTGTCCAGCGCCCGCGCTGGACGGTGCCTTTCATGGGTCGGGTGATAATGGTGCCATCCTTCAATGAAAAAAACAGCTCCGGTGAAGCTGAAAGAATGGTGAAACGGCCAATGTCCAGGTATGCACAGAATGGAGCCTGTTGCGCCGTGCCAATCCGCGAGTACACATCTTGCAGATTTCCCGTGAAAGTCCCGTTCAGGGTGAAGGTGTGATTTACCTGATAACTGTCACCAGCGGCAATGTAGTCGTGGATGCGCCCGATCTCTTCGGCATATTCTTCCACACGTTTGCGTGGCTCAAGGGAGAACTCTGCCGGTGAGGCGGATAGCCCCTCGCCAGCCGTTACGCTGTACCGGTCCCGGAAGATGGCAAACCAGGCAAGCGGCAGGCCTGCAAGCGGTGGAGCAGAGGGAAGATCCGGATTTAGCGCGGAAGCCGCTTCGTAGGCAACGAAGCCGACCGCATACAGGCCGTCTGCTGCAGCTTGTTCTGCCTGGGCCAGAACAGTGACGACTTCGTGGATGTGCGTAGCGACGACGGTTTTGATGTAGCCGCCGAAACGCCATGAAGAAGCAAATGGCCCTCCACCGAAGGCATCAAATCTGATTGTGGGAGAGTGGGGCATAGTGCAATGTACCTTTTGGTTGACACCTGCATATTAAAACCGACGGTTGTCTTTCGCCTTACGCAAGTCATTAAAGCCCGCAATATGTACCTGAACCGGGATAATTGGTCAAATCATCATACGCACCACTGCAAAGATAAAAAGATGCCTGTTTACTTTTTATGCATCGGGCCGGTTTTGGCTCGCCAGATGCGTCGATGCTGCCGGATTTGTGCCATAAGAGGCCGCACCATTTTGTGGCACCTGATTATTTGTTGGCCATTCGTTGTATATTTAAAGATATAACGAAAGTATTGTCTCGTATGTAACACACTGAATTTAAGCATGTTTATTATTTATTTAAACTTGGCATGCAGTATGTAAAGAAAAGAGTTAGTCACTACCCGGCAGTAATCATGAATGTCCGTGAACTAAGCGGACTGACGTCGGGTTGTAGCAATCAAATGGGGAATTTCAAGGAACCGGCAATGTCAGTAACACTTCTCGATCTGACCGTCCGTGAGGTCATTGAGCGTCACCCGGAAACACTTCCGCTTTTCAGAACCTCGGGGTTGGGCATGTTCGCGGATGAGAAGATCCGTGAGACGTTTGGTGCCGCAGTAAGGTTGCGCACCGTTCTCAAGACGGCGAAAATCAATACCGATCAGTTCAGCAGCATGCTGGATGATGCCATAGCTGCCGGGATGACCGGAACCGATGGGCAGTCAGCGCCTCTCCGTGCACAAAGCACCCTGAACCTCCTTGCCCTGCTTCCCTGTCCGCTTAAAATCCCGCTGGAAGAGGCCTTTAACGGTTTCCTGGCCGCTCTTCCGCCGGGACAACGAACCGCTTTGACCTTTTGCATCGAGGGGAATGCCAACAGCCAGATCGACTATGCGGACTATGCCGATCACTTCGAGACCCTGGCGGATATGCCGGATATCATCATCACCCCCGGCTTCAACAGTTTCTTTCATCCACACTTTGTGGAGCTGTTTATCAAGACCGGCCAGTTTGCCAGCGTCACCGACTATAGCGGTGACCGGCACCTGGCTGCCATGGGCATAACCGACCCGGACGGGCATTACAGCATGCTGGCCATGAACCTGCTGGTACTGGTCGTGGATCATACGCGCCTGGGAGATCGGCCGATGCCTGAAAAATGGGCAGACCTGCTCAGGCCGGAATATGAGAAAAGCATCGCTATTCGCGGTAATCACGACGGCACCTTTTGCGAGACTCTTCTTCTTGCTCTCTACAAGGATTTCGGCAGCGCCGGTCTGGCCCAATTGGGGCGCAATGTCGCCTGGGGCTGGCACCCGTCGCAGATGGTCAAGTCGGCCGGGAGCGGCCGGGAGAATACGCCGGCCATCAGCATCATGCCGCTTTTCTTTGCCAACAATATCAAAAACTGTGAACAGGTCACCATCGTGTGGCCTGCGGACGGCGCCCTTGTCAGCCCGGTCACCATGCTGGTCAAGGCGGATAAGCGCGAGGAGCTGCGCAATCTGATCGATTTCCTGAACGGCCCTGAAGTGGCGGCAATCTGTGCCGGAGCGGCTTTTCCGGCCGTGCATCCCGAGGTTGACAACCGCTTGCCGGAGAGTGCCACCTTCAAGTGGATCGGCTGGGATTATGTCAAAAACAATGACCTCAAGGCTTTGATTGCCGACACCAATGCTTCCTTTTTGCAGGCGTTCCGTGGGGAGCCGCAATGAAACTGATCACGATAGCCGGCCCCCCATCATCGGGCAAGACCGCCGTCACCATCAAGGCTATTGCGGCGTTGCAGCGGGAAGGGGTGCACGTCGGCGTCGTGAAGTTCGACAGTCTTTCCACCCAGGACCAGACTGTGTATGAAAAGCAGGGGGTGGCGGTCATGAGCGGCTTGTCGGGCAACCTCTGTCCCGACCATTTCTTTGTCAGCAACGTTAGTGATTGTCTCTCCTGGGGGGCGGAAAAAGGTTTTGATCTGCTGGTGATCGAGAGCGCCGGGCTTTGCAACCGCTGTGCCCCGCATATTCAGGGGGTATTGGCGGTCTGCGTGATCGACAACCTGAGCGGAGTTGACACCCCCAAGAAGATCGGGCCGATGCTGAAAATGTCCGATGTGGTGGTCATCACCAAGGGGGATATTGTGTCGCAGGCCGAGCGCGAAGTTTTCTCCTACCGCGTACGCCAGGTCAACGCCAACGCCACCATCATTAACGTCAACGGCCTGACCGGCCAGGGGGGGCACGAACTGGGCAAACTGCTGCTCAATGCGCCGGAGACCCCCGATCTGGAAGGGCGGTTGCTGCGCTTCAGCATGCCGGCTGCCCTCTGCTCCTATTGTCTCGGCCAACGCAAGATCGGTAGCGATTTCCAGATGGGCAACGTCAAAAAGATGGATTTCAAATAAAGGATGCCGATGCCGACTGATACAGAAAATAGGGAGCTGATTTCCCTCCCCACGGCTGAACTTCTCCGTCTGGCGCCTTTTGCCGGAGATTTCTTCAGTTCGATCGGGTTGGAACTGCCGGCCGAAGAGATCAGTACGGCGGATTATTTCGCCTCTCTGGACGCGGAACTGCTTGAGGACCTGGGACTTGAGCGGCAAACTCTGGCCGAACGTTTCACGGCTTTTATGGAACTGCTGGAAAATCTGAAGAGCGGCATCGATAGCGCCCACATCGAATCCATCACCATCCGGGGCGGACATGACAAGAGCGGCCGGGCGGAGGAGTTCGACTTGACCGTGAAGCCGGGTGAGGTGATCTGTATCGTCGGTCCGACCGGTTCGGGTAAAAGCCGTTTTCTGGCTGACATCGAATGGATGGCCCAGGGAGACACGCCTACCGGGCGCAACATTCTGATTAACGGCGCCGCGCCCGATCCGTCCCAGCGTTTTTCCATCGAGCATAAACTGGTCGCGCAACTTTCACAGAACATGAATTTCGTCATGGATCTTACGGTGGAGGAATTCATCACCATGCACGCCGAAAGCCGGATGGTTGATGATATTTCCTCGGTAACCGCTGCCATCATCAAGCTGGCCAACGATCTGGCCGGGGAAAAATTCACACCGCAGACGCCGGTTACGGCTCTTTCCGGAGGGCAGTCGCGCGCCTTGATGATTGCCGACACCTCCTGTCTCAGTACGTCGCCCATTGTCCTGATCGATGAAATCGAAAATGCCGGCATCGACCGCAAGCGGGCGGTGCACACGCTGGTGGACAAGCGCAAGATCGTGCTCATGGCCACCCACGACCCAATCCTGGCCCTGATGGGAGACCGGCGCCTGGTTTTCAAAAACGGCGGCATCGCCACTATTATCGATACCAGCCAGGAAGAACGGGCCAATCTGGTCCGCTTCGAAGAGATGGACGCCATGCTTGGCGCTGTGCGCAACGCCCTGCGGAATGGGGAACTGATCGGAAAGCTGGGCTGATTTTTTTGCAAATCGCTATATTGTAGATTATATAACGAAATGAAAGGAGGCTGAGATATGCAGCTTGATAGTCGTAAATATGCCACCACTGTCCGCACAGTGTTTGCTCCGGCACCCCATTGAAGACCGATTGATCCACTTTCGAGTGGTGTGCATGCAATTTTGTTGGTCTAAAAAAGAGAGGAGAACGTTATGAAGAAATTAGTTGTGGCAGCAGGGATGGTGGTTGTTGCAGGCCAAAGTGGAATGGCGTCTGCCAAGAGCCTGGAAGATGTGCTGAAAGAAAAAGGAGTCATCACGGAGGATGACTATAAGGAAATCATGAAGAGTAGTCCGATCCAATACAAGGTGGGAAAAGGGTTTACCTTTACTTCGGATGACCGGAAGTTCAGTGGTTCCATCGGCGCTTCCTATCAGGTCCGTTATACCCTGCTGGATCCGGATGATGCCAACAATACTGCTGCAAAGCAGGCTCAGGAATACAGCAAGTTCGAGTTGAAGCGGATCAAGTTACTGCTTAATGGCTATGCATACTCTCCCGATGTGACCTATAAAATGTCAATTAATTTTGCCAATATTGCCGGCGGAACAACCAGCAATGGCGGACTCCTGGAAGAGACCTGGATAAACTACCGGCTGATTGATGAAGTCCAGTTCACGTTTGGCCAGGACAAAGTCCAGTTTGGCCGGCAATTCATCACTCCTTCTACAGCTCTCCAGTTTGTTGACCAGTCTGCAGTAACGGCAGCTTTTGTTCCCGGTTATGACACCGGCCTGGCTATTCATGGCACGATTGCAAAAGGACTTTTCAATTACAGTGTCGCCGGCCTCGGCGGTGTTGGGCAGAATACATACCGCTCCTTTGCTGACAATGCTTTTGCCGCACGCATCGCTGTCAATCCGTTTGGTGACATGAAATATTCCGAGGGAGATCTTGATGACAGCGTGAAACCCTTATGGTCGGTTGGTTCCAGTTTTTATCGAAACACGCTCAATAAAATTGGTACAACGACAACGTCGAATGGGACTTCTACAACGACATATGCGCTTGAAACAAACAATATCGGATTCACCAAATCTGCCGGGTGGTACAACATCGGAAGCCAGCTCACGCCGACCGCCCGTACATTCAGCGCTGCTGAATCCATTGACTTTACTACCTTCGGCGTTGACACGGCATTTAAATGGAAAGGTTTCTCTGCCACCGGAGAATATTTTAAAGGTTTTGCGGAAGGACAGACAACAAAACACAATCTGATCGCAGAAGGGTTTTATGGCCAGGCGGGATATTTCGTCATTCCTAAAAAAGTTGAACTCGCCTATCGTTATTCATACTTTGATCCGAACCACATTGCATCCAACGACCACTGGATTGAGAACACTACCGCCGTATCCTGGTACATAAACAACCACAATCTGAAACTGCAGGCAGATTATACAAATATCCATAAGCAGGCAGCCATCTCCTTTAACAAGGGACCACACGCAACCGACGACCAACAGGTAAGATTTCAGGCACAGATGCTGTTCTGATTATTACGTGCCCAATAGTTGTGCGGCAGTGCTCATGTGCTGATGTGTAACGGAACATCAGATCGGTATATAAATCTTTACATTACGAAATCAACGGCTACTATTATTAGTCAGGAGTTGTCAGTAATTTTGCTTGGTGAGGATTTGTACTATGGGAACGACTTCAACGAAACGTACTAGCAGCACCATTGGTCTCACGGGAAATCTCTGGCTCAACAGGGAAGATCATAAATTCCTCGGGGGCGACCGGATCGTGTTGCTGGAAAAGATTGATGAACTGGGGTCGATCACCAGGGCCGCCAAAGCCGTCGGCATCAGTTACAAGACCGCCTGGGATACGGTCAACCTGATCAACAACCTGGCGGAAAAGCCGCTGGTGGATCGTTTGACTGGTGGCAAAGGGGGCGGTGGCACCAGTCTCACCGCCGAAGGGAAAAAAATAATCGCGCAGTACAATACCATCCAGGAAGAGCATCGTAAATTCCTGGACAACCTGGAAAACAGGCTCGGCGATACCGGGAGCCTGTACAAATTCTTGCGGAGGATATCCATGAAAGTCAGTGCACGTAATACATTTTCAGGAAGTGTTTCCAAGATCACCAAAGGCGCAGTTAATGCGGAAGTAACCCTTTCACTCAAAGGTGGTGTCCCCCTGACAGCCGTCGTCACCAATGGCGCCATCGACAATCTGGGGCTCAGTACCGGCAATGAGGCCTATGCCATCGTCAAGGCCAGTTCCGTCATCATCGGTACCGACCTGCATGACGCCAAGCTCAGTGCCCGCAATATTTTCTGCGGGACCATTGCCAAGATCATCGAGGGACCGGTCAATACCGAGGTGGATGTGGAAATCGGCGGCGGCAACACCGTTAGCGCCGTCATTACCCATGACAGTGCCAAGCGTCTTGAACTGAAAGTCGGTGGTCACGCCTGCACCCTGTTCAAGGCATCAAGCGTTATCATCGGCGTCAGCTGACAGAGAAAAAGGGACATCAATGCTGCTGTCCCTTTTTTGTGGGACAGCGTTGTATTGTTTAAACTATAACGAATCACGGAAAGGGGTTATATGATCACGTGTCTTCCTGACAGCGATATCGAGCGTTTCATAGAAGAGGATATTCCATACGGTGACCTGACGACGCATCTGCTTGGTATAGGCAACCGTCCGGGGCGAATCGTCTTCTCCACACGGGAGGATACGACCCTCTGCGGCACGGAAGAAGCTTCCAGGGTGCTGCAGAAGTGCGGGGCAACAATCACCTCCTCTATGCCGAGCGGTACAACGCTGGTGCCCGGCAGAGAATTTCTGCATGCCGATGGAACGGCACAGGCCCTGCATGCCGGTTGGAAGGTGGCCTTGAACCTGCTGGAATATGCCTCGGGCATTGCCTCCCGGACGCACCGCATCGTCGCCACGTGCCATGACATCAACCCCGCACTGGCGGTTGTGGCCACCCGCAAATCGTTTCCCGGGACCAAAAAGATCGCGATCAAGGCAATTACCGCCGGTGGTGCGCTGCCTCACCGGTTGGGGCTATCGGAGTCGATACTGGTGTTCAAGCAGCATTCCGCCTTTCTGGGTGGCCTTGAAAATGCGCCTCGCTTCGTTGCGGAGCTGAAAAAGAAGGCATGTGAAACTAAAATCATCGTCGAAGCCGATTCCGGTGAAGAAGCTCTGCTGGTTGCCCGCAGCGGCGCCGACGTCGTGCAGCTCGACAAAATAGGACCAGCCGAACTCGCAGATGCCGTGGCCGCGATACGGTCAGTCACCCCGAACATCCTGATTTCCGCCGCCGGCGGCATCAATGAAGCCAATGCGGCAGCGTATGCCGCAACCGGAATTGACATTATTGTTTTGTCGTCAGTCTATTTCGGCACACCCTCCGATATCAAGGCCTCTATACTTCCTGCTGAATAGCAGACAGAAAGGACACAATGAATATGACGATACTGATAAGAAGCACGTTCCTTGCGCTCATGAGCATCCTGCTCGCCATCCCTGTCATGGCTGCCGAGATCAACGTCGCCGTGGCGGCCAATTTTACCGCTCCCATGAAGCAGATAGCCGCAGAATTCGAAAAGGATACCGGCTACAAAACGGAGCTGGCATTTGGCTCGTCCGGCAAATTCTTCGCCCAAATCAAAAATGGTGCACCATTCCAGCTGTTTCTCTCCGCTGACGACGAGACACCGTCCCAGCTGGTTAAAGATGGTCTGGCCGTTGCCGGCAGCCGCTTTACCTATGCCATCGGGACACTGGTGCTCTGGTCGGCGCAGCCAGGTTTCGTAGATCCGAAAGGTGAGGTGTTGAGGAAGGGACACTTCAACAAAATTGCCATTGCCAATCCGAAATTGGCGCCGTACGGTACTGCGGCAGTGGAAGTACTGACAAGGCTGGGGCGGCTGAAGGCACTCCAGCCCAAATTCGTGCAGGGGGAGAACATCTCCCAGACCTATCAGTTCGTCGGCACCGGCAATGCCGAGCTCGGTTTTGTCGCTCTGTCGCAGGTCATGAAGAACGGCAGAGTGACCAGCGGCTCAGCCTGGATCGTGCCGGGCACAATGCACAGTCCCATACGTCAGGACGCCGTACTGCTCTCCACCGGCAGAGACAATGCCGCGGCCAAAGCATTGATGGCCTATCTCAAAACCGAAAAAGCCAAAAAAATTATCCGCTCGTACGGATACCGGATTTAACGGGTACATGACCATGTTCCTCGAGAGCGGCGACCTTCAGGCCATACTTCTGACAATCAAGCTTGCAACCATTGTCACCATCATATTGTTGATGATCGGCACTCCGGTCGCCTGGTGGCTGGCGCGTACCCGCTCCTGCTGGAAGGGGCCGATCGGTGCAGTCGTAGCACTGCCGCTGGTGCTGCCGCCGTCGGTGCTCGGGTTCTATCTGCTGCTGGCCATGGGGCCGTATGGACCGGTGGGGCACCTGACCCGTGCCCTGGGGATCGGAGCATTACCCTTCACCTTCTGGGGGCTGGTGCTGGCGTCGGTCTTTTACTCGCTGCCGTTCATGGTACAGCCGCTGCAGAATGCTTTTGAAGCGGTTGGGGACCGCCCTCTGGAGGTCGCCGCAACCCTGCGTTCTTCACCGCTGGATACGTTCTTCACCGTTGTCCTCCCCATGGCTCTGCCCGGCTATCTCACCGCGTCGATTCTTACCTTTGCCCATACTGTCGGAGAGTTTGGTGTGGTGCTGATGATCGGCGGCAACATCCCCGGCAGCACCCGCGTCGCCTCGGTGCAGATCTATGATCATGTGGAGGCACTGGAGTATGGTCAGGCACACCGCCTGGCCGCAGTCATGCTGATATTCTCGTTTCTGGTGCTGCTGGCAATCTACGCCTGGCGCCCCGGCGCCCGGAAAGGATAGGCCATGGACCGGATTACCGCACGCTTTCACGTCACATGGCCCGGTTTTACCCTTGGCCTGGATCTGGACCTGCCTGGACGCGGCGTCACCGCCATCTTCGGTCAGTCCGGCTCCGGCAAAACCACGCTGCTGCGCTGCATAGCCGGGCTGGAACGGGCAGAGCGTGGCTTTCTGTCGTTCAATGGCGAGGTCTGGCAGGACGACCGGACCTTTCTGCCGACTCATAAGCGCCCCCTGGGGTATGTGTTCCAGGAAGCGAGCCTTTTTCCGCATCTCACCGTTCTCGGGAACCTGCGTTACGGGTTAACGAGATCAAAAGCGGAGCAGAAGGTGAGTCTGGATCATGCCATTGAACTGCTGGGAATTGGCGCCCTGCTGGAGCGCAAGCCTGAGCGGCTCTCCGGTGGTGAACGGCAGCGGGTCGGTATTGCCCGGGCGCTGGCCGTATCCCCCCGGCTCCTGCTCATGGACGAACCGCTGGCTGCCCTCGATCTGGCGCGCAAGCAGGAGATCCTCCCCTACCTGGAACGGCTGCGCGATGAGCTGGAAATTCCGGTACTGTACGTTACCCACTCCCCCGACGAGGTGAGTCGCCTGGCTGATTATCTGGTGGCACTGGAAGCCGGTACTGTTGTCGCTCAGGGCCCCATTGCCGAGACCTTGGCCCGCATCGACCTCCCGATCCGCCTCGGAGAAGAGCGTGGTGTGATACTGGAAGGGATCGTTGCAGAGCGCGATGAGAGGTGGCATCTCGAACGGGTGGAGTTTCCCGGCGGTTCTCTCTGGATGCGGGATCAGAGTATTCCCCTGGGGCACACTGTCCGGGTCCGTGTCCCCTCGGGAGGGATAAGCCTGAGTCTTGAAGAGCAGCACGGCAGCAGTATTCTCAATATGCTGGCAGGGCATGTGGAAGAGATCGGTGATGACGATCACCCGGCGCACTCTCTTGTGCGGGTCAGAATCGGCGAGACGGTGCTGCTTGCCCGCTTGACGAAACGCTCGGTGGCAGCGCTGCAACTCCGGCCCGGAGTACCGGTCTGGGCTCAGATTAAGTCTGTGGCTGTTGCCAGGTGATTCTCCATCACATATGTCTGTCTGTTTGCTGGGATCATTTTTATGCCTTTATTTTAAGCACCTCTGCCGCACTCCACGCGTTTTCTCTCCGATACCAAAAATGACGTTGCCGGAATAACGGCATCTAACCGGCTATAATAAATGGGATATTTGTTTATTTAAGATAGTGGCACGGCCCATGCATTGTTGTCGATGTCATTAAAAAAACAGTTAGCAGTACAGGCAAAGGCGCCTTCATTCTGAGAAATGGGGCGCCTTTTTACGTTGCCCCGGGTGCAAGAAAATATAGTCAGTTCACGAAAATAGTTTCTGCAACGAGCCGCAGAAGATTTTCTGACTTACTAAAACCACACATGCTCACGGATTGGTGAGCGAAAGGAGCATCACAATGAGACAGATAGCAATTTACGGCAAAGGCGGCATCGGCAAATCAACGACAACCCAGAACACGGTAGCGGGCTTGGCTTACCTCGGCAAAAAGGTCATGATTGTCGGCTGCGACCCCAAAGCCGACTCTACCCGCCTGATCCTGCACGCCAAAGCGCAGAATACGGTTATGGACCTTGTACGTGAAAAGGGTACGGTTGAGGACCTGGAACTGGATGATGTTTTGAAGATCGGCTACGGCGATATCAAATGCGTTGAATCCGGCGGACCCGAGCCAGGTGTCGGCTGCGCCGGCCGCGGCGTCATCACTGCCATCAACTTTCTGGAAGAAAACGGTGCCTACACCGATGAACTGGACTTCGTCTTCTACGACGTCCTCGGCGATGTTGTCTGCGGCGGATTTGCCATGCCGATCCGTGAAGGCAAAGCCGAAGAGATCTATATCGTCACCTCCGGTGAAATGATGGCCATGTATGCTGCCAACAACATCTCCAAAGGGATTCTTAAATACGCCTCCTCCGGCAAGGTCCGCCTGGCCGGTCTGATCTGTAATGCCCGCAAGACTGACAAGGAATTTGAACTGGTCAGCGCCCTGGCGGCAAAACTCGGCACCCAGATGATCCACTTCGTTCCCCGTGACAACCAGGTTCAGCGGGCCGAGATGCGCCGGATGACCGTTATCGAATACTCTCCTGAACACCCGCAGGCCCAGGAGTACCGCACCCTGGCAGAGAAGATACTCAATAACAAGATGCTGGTTGTGCCCACTCCGCTGGAGATGGAAGAGTTGGAAGATCTGCTGATGGAGTACGGCATCATGGAAGCGGAGGACGAAAGCGTAGTCGGCGTAGCTGAAGCAGCGGCGTAGTAAACGTCCCCCTTTGAGAAAGGGGGATTAGGGGGATTTGCCGTTGACCCTTACAAACAAATCCCCCCAGCCCCCCTTTTGTAAAGGGGGGAGTGTTCAGTCAACACTTTATAAGGAGACATATTATGTCAGACAAGATACGAACAGTTGAAGGCATTACCAAGGAATCGACTCAGGCCATGATAGACGACGCCTTGTCGGCCTATCCCGAGAAGGGTAAAAAGAAACGTACCCCGCATCTGGCACCTAATGACGCCTCCTCCGGCTGTGCCTCTGTCAAATCCAACAAAAAGACCGTTCCTGGTGTGATGAGTGCCCGCGGCTGCGCATATGCAGGGGCAAAGGGAGTTGTCTGGGGACCGATCCGGGATATGGTACATGTTTCCCATGGCCCGGTCGGCTGCGGCTGGTACTCCTGGGGGACCCGCCGCAATCTGATGAGCGGCATCCCCGGAGTCAGCAGCTTTCCGATGCAGTTTACCTCGGATTTTCAGGAGAAAGATATTGTCTATGGCGGCGACAAAAAGCTCAAGGTTCTGCTGGAAGAAGCTCACAACCTGTTCCCGCTTGCGAAAGGCATTTCGGTGCTGTCTGAATGTCCTGTCGGTCTGATCGGCGACGACATCAACTCCGTAGCCAAACAGTCGTCCAAGGATCTTGAAATCCCGATTATCCCCTGCAACTGCGAGGGATTCCGCGGCGTCTCCCAGTCACTCGGTCACCACATCTCCAACGATACTATTCGAGACTACATCATCGAGACCCGCGAATTTGCCGAACCTTCCGGCCCCTATGACATCGCACTCATCGGCGACTACAACATCGGCGGCGATGTCTGGTCGGCCAAATCCCTGCTGGAAGAGATCGGGTTAAATGTCAAATCGGTCTGGACCGGCGACGGCGAACTGGAAAAGATTGCCGCCACCCATACCGTAAAGCTCAACCTGATCCACTGCTACCGCTCGATGAACTACATGTGCAAGGTCATGGAAGAAAAATACGGTATCCCCTGGCTGGAGTTCAACTTCTTCGGCCCGACCAAGATCAGGGAGAGCCTGCGGGCCATCGGCGAGCGTTTCGACGATGTGATCAAAGAAAAGGTCGAACTGGCTATTGCCAAGTATGAGCCGATCATGCAGGCCATCATCGACGAGTACAAACCGCGCCTGGATGGAAAGAAAGTTATGCTGCTGGTTGGCGGTCTTCGCCCGCGTCACACCATCGGTGCGTATGAAGATCTGGGTATGGACTGCGTCGGCTCCGGTTACGAATTCGCTCACAACGATGACTACGACCGCACCGCCCCGGAAATGCCGGACGGCACAGTAGTCTACGACGACCCGTCCGAGTACGAGTTTGAGAAGTTCGCCAATGCACTTAAGCCGGACCTGATCGGCTCGGGCATCAAGGAAAAATACGTCTTTCAGAAGATGGGCATCCCGTTCCGCCAGATGCACAGCTGGGATTACTCCGGCCCCTACCACGGCTATAACGGCTTTGAAATTTTTGCCAGGGATGTGGATATGGCGGTCAATAGTCCAACGTGGAAGCTGGTAAAAGCCCCCTTTTAGTCTTGTCGCTCCCTCCTTTATAAAAGGGGGACTTAATCAACAGGTTGTGCGACGGATTAGTCGCCAATCAGATAAAGGAGTTCACCATGTCAAACTTACTAGGACTTGAAGTCAAGAAGGTTACCGAGACCCCGCCGGAAGAGGTGGAGCGGGTCCGAAACTGGATCAACAGTGAAGAATATAAAGAGAAAAACTTTGCCCGCCAGGCGCTGGTGGTCAACCCGGCCCATGCCTGCCAGCCGCTGGGCGCACAGCTCTGTGCACATAGTTTTGAAGGGACACTGCCGTTTGTGCACGGTTCTCAGGGATGCGCTTCCTACTACCGCTCGACCTTGAACCGCCACTTCCGCGAGCCGGCCCCGGCCGTGTCCGATGCCATGTCCGAGGATGGTGCGGTGTTCGGTGGCCAGAACAACCTCCATGAAGGATTGGAAAATGCCGTTGCTCTCTACAAACCGAAAATGATCGCGGTCTTCACCTCCTGCATGCCGGAGGTCATAGGGGACGACCTGACCGCCTTCATCAAGAACGCGAAACAGAAAAGCATTGTTCCCAAGGATTTGCAGATACCTTACGCCAACACCCCCAGCTTCAACGGTACCCATATTCATGGTTATGACTCCATGCTGGTTTCAATCCTGCAGACTCTGACTGAAGGGAAACAGGTTGAGGGGCGCTGCACCGGTAAAGTTAACATTATTCCCGGTTGCGACTTCAATACCGGCGACTATCGTGAGTACAAGCGAATCCTGAAAGAGTTTGGCGTACCCTATACGATACTGGCGGATGTCGGTGACACGTTCGATTCCCCCTGTGACGGCACCTATAACATCTATGCCGGCGGGACCAAACTGGAGGACGCAGCCGATTCAATCAATGGCAAGGCGACCATTACGCTCGGCCCCTATGCTACTCCCAAAACCTTTAACTGGATCAAGGACAATTATTCCGGCAAGCACGTTTCAATGTCTATGCCGATGGGGATCGAAAAGACCGATGCCTTCATCATGAAAGTTGCCGAGCTGTTCGGCAAGGAAGTTCCGGCATCGTTAAAGAACGAGCGCGGCCGCGCTGTGGATGCAGTTACGGACTCCCACCAGTATATGCACGGCAAGAAGTTTGCTGTTTACGGCGACCCGGATTACCTGACCGGATATGTGTCTTTCCTGCTGGAAATGGGTGCCCGTCCGCATCACATCCTCTGCAGCCGCGGCAGCAAGAAGCTGGAGAAGGAACTGCAGACACTTCTGGACGGTTCAATGTACGGCAAAGGGTGCAAAATCTACATGAACAAGGATCTCTGGCATCTGCGCTCCCTGGTAATGACCGACAGGGTCGATGCGATTATCGGCGATACCCACGGCAAGTTTGCCGCCCGCGACGCCGGGATACCGCTGTTCCGCTTCGGTTTCCCGGTTTTCGACCGGGTCAACAAACATCGCTATCCGATCATCGGCTATCAGGGGGTCGTCAATATGGTGACTGAAATCTGCAACAAGTTCATCGATATCAAGGATGAAACCTGTGAGGATCGCTACTTCGAAATGATGCGCTAGAAAATAATAGATCGGGGCGCAGATACTTGCGCCCCGAGCAAACAATGACGTTTGAGGACATTCTTATGGCAAAGCCCGACTATTATGATGTAACCGATTGCGAAACCAACGACAAGGGTGCGCCCAAGTTCTGCAAGAAATCCGAACCGGGCGAGGGGACCGAGCGTTCCTGTGCCTATGACGGTGCCCGGGTCGTACTGATGCCGATCACCGATGCCATTCATCTCGTGCACGGCCCTATCGGCTGCGCTGGCAATTCATGGGATAACCGGGGTGCCAGATCGTCAGACTCCCAGCTGTACCGTCGTGGTTTCACCACAGAGATGCTGGAAAACGACGTCATCTTCGGCGGTGAAAAAAAACTCTACAAGGCGATCCTCGATCTTGCCGAACGGTATAAGGATCAGGCCAGGGCGATCTTCGTCTATGCCACCTGTGTTACCGCCATGACCGGCGATGATGTGGAGGCGGTCTGCACCGCCGCAGCAGAAAAAGTCGCCATTCCGGTTATCCCGGTCAATACCCCCGGCTTCATCGGCGATAAGAACATCGGCAACCGGCTGGCCGGCGAGATCCTTTTAAAGTATGTGGTCGGCACGACCGAACCGCCCGTTCTGGGCGAATACCCGATAAATCTGATGGGCGGGTACAATATCGCCGGCGACCTGTGGGGGATGCTGCCGCTCTTTGACCGGCTCGGGATCCAGATACTCTCCTGCTTCAGCGGCGATGCCAAATTCGAGGAGCTGCGCTATGCCCACCGGGCCACGCTCAATATCATCATCTGTTCGAAATCGTTAACCAATCTTGCCAAGAAGATGCAGAAAACCTATGGCATGCCGTATCTTGAGGAGTCGTTCTACGACATGACCGACACGGCCAAAGCGCTGCGCGATATCGCCCGCGAGCTGGACAACATTGTCAACGGCCTGGAAAAACGGGTCATGCAGGATCGGGTAGAGCGCCTG
>JAQUCU010000235.1 GCA_028686055.1 Desulfuromonadaceae bacterium
AGCCTGCAATTATTGAATATGCTACCAGCACTATTTTTAATGATATGTTCTTCCACTCCATGCGGAACTCCTTATTATTTCCTGGGAAGGGTAAGTTTAATGTTATGTTTACGGACCCTGCCGTTGTCATCTCTAAAATGTTCTAAAATGTCAACGCCATTAGAAGTGATAGAAATAACCTTGCCGTTATTTCTTCCTATCAACATTCCACGTTTCAACACGTACCCTTTTCCAGTTGGATCAGTTACCATTACTCGCTTTTCATTACCGGCGGTGATTATACCGATCAGCTTAAACTGGCTGACATCAAAACTGTGAATTGGCAAAAAGTTTCGTCTTGCATTTCTTAACGCCAGCGCTGTATTCGGCGCCACAGGTTTAGCAGTTACAAAAGGTTTGAACGGGTCTTTTTTATTACTGAAATCAAACTTGTTTGATGGTGCAGACGGGATAAGCAAAGCAGAGCTGACATTTTTTTGAACAGGTTTAGGCTGCACAGCAGCCTTAGGTGGCTGAACAGGCGCAAGAGCAGGTACTTGCGGTTGTTCCTTATTGCAGGCTGAAATCAGCAGCGTACCCATAAAGACGACAGCAAGCATTGGTAGATTCGAACCTGTTTTGTGCATCTTTATGCACAAAACAGGTTTGTTAACGCAGTTATCCCGATCTACCGGAAAAGAACAATGACTATTTTTGGGGAGCAGTTTTTTTATCATCCTTAATCTCTTTCTTATCAAGGAAGCGGAATGTCGTAGCAAGACACGTAACCTTGGTCATCATGCGATTATTGACATTCTTGATATCCGAAAACGTGACATTGGTAATATTTACTATTCGTGGCAGGTTCGCAACAGCTGCAAAAAAGTTTGCGACACTGAAGTATGAACCGGATACAACAATATCTACCGGTACATCCGCATAGAAATCTTTAGGGACCTCAGGCTTGGGACGGAACGTCAGGAAATCAAGCCCGGCATTTTTGCCCAATGATGTAATACTGGTCAGAAGTGATGGTATTTCTTTGGAGTTCGGCAATTCAGCTAAAGCCAGAACCAACTCATGATTAAGCTGTTCGTATTCTAATTTCAGTTTGGGAAGATTATTTGCCACTCTGGTTTTTTCACTGATTTCCCCCTCCAGCCTTGTGATATCAGCATCAAGCCCTTTAAGTTCATTATACTTTGGAAGGTATAAAAACCATATTAAAGCAGCAGCTTCAATGATTGCGACCAAGACCAGAATCTGTATTTTCTGTTTTGTCGGGAGCTTAAGAATTTTTTCTACACTAGGATCCATATTCAGACCGCCTGAACAATTTGCATTATTTTTTAACCGCTGGTACGACCGGAGGTTGTAAGAGCCCTGATTTGAGCTTCATTGTTAAATCAAACTTCTTCAGTTTTGTCCCGGCAATCTCGGTTTGTTCAGAAACCAGTAGTTCCACAGCCATAAAGTCGTTGGACCCTTCGAGGGCTTTCATAAACTGCGCAATCAGATCTTCGGTTAAAGCAATGCCTGATATTTTAACAGTCTGATCAGATTCACTATAATTCGTCAGCCACAACTTATCAGGGGTGAGATTACTTAAACTTTCCAATCTTTGTGCCGGACCGGTTTTGTTTTTTCGTAACTGTGCAAGAACATCAAGTTTTTTCTTAACCTGTTCCTTCAGTGACTTAAGCTCTTCAAGCTTGCCGATTTTCTTTTTCAGCTCATCTATTCTATTATTAGCTGAAGCTATTTCCTCTTTGGCTGTAGCAATTTGGACACGCTTAAACATATAAAGAGCTGTTACTATCGTGGCAATAAGAACAATAACAACACCAAAAATTACTAACTGCTGGATTGCAGTTTCCTTCTTTTTGGCAGCCCTTACCGGTAAAAGATTTATTTTTATCATTTATCCCCTACCCTCCTGATAGCAAGCCCGACCGGCACCGCCATAAACGGGCTGATCTCCTGAAGGTATTCAGGGTCAAAATCTTTTTCATTATATTTCAATTTTGCAAAAGGATTAAGTTTTTCAACCGGTAATCCGATTTTTTCAGAAATGGTATTGATGAGATTGTAGATTTTGGAACATCCACCGCTAACAAAAACAGCGGAAATACGATCATCACTTGCTGTAGAATTATAAAAGTCCAGCGAACGCCGGATTTCGTGAGTAATAGTTTCATTAACACGCAGGATAACATTACGAAGCAGTTCATTTGTTGACTCACACACAAGCGGTTTTACCGTTTCGGCCTCTTCGCTGCTAAGTCCGATCTGCTTCTGAAGCTCCTCTGAATAAAGATTGCCCCCAATCTGAACATCTCTGGTAAACAGTGTAATGCCATCTTTAATGACATTGATATTCATTATGCTGGCCCCGATATTTATTAAAGCGATAATATCGTCAGAGCTGTAATCGTAATTAGCTTCGAAAGCGTTCTGAACAGCAAATGAATCGACATCAACAACAGAAAGCTGCAACCCGGCTCCGCTGAAAACAGCTACATAATCGTTAATGACATCTTTTTTACTTGCAACAAGCAGAACATTCATCTTTGAAGGGTCATTGCTGTCAGGATACAGAATCTGAAAATCCAGATTCACATCATTAATATCAAAGGGAATATACTGTTCAGCTTCCCATGAGATCTGATCCTCCAGCTCTTCCTGGGGCATTGCCGGAAGCACTATCTTCCTGATAATGACAGAGTTCCCGGAAATAGAGCAGGCAACGTCCCTGTTCTTTATACCAAGGCTTAAAACCAGATTTTTAACTGCCTCCGCAATCGAAGAACTGTCCATCAGGGCATTGTCAACTATTGCCTCTGGCGGTAAAGGGAAAATACCGGCATTCAACAACTGGAAGGAGCCTTTATTATTCTTTAGCTGGACAACCTTCACGGAACTCGATCCGATGTCAATGCCGACAACCTCTTTTTTCTTTTTAAAAAGAAACATACCCAGTCCCGTTACTCCTGATCCTGAAATACTTCACTTTTATCCTCAAGGCTATAGCCTAATGCAAGTATGATCTTCCGCATGGTTTCCATACGACATTTTTCACCACGCTCTATACGATTAACCGTCAGTACCGAAACACCGGCTTTTCTGGCAAGCTCTGACTTGCTCATCAGGCGTGACTCGCGAATAAGTTTTACCCTGTTTATTGGATTCATACGGTATCCTATGAAATATTAATTTCATAGATGCTTTTACAGCAAATAATACTATTGTCAACTAATTTATATGTAATTATACATAAATTATAAATCATATATTCCCAAGCGTCGCATCCCTATAATCTGGACGCAAAAAAACCGGGAGCCTTATATCATTTAAAGATATTTCGGCAACCCGGCTGTCTCAGAGAGACCCTGTAGGCTTTCCGCCCCATTCTCGCGAATGGTTGAGTATTATCGTATATCAGCGCATCACTATGTGTAAAGTTGGTTAAGTTTTGTACGTTAAAGCGTATACAAAGTCAAATCTTATTCCTGTTTCTACCCACCTCAACATTTCCTTTAATCACAGGAACCACGTTACATTTGGCAGCAGGAGTTCCGAGACGTCTTGCCATATTGGGTTAAGGATAATCGTAACGTTGTGATGCGGGTTTATGTGCTAATAAAATCATTAAGCCAGTGCATTAATAAGCATACAGCACTGAAAGCCCTGCCTTTTCGACCGGATTAACAGCCGCTTCCCCCTGGACTTCTATCGAATAGATATTAGGTGTCCTTGGTGTCTGGGTGCTGGAACTTGTACCGGCAACCCCCAG
>JAQUCU010000053.1 GCA_028686055.1 Desulfuromonadaceae bacterium
TCTATTCATCTTCAGCGGTAAGTGTGAATCAGGGACAGGCAACAGACCTCGGTAATATACCTCTGGTCAGAATCCCCTGATCGTTTCTTTAACCGTGAACCGGTAAAAGTTCCAGGAGCATCCGCTCCGTGACTCAAACAGAGGGGCCAGCCAAAACAGGCTGGCCCTTTCTGTTTGGTTTCGTTTAAACTGTATGTCTGTTTCTATAAAAAGTGTGGTAAACTCGGGGCCGATTCGGAGCACACAAGCCGGACAGGTTTTTTTAATAACAGCTTCGACAGGGATGGCGTGAAACTGCGTGGCGCCTGTTAAGCAGATCGTGAACTTTCCGGGATTATGGCTTCCAAACGTTCAAATCTTATTTTAATCGGAATGCCTGGCGCGGGTAAAAGCACCGTCGGTGTTATCCTGGCGAAGCAGACATTACGCGGCTTTGTGGACACAGATGTGCTCATCCAAACTGCGCACGGCCGGACATTGCAGAATATCGTTGATGCTGAAGGGTACGCTGCCCTGCGTAAAATAGAGGAAGAAACTCTGCTCGGGGTTTCGGTCCGGAACTGCGTCATTGCCACGGGCGGCAGTGCCGTTTACAGTGCCGGTGCCATGGCTCACCTCAAGTCAGACGGCATTGTTGTTTTTCTCGATGTGGGCCTGCACACGCTGGAAGCGAGGATTCATGATTTTAGCACAAGAGGCATTGCAAAAAGGCCAGATCAGCACTTTGCAGACCTGTTTCAGGAACGCGCCACCCTTTACAAAAGGTACGCGGACATCACTATCAGATACGACTCCCTGACCCAGGAGGAGGTCTGTGTAAAAATCATGGAGCTACTGAGAGATCGAAGTTTCGGGGAATAATCTCCGCCAGATGTCTGGTTATTACATATCGAAAACGGAGGCGACAGATGAATATCGGTTTTGTAGGGCTGGGAATCATGGGCAGCGCGATGGCGGCGAACCTGGTGAAGGCGGGTTTTAATGTGACGGTATGGAACCGGTCGGCTGACAAATGCGTACTGCTGGCAGACAGCGGGGCAGAAGTTGCCGCTTCACCCCGGGCGGTGGCAGAGTGTTCCGATATTGTCTTCGCGATGATGGCGAACCCCGCTGCCGTCAGGTCGGTGCGGGACGGCGCGGATGGGATTATCGCCGGCCTGAGGCGCGGAAAAGGGTACGTGGACATGTCCACGGTGGATGTTAATACCTCTCTGGAATCGGCCCGGCTGACACACGAAAAGGGCGGCCTGTTCCTGGAGGCTCCGGTGGCCGGGAGCAGGAAACCGGCCGAAGACGCCACCTTGACTATCATGGCTGCGGGAGATCGGGAACTGTACGAGTTATCCCTGCCCGCACTGGAAAAAATGGGCAAAAAAATCCTCTATCTTGGCGATACCGGAAAGGCAACCCGCATGAAGCTGGCCAACAACCTGGTTATGGGTGGCATGCTGGCAGCCCTCTGTGAAGGGGTTGCGCTCGCCTCCAAAAGCGGTCTGGACACGGCACAACTGCTTGAAGTGCTGGACTCCGGCGCTGTTTCCAATCCGATGTTCCGCTTGAAAGGGCCGCAGATCGGAGCGAACAGGGAATTCCCCCCTGCATTCCCGCTCAAACATATGCAGAAGGACCTGCGCCTGGCGCTGCAGCTGGCTGAGGAGGTCGGGCAGCCGCTCTTTGTCACGGCAACCGTAAATGAACTCTACAAGGCCGCCCTGGCACAAGGTCTGGGAGATGCCGACTTTGCCGCTGTCAACCGCGTGGTCAGAAAAGAGTGAGCCGTAACCGATGACGCATAGTGCTGTACCCGGCAGCCGCCAGAAGAAAATGGCGGCTGCTTTATGTGACGAACCAATAAACGGATAAGGCTGCAGGTTTCATGCTCATAATTGTTGAATCGCCCACCAAGGCGAAAAAAATACAGTCAATCCTTAAAGTGAAGGTCATGTCCACGGTGGGGCATTTCAAGGATCTGCCCGCTGCCAGTATCGGTGTTGATTTAAAAACCTACGAGCCGACCTTCGTCTACCACGAGAAGAAGGCGAATCTGCCTAAGGAGCTTCGTGTCGCAGCACACGGGGAGACCGTGATGCTTGCCGGTGACCCGGACCGTGAGGGGTATGCGATCAGCTGCCACATCTATGAAGAGGTGAAATCGGTCGCCAGGGAATGTCTGCGGATGGAGATCTATGAAGTTACCGAAAAGGGGCTGAAGGAGGCGATCGCGAAGGCGGTGCCGTTCGAAAGTACCAACAGAGGGCTGTACAACGCCTTTCTTGGACGACGCATCGGCGACCGGCTGGTCGGTTATATTCTGTCCCCGCTCGCCAGTAAAAGCCTCCGCAGAGGGTACAGCGTCGGGCGGGTGCAGTCTCCGGCTGTCCGGTTGGTGGTCGATCGTGAGCGGGAGATCCGGAACTTCACCTCAACCCCGTACTGGATGCTGGATATCCAGCTGGACAAGGACGGCACGATCTTCCTGGCCCGTCATGTCAAGGGCAAGTTTGCACAACAGGCGGATGCCCACTTAATCATCGATGCGATCAGGATCGAGAGCCATGCACGTGCTGAAAAGGTTGAGAAGAAAGAGGTAAAACAGTCGCCCAAACCGCCGTTCACGACGGTCGATCTGCAGGCCGCTGCGGCAGCCCGCCTGAAGTTTACCCCGGAACAGACGATGAAGCTTGCGCAGGCGCTTTTTGACCACGGTATCATCACCTATCACCGTACCGATTCGGTCCGGATGGATGACGCCTTTGTCGCCGAAATCAGGGAGTTCCTCGGAAAGAGCCTTGGCAGCAGCTATCTTCCTGTCAAGCCGAACCAGCACAAATCAAAAAACTCCCAGGCCGAGGCGCACGAAGGGATCCGTCCAACCCATATGCACTCTCTTGCCGCTATCGCTGCCATTGTCAACAAAGAGGGGCTTACCCCCGACCACGCCAGACTCTACGAGATGATCTTCAAGCGTGCCGTTGCCAGCCAGATGGCGGCGGCGCGGTACGACTCCACGGTCATGCTCTTTGATGTGGCCGGTGAACGATTCAAATCAGCCGGGCGGGTACTGACCTTTGACGGTTTTCTCAAGGTATACGCCGAGGTTGACGAGGAAAAGGACAGGAAGGGGGAGGACGACAACAAACTGCAGTTGCTCCCGCCGGTAGAAGTCGGTGAGTTGGTGCCGAAGGTGCAGGAAATTCTTGAAGAGAAAAAGACCAAGCCGCCGGGCAGGTTTACGCTGGGATCGCTGGTAAAGGAGCTGGAGCGGCTCGAAATAGGGCGCCCTTCCACCTATGCCGCCATCACCAGGAACATCACCGACCGGGGGTACGTCAAGGAAGAGAAGGGGAGGGTGGTGCCACTGCTTCCCGGTGAAACACTTATCGACTATCTGAGGGATAACCATGCCTGGGTGATAGATTATGAGCTGACCCGTAAAATGGAAAATTTTCTGGACCTGGTTGTGGAGAACAAGGACTCCTGGCAGCGCTTTTGCCGTGGAGTGCACCATAAGATGGGGTTCTCCATTCCGCCGGCCAGGGCTGAGGGGGGCGGACCGAGCGAAGGGCAGCTGAAGTACGCCGGTGACCTTGCATTGAAAAACGGCCTTGTCATTCCCGAGGAAACATTAAAGAACGGCAAGGCCCTGTCGATGTGGATCGAAGGTATTGTCGGCACAAAGGGCGGCGGCAAGCCGCGGCCGGAAATCGAGTCTTGATATGGAAGAAAAGCCTGATTCACAGCAGAAGCGAAATTATCCTTCCGAAGAAGGGATAGATATTCCCCTGGAACAGATACATCCTGATACTCTGAGGAATATGGTCGCGGAGTTTGTCACGCGGGAGTGGGCGGACCTTGGCGACTCGGATTATACCCTTGATGATAAGATAGCGCAGGTCCTGAAGCAGCTGCATGACAGCAGGGTCAGGGTGGTGTATGATCTCGCGTCGGAAAGCTGGAATATTGTTACTAAAGGATAAATAACCGCATGGCGCTACCATCAACCATATACCGGGTCACTATTCAACTCTCGGATGTCGACCGTGGAGTCTACGAGTCATTGCAGACGACAGTAGCCCGTCATCCGTCTGAAACCGAAGAACGTCTTGTGGCCAGACTGCTGGCGTATGCGCTCTTCTACGAACCTGAGCTTAGCTTTACCAAAGGTGTCGGGGCTGGAGACGAGCCTGATCTCTGGGTGAAGGGACCGGACGATCGGGTGCTTTTGTGGGTGGAGGTCGGGCTACCGGAGGCGGATCGTATCATAAAGTCTGGCCGCCATGCCGCACGGGTAGTCCTTGTTGCCTGCGGCAGGGCATTGCCAAATTGGGAACAGCAGCAGTTTCCCAAACTCGAAGGTGTACCCAACCTGTCGCTGATACGCTTCGACCAGGCTTTTATCAATTCTTTGGTGGCCACGCTGGACCGCTCCATAAACTGGTCGGTTACGATAACAGACGGAAACCTGTATATAAATGTCGGTGCTGACACGTTTGAAACTGTTTTCAAGAACGGGTAGAAATAGATAACTATGAGCCTAATACCGCCTGAATAGAAATGCATCGCAGCAGCAGCTCTTCCTCCCGCTGACACCATTAATCTGTGTGGTCCTGTTTTACTCCCCAGACTTCACAAACTGAAAAATCCCGATATACTTTGTTTAAATCCTATGGTTGAGAGAGTCAGATTACCGGTGCAGTAAAGGGTAAAAACTGAAAGGAGGAAACAGAGATGGGATCAAAAGGGCGCGAAATTATCGGGATGGATGTGGACGGTCTGCTTGACTTGTTACGCAAGGCCTACAGTGACGAATGGCTGGCCTATTATCAGTACTGGTTGGGTGCAAAGCTCGTGAAGGGGCCGATGAAGGGTGCAGTCGGCACCGAGTTGCTGCAGCACGCCACCGAGGAATTGTTGCACGCCGATATGGTGGCGATGCGCATTATCCAGTTGGGAGGGACACCTGTCACCGAGCCCAAAGAATGGTACACGTTTACCAACTGCGGCTATGAGGCGCCGGATGATCCGTTCGTTAAAAAACTGCTGGAGCAGAACATCAAGGGCGAACAGTGCGCCATCGGCGTTTACAAACGGCTGATGGACATTACCAGGGAAAAAGATCCGGTTACCTATAACATGGTACTGACCATCCTGCAGCAGGAGGTTGAACATGAGGAAGATCTGCAGTCGCTGCTGGAGGATTACGAGCTGATGATCCGTGCATTCAAGGAATAGTTGGGCGTTAATCGTTTTTTGAGTTAAATCCGTTTTTTTTACGCTCTTCGTCTCCAGTGCTTTCGGCGACGAGGAGCGTATTGACGACTAAACGTTTCCTGTCCGCTTCAGTTAATCCAGCCGGACATGATGGCAATGCTGCTTGAAACCGAAACCAGTATCCAGAGAGTCACACCCTGGGCCAGCGGTTTGATGCCGGTCCTGCCCAGCACTTCTCTGGTCAAGCCGCTGCCGATCAGAAAAAGGGTCACTACCAGGCTCTGTTTTGCTATGCTGTTCAACGGCTGCCAGAGCAGATCAAGCTGTGGCAGCATTGTTTTGATGGTTGCAGCTGCAATAAATCCGATGATGAAGAGAGGGAATTTTGCTTTTCCTTCCGACTTGGTTATCCAGGCGGTAATCATGGCAGCAGGCATAATCCATAACGCCCTGGTTAATTTGACCGTGGTGCCGATAGCCAGGGCAAGCCCCCCATAGGCTGCCGCCGCTCCCACTACGCTGCTGGTGTCGTGGATAGCCAGAGCCGACCAGAGACCGAACTGCCGCTGCCCCATTCCGAGAAGGTGCCCAATTGGGGGAAAGAGGAGCAGGGCAATTGAATTAAGGGTAAAGACGGTTGCCAGTGCGACACCTGTTTCTTCAGCCTCTGCCTTGATTACGGGGGCCATGGCTGCAATGGCGCTGCCGCCACAGATGGCCGTTCCGAAAGAGATCAGGGTCGAGGTGCGCTGGGGCGTTTTGAAAAACCTGCCTAACAGATATCCCGCAATCATGGTAAAGCTGATACTGATGGCAGTATACAGAAAAGCATCCTTGCCGGTTTTAAAAAGCTCCGGCAGGTTCATGCCGAACCCCAGGCCGACCACTGAAGTCTGCAACAGCCGTCTGCTCCAGGTAGATGTGGCTGCCCCCCACGGATTACCAACCGCAATCCCGAATGTAATCCCTGCCACCAGTGCCATGGGGGCGCTGATGGCAGGCCAGCAGCAGACCAGCAGCAGTATCCAGAATAGTACTTTCAAACCATTATCGTTTTTCACAACAGACTCCTTTTGTTGGCTCGATTATTGACACCTTAGCCGGAATATAATATAAATAAAAATGCATAATATTTATGTAATACATCAATTGGACTTATATTTATGACGTTGACATTTCGACAACTGGAAATATTCGAAAAAATTGCCTCCACCGGTAGTGTTACCAAGGCGGGCGAAAAGCTGCTGCTTACCCAGTCGGCGGTCAGTATGGCTTTGTCACAGCTTGAACAGCTGAGTACTACCCCGCTGTTTGAGCGTTCCGGAAGACGGCTCTACCTGAATGATAGCGGCCGCCTGTTGCTTAAAGACGTTCGAGACATATTGCTGGCAGTCAAACGGGTAGAGAAACAGCTGCAGGGTGATAGTGGCCAGCTGGTGGGTGAACTGCTGGCCGGGGGAAGCACTACTATTGGAAATTACCTGCTTCCGGCGCTCTTGGGAAATTTTGCCCGGCTATATCCCGAAACCAGGGTGGAGTTGCGAGTTGGAAATACCCAGCAGGTAGCTGATTGGCTTGAAAGTGGTGAGCTTGATATTGCGTTTGTCGAAGGTCCGTGCCACAGCAGAGGACTTGTTGCAGTCCACTGGCGTGATGATGAGCTTGTCGTCGTGACGGGGCCTGACCATTCCTGGGCCGGGGAAAGGAGTGCGACGGCAGAGATGCTGGTGTTGGCTCCCTGGATCATGAGAGAAAAAGGTTCCGGTACCCGTGAAATCTTTGAAGATGCCATGGATAAAGCCGGGATAACCTATGAAATAGCTCTGGAATTCGGCCATACCGAGGCAATCAAGAACGGCGTTGCCTCCGGTCTCGGGGTGAGCTGTCTGTCTCGGGTTGCCGTACATCGTGAGCTTGAGTATGGCTTGCTTGTTGAAATCAAGACACCACTGGTACTTACACGTTCACTTTCGCTGCTCAAACGGCGCGAAAGCTGCTGCACAGACCTGCTGGCGGCATTTTTAAAGGTAACAGACGGAAAGTGGGAAGAGATGCCTTAGAATGATCCGGCAGCATCCGTTGCATGTGGAAGAACCTGTTGCAGCGGCAGTTGCACAATAAACGCGGCTCCCTGTCCCGGTTCGCTCTCGACCCTGATATCGCCGCCGTGATCCTTGACTATCCCGTAGGAAACGGCCAGGCCCAGACCGGTTCCTCTCGGCTTGGTGGTGAAAAACGGAGTAAATAGTTTCTTCTGGATGTCTGCAGGGATACCGGGGCCGCAGTCATCTATTGTTATCGAGCACCATCCCGCTTCCGGGTCAACCACGGATGAAACCGTAAGCGTTCCCCCCGTTTCCATTGCCTGCAGACCGTTGACGATCAGGTTGGTAAAGACCTGCCGCAGTTGATCTTCGTCCCCCTCAATATCGCCGGCTGTGTTCTGATACGTGCGTTCGATGTGGTATGCGTCCAGCGGAATCTGATGGCCAATCTGGTTCAGGATGCCATCGAGAAAAGTTTCAATATTAAACAGGCGGATGACTTTTTTCTTCGCTCTGGCAAAGGTCAGCAGGTTGGAGACAATCCGCTCCACCCGGCCTACCTGCTGAATGATGGTTTCCACTTCCGATTGACCTGAGTCATTTAAACCCCCTGACATTTCCAGAAGTTCGGCATTACCACGGATTATCGCCAGCGGATTATTTATCTCGTGGGCCACACCCGATGCCAGTATGCCAATACCCACAAGTCGTTCTGCGCGGGCCAGTTCCTGCTGGGCCACAAGCAGCCACTGGTTTTTTTCATCCAGTTGTGCGGTCCGTTCGGCAACCTTTTCTTCCAGTGTCCGATTAAGCAGCAGGATTTCGTGTTCGCGCTCAATAAGGTGATGTTTCATGATGTTGAACTCTTCCGCCATGACAGAGATTTCATCATGCCCGCCGACAACGATATCCGGGATATGTTCGCCGAGTGCGAGTAAGCGAGCGCCCTCTTCCACCGCTTTAATCGGGCGGGCCAGGCTCGAACCGAGCCATGCTGAAAGGGCTACGCCGATTACGGTCACAAAGAGGAGGATTCCCGAGAAAATAATGTGTATTTGGGAACGTAGGTCGAAAAAAGATATTTCAGGTATTCCCAGGTAGAGTGCCGAGGCGCCAATTACCCAGAAGAGGACAACGGCGGTTACCAGCGGCGTCAAGGTAGCCAGCGTCAGCTTTAAGCGGATCGAATACCGAAGGTATGGTCTCACACGGCGTCCTTTTCCTTCAGGTTGTATTCGGCAATTTTGCGATCCAGGGTTTTGCGTGAAATTTCCAGAATCTCTGCGGCGCGGCTTTTGTGAAAGCCGGTTTCTTTCAAAACTGAGGTGATGTGCCGGCGCTCGATTTCATCCAGAGCAACCAGCAGGGCAGCATTTTTAGGAGAGGCAGAGGAATCCCGCCGTGCGCCCAGCGGCAGCAGTCCGGTGGTGATAGTGGTACCGCGGGCAAGGATTACCGCGCGCTCCATGACATTTTCCAGTTCACGCACATTACCCGGCCAATCGTACTGCAGGAGCGTCTGCAGAGCATCGTCGTCAATGTCGAGTACACTCTTTTTCATACGCCTGGTAGAAGCCTTCAGGAAATGACGGGCCAGCGGTTCGATATCATCGCGTCGTTCGCGCAATGGTGGAAGGTTGATTGAGATAACGTTCAGCCGGTAGTACAGATCCTCCCGGAAGCGCCCCTCTGTGACTTCATTCATCAAGTCTTTGTTCGTAGCGGCGACGAAGCGTACATCCACTTTGCGCGTGCGGGTTGAACCCAGAATAATAAAATCCTTTTCCTGGGTAACCCGCAGGAGTTTGGCTTGCACCGCCGGACTGACATCACCAATTTCATCCAGGAACAGCGTACCGCCGTCGGCTTCTTCAAGGATTCCTTTCTGGTTCATGATCGCGCCGGTGAAGGCACCTCGTACATGGCCGAAAAGTTGGCTTTCCAGCAGGGTGTCGGATAGTACGGCACAGTTAAGGGATATGAACGGTTTATCCCGTCGCTGGCTGTTACGGTGCAGGGCGCCGGCGATCAATTCCTTGCCGGTGCCGGATTCTCCCATGATCAGAATGTTGGCGTCACTTTCTGCAACCTGTAGAGTCAGGTCATAGACTTCGCGGAATGTCTGGCTGCGGAAAATAATGGCATCCGCGCTGCCGGTGCCGCGTTGCATTTCTTCGCGCAGTAGTTGATTCTCTCTGGCCAGGCGGCGGTGGTCCAGCAGCCGTTCAAGCATGGTGAGCAATTTTTCCTTGGGAAACGGTTTGGTAATATAATCGTACGCGCCTTGCTTGATGGCGTTGATAGCATCGTCAATGGTACCGTGGGCAGTCATGATAACTACCGGTATATCCGGCCAGCTTTTGCAGAGTCGCTGAAGCATCTGCAAACCATCAAGATCCGGCATGCGCACATCCTGCAGGATTACATCACACGGTAGTGCCCCCCCACTTTCAAGTCGTACCAACAGCTCTGCCCCACGGGAAAATGTCTCAACCCGGTAACCGCTGGTCTGCAGCAATTTATCGAGATAGCGGAGTATTTCCGGTTCATCATCACATATGAAAATGGATGGCATGTATAGTCATTCCTTTTACGTGCGGTTTTGATTGGGTTACAGCCGTAACCCGACCTGCAGAGCTCCATTTGTCCGGAACGATAAGCAATAATTGTCGGACAAAATGATACATATGTAGACAAAAAGAAGCAACAATTGTTTCTCGCCACTTTTTATCTTACATCGGTAACTATTACAATATGCTGTAATTATAGATCTTTATTTAAATACGATCCTGTCACTGAGTTTGGCATGTCTGTTGCCGTATACGATAAGTTTGTCTATGTGTCGCATATCTAATCAGGAAGTGGAGGATAGTATGGGTAAAGAGGATCTGTTCCCACGTGTAACTCGCCGGGACTTTATCAAAACATGCATAACTGTCTCGGCCATGTTGGGGCTGCCGATCAGTATGGTCAGCAAAGTTGCTGCTGCGGCACGGAAGAGTGATAACCGACCTGCGGTTATCTGGCTGCACTTCCAGGAATGTACCGGTTGTTCGGAATCACTGCTCCGCTCGTCGCACCCTGCCGTTGCAAACTTGATCCTCGACATGATTTCACTGGATTACCATGAAACACTGATGGCCGGCTCCGGTCATCAGGCTGAAAAATCCCTTCATGATTCGATGCTCGCCAACAAGGGAAAGTATATTCTGGTGGTGGAAGGTGGCATCCCCACCAAAGATAACGGCATCTACTGCAAAGTGGGAGGAAAAACCGCCATGGAATCGTTAAGAAAGGCGGCTGATGGGGCTGCAGCGATTATCGCTATCGGCACCTGTGCCGGTTATGGTGGTATCCAGTCGGTCGGGCCGAATCCGACCGGTGCAGTAGGCGTACGTGATATCATAAAAGACAAGCCGATTGTTAACATCCCCGGTTGTCCTCCCAATCCCTATAACTTCCTGTCGACAGTCCTGCATTATATTACTTTCAAAAAACTGCCGGAACTGGATCAGTTGGGGCGTCCCAAATTTGCTTACGGCAGAAAAATCCACGAGCATTGCGAACGGAGGGCCCATTTTGATGCCGGCCGTTTTGCCAGGTCCTATGGTGATGCGACTCACGCCGAAGGTTACTGCCTCTACAAGCTTGGCTGCAAGGGACCGGCAACCTACGCCAACTGTTCGGTTGTCCGTTTCAATGATGGTGTAGCCTGGCCGGTGGGTATCGGTCACCCCTGCATCGGCTGCACCGAACCGGATCTGCTCTTTAAAACCGCCATTGCCGACAAGGTCCAGATCCATGAACCGACGCCGTTTGACAGTTATGCTCCGGTTGATCTCAAGAATCGGGGCAAAGGTCCTGATCCATTGACCACAGGATTCATCGGTCTGGCTGCAGGAGCCGCAATCGGAGCAGGGGTGATGATGGCTAAAAAACTCCCGGATGGGCCTGCAAAGGGGGATGATAATGGGAAAACCGAGT
Organism: Desulfuromonadaceae bacterium; assembly: GCA_028686055.1. Taxonomy (GTDB): domain Bacteria; phylum Desulfobacterota; class Desulfuromonadia; order Geobacterales; family Pseudopelobacteraceae; genus JACRCG01. The sequence continues at coordinate 11,241 of JAQUCU010000053.1, forward strand.
AGACGCCAGTTTCTCAAATTGATCGGAGCAACCGGAGCAGCCCTTATGGTTGGCCGCGGTGGAGCATCGGCAAGTGAGGAGCACCAGGTTAACAACGATACCCTCGGCATGCTCTACGACGCCACCAAATGTGTCGGTTGTAAAGCCTGTATGTCGGCCTGCAAACGGGTTAACAGTGATTACGGCAGCCTCTCTTATGAAAAGGCCACGTTCGACAGTGACGGGCTGTGGGATGCACCTGAAGACCTGTCCGGGAGCACCCGCACGCTGATCAAGCTCTTCAAGGAGTCCGATAAAGAGTGGTCATACGTCAAGTATTCATGCATGCACTGCCAGAAACCATCCTGCGTGTCGGTTTGTCCGGTCAGTGCCATGACCCGCGACAAGATTACCGGCATTGTCGATTACAACAAGAATACCTGCATCGGTTGCCGTTACTGCCAGGTGGCGTGCGCCTTCAATATTCCCAAGTTTCAGTGGGAAAAAGCCATTCCCCAGATCGTCAAGTGTGATCTGTGCAAAAATACCAACATGGTGAGAAAGGGGATTACCGCCTGCGCCGAAACCTGTCCGGTCGGGGCGATAATGTTCGGCAAGCGTAAGGATCTGCTGGATGAGGCCAAAAAACGCTTGGCTGAGAATCCCGGCAGATATGTCAATCATATTTACGGCGAGAAGGAGTTGGGCGGCACCAATCACCTCTACCTGTCGGCCATGCCGTTCAAAAAACTCGGTCTGCCGGTTCTGAAACACGAGGCGCCGGCCGAATTTTCAGAGAAGATCCAGCACACGATCTACAAGGGGTTTATCGCACCGGTGGCGCTCTACAGCACACTCTGTTTCATTGCCGTCAAAAATATGAAAAAAGGGCGCGCGAGCGAAGATGAGGAGCAGGCGCTAAAAAACTCGGAACAGAAAAAAACAGAAACGGAACACGGGGAGGATGTCGAATGAGTCATGACGAGTATCAAACCTACCGGGCTAAAATTTTGACTCCCTCTTTTGTGGTACTGCTGGTGCTGACCCTGATCGGTTTCGCCTTGATTGCGGTGCGCTTCATCAAGGGCATCGGAGCGGTCTCCAACATGAATGACGGCTACCCGTGGGGCATCTGGATCACCTATGATGTGGCCACCGGAACGGCCATCGCCTGCGGCGGCTATGCCATGGCCATTCTGATCTACATCCGCAACCGGATGCACTATCATCCCATGATCCGCTCAGCCATACTGACCAGCATGTTCGGTTACGGACTGGCCGGTTTTTCTGTTATGGTTGACGTCGGTCGCCCCTGGAATGCCTATAACTTTTTCATCCCTTCCAAGTGGCAGGCCAACTCGGCGATGTTCGAGGTGGCCGTGTGCGTCATGGCATATACAACCGTGCTGTTGCTGGAGTTCCTGCCGACTGTCCTGACGGCGTTGGAGAAAACGCAGTGGAAAACTCTTCAATTGCTGCTTGATATGGTTTATTCCCGCATGGGGATGGAACGCCCGGAACGGATCGGCGACCGCCTGGACAAGGTCAAGGATCTTGCTGCCTGGCTGAAGCCGCGCCTGGACAAGGTCCTTATCTTCATCATAGTGCTCGGCATCACTCTGCCGACCATGCACCAGTCATCACTCGGTTCGCTGCTGCTGATAGCCTCCACCAAACTGCATCCGCTCTGGTACACCGGCTTTCTGCCGCTTTTGTTCCTGATCAACTGCATGTTCATCGGTTACTCCATTGCCATTCTGGAATCGGTTATCTCCTGTTATGCCTTTAAGCGACCCTTTGAAACCAGGGAACTGTCAGGCATCGCTCGTATCATACCGTGGTTGACGATAATATGGCTCTCGGTCGTGATTGGTGATCTTGCCTGGCGCGGACAGTTGGCCGCTGCGGTTTCTTTTGACTTCTACTCGCGCTTTTTCCTCCTTGAGTTCTGTCTGGTGGCGGGTGGATCATTACTGATGTTCAGTGGAAAAAAGCGTGAATCAATCCGGTGGCTGTTCGTTTCGGCTGCGCTGATTGTATTGGGCGGTGCGCTGTACCGCTTCAATGTCTACCTGATCGGCTTCAATCCTGGTAAGGGATGGCATTACTTTCCGGCATTGGCAGAATTGCTGATCACGGTCGGTATCGTGGCTTTTGAAATTCTCGGCTATCAGGTGATTGTCAAAATTCTACCTGTTCTGCCAAAGCTGCATACGCGGCAACAGCTCGATGCGGAAAAAGCGTAACACACCAACCCCACCCCCCCCTAGCCCCCTTATCAGGGGGGATTAAAGGTCCCTCCCCTGATAAGGGAAGGCGGGGGAGGGGTTAGGTTGTAATCAATTAACAATGTATTTTGCAAAATTTATACTGGAGGTTAAATAAATGGCTCGTATAACCCTTGACCCGGTCACCCGAATCGAAGGTCACCTGAGAATTGATGTGGAAGTTAATGGCGGCGCTGTTACCAATGCCTGGTCATCGGCCCAGATGTGGCGCGGCATTGAAACAATTCTGCAGGGACGTCCGCCCGAGGATGCCTGGATCTATGCCCAGCGTTTCTGTGGTGTCTGCACAACGGTGCACGCAATCTCTTCCATCCGTTCCGTGGAACACGCTCTTAAAGTCGATGTGCCGCTCAATGCGCAGTACATACGCAATATGATCATGGCGCAGCATTCGGTGCAGGATCATATCGTCCATTTCTATCACCTGTCAGCGCTGGACTGGGTTGATGTGGTCTCGGCCTTGAAGGCAGACCCGAAGAAGACCGCCCAGCTGGCTCAGAGCATTTCTGATTGGTCCGGCAACAGCGAAACCGAGTTCAGGGCGGTTCAATCCAAGCTGAAAGCGTTTGTAGAGACCGGGCGTCTCGGCATTTTTTCTTCCGGTTACTGGGGCCACCCCGCTATGAAACTACCGCCGGAAGCTAACCTGATGGCGGTAGCTCATTATCTGAGGGCGCTGGATTATCAGCGCAGGGCGGCCCAGGTCGGTGCCATTCTCGGTGGTAAAAACCCGCACATTCAGAATCTCTGTGTTGGTGGTGTCGCAACTGCCATCAACATGGATAACCTGGCAACCATCAATATGGAAAAGATCGCTGCGCTGCGCACTTTGATGGAAGAGACCCGTGATTTTGTCCAGAAGGTCTATTACCCGGACATGCTGGCCATTGCATCGGCCTACAAGGAGTGGTTCAAATACGGCAAAGGAGTTGTAAATTATCTGGCTGTGCCGGAAATGCCGGAAGACACCAAAAACACCAGGTTCGCCCTGCCTGGGGCAATTATCAATAATGGCGATTTAAAGAACGCCCGTATAATTACCAATCATCAGGATCCCGGTCTGATCAACGGCATTACGGAAAATGTGGCGCATGCCTGGTATGAAGGAAGCGGCAGTCATCACCCGTGGGAAGGTGAAACCAAACCTGACTATACTGATTTTCAGGACAACGGGAAGTATTCCTGGTGCAAAGCACCGCGCCTGGACGGTAAGCCGGTGCAAGTCGGCCCTCCGGCCCAACTCTTTGCAGCCTATGCCGGCGGCAACCAGAAAGTCAGGAAGCTGGTGGATGATTCCTGCAAGAAGATCGGTGTCGGTGTCGGTGACCTTCACTCGACCATGGGACGGCTTGGTGCCCGCGCCATCCGCGCCCACCTGATGGCCGACTATTCGATTGAATACCTGGATAAACTGGTGGAGAATATTGCCAAAGGTGACCAGGAATATGCGAACCATACTGAAATCCCCACGGGGGAGTATCACGGTGTTGGTTTCCACGAGGCACCTCGTGGTACCCTTTCACACTGGATGGTAATTAAAGACAGGAAAATTAATAACTACCAGGCGGTCGTACCTTCCACCTGGAATGCGTCGCCGCGTGATGAAAGGGGTGTCATGGGACCATATGAGGCATCGCTGGTAGGGAATCCGGTAGCGGACAGTGAAAAACCGCTTGAAGTACTGCGTACGATCCACTCATTCGACCCCTGTATCGCCTGCGCGGTGCATACGATCGACCCGGGAGGAAAAGAAATTACGAAAGTGAAGGTGATGTAGTTGAAAACACTAATTTTGGGTGCAGGCAACCTTCTCCTTACCGATGAAGGCTTCGGTGTTCACTTCATAAACTTCTTGCAACAGCACTACCGGTTTCCGGAGGATGTGGAGCTGTATGACGGAGGTACTTTGGGCATCATGGTTACTCACATGCTGGAAGCGGCCGATCTTGTTTATCTTGTGGATGTGGTCGACGCCAAGGGGGAGCCTGGTGATATCTGCCGCTATGAAAAGGATGATTTCATGCTTGGACGGCTGCCGGTCAAGATGTCACCGCACCAGATCGGGATCCAGGAGGTTCTGGCGCTTTCTGAACTTCGCGACCGCTGTCCTGACAAAATCACCCTGTTCGGAATCATTCCCCGTTCATATGATGCAGGGGTGGAACTGTCGCCGCTGCTGGCGGAAAAACTGCCCGGTCTGGCTGAACTGCTGGTGGGAGAGTTGCGAGAGGCGGGGCATAAAATAATGTTGAATGCTGAATGTTGAGGCAAAAAAAAGCGGGTCCTGACGGACCCGCTTTTTTCATTCTGAAGCTGAATCTTTTCGAATCAGTTCACTTATCCTTGTATACAGTGCATCACCATCTTTGCCGGTTACCCTCACTTTATCAACAACAG
>JAQUCU010000236.1 GCA_028686055.1 Desulfuromonadaceae bacterium
CCAGCTTTTCCCGTCTCAATACCTCCAGCACCCTGTTTATCAGCGAGATCGGCAGTTTGACCTTGTCGACCACATCAGCCAGCTTGAATTCACCCATGAAAAGAATATGCTTCGAAACCAGATCGGTAATGAACGAAAGATCAATCCCGGTATCCTCGATGGATTTGGGGACGGGAGGATGCTTCTCAAAAAGTCTTTTTATATCCTGCTCCTTGATATAGCCAAGCTCCACCAGGTTTCGCCCCAGCCTCCCGCCGTGACGGCGCTGACGCTCCAACCCCTGATCAAGCTGTTCCTGCGTGATCGTTTTTTCCTTCAGCAATTTTTCGCCTAGTATAATCACATATCACCTCCGCTCGGAATTTCTGCAAAGAGCACTGTAAAGTTTTACAACAGATTTTTTGAATGTAAACTAACTGTCCAAATCGCTTCAGCCCGCCCTACCCGTACAAAAGCCAGCAGAATCGCCGCTACAGGCGTGATAAGGTTGATTTCATCACGTGTGCAGAAGTTGCCCCGAAGCGATGACAGGGGTCGTATTCTTAACCTTTGCAATAACCTGACCGGATACTGCTGGATTTTTATCAGAATTGGTCTAGAATTATGCCATACTTGGTTCCCACCCGGAGACTCCGGATTCGGAGGCAGCATGGCTCGACTTGATGTGAGGGTTAAGACAGAACTTGATGCGCGGGTTGCCTATATCTCACGGGACGAGCAGGTTGAAGAATGCGTTTCCATACAAGAGCTGAGCCTCAGCGGCGCTCTTGTTTTTGGTCTTTCCAGCCAGTTGAAGGAAATATTCACCATCAGGCCGACGCTGCCCGGATACGGCGAGGTAGAACTGCTGGCAAAAAGCATCCGCACCAACAAAGGCGGCGTGGCCATCCGCATCTTTTATTCGGACAAAGATACCATGCAGGCGCTCTGGGATCATATCAGGGGGAAATTGATCCTCGGTGACAGCTGCCCCTACTGTGGTTATGCCGACTCATCACGGGAAGGTACCTGCAAGAAATGCGACCGGTATCTGAATTTTTCGAAAGAAATCTATCTCGAAAGGCACGTTGAAAACACCTTTGCGCAGCGCCTGAGCATCCGCCTGAGCCGCCTCAACCTTGAACATTTCCATAAAATCATCCAATTTGTCGATTCCAGATTATTAAAGGTGCAGCACCGCTCTCCGGACAAGGAATTTGTCGGCACATCACCCGGCATGCTGGCGGTCTTCGCCATGATCAGGAAGGTCGCGCCGACCGAAATGAGCGTACTCCTGCTCGGCGAGAGCGGCACCGGCAAAGAGCTGGCGGCCAAGGCGCTTCACACCATGAGCGCACGTAAAGACGGCCCCCTTGTTGCGGTCAATTGCGCCGCCATACCGGAGAGTCTGCTCGAAGCGGAACTTTTCGGCTATGAAAAAGGCGCATTTACCGGAGCCTATGCGGCGAAAAAAGGCAAGTTCGAATCGGCTGACGGCGGCACGCTGTTTCTGGATGAGATCGGTGATCTTCCGTCCAGTCTGCAGGCCAAACTGCTGCGGTTTCTCGAAGACAGACTCATCGAGAGGGTTGGATCTTCAAGTTCTAAAAAGATCGACGTGAGAGTAGTTGCCGCCACCAACAGCAACCTGCAGCGGTCAATGGCGGAGGGGAGATTCAGGCCGGACCTCTTCTACCGGTTGAATTCATTCACCATCAAACTCCCACCGTTGAGAGAACGGGGTGAAGACACGGTTCTTCTGGCCAGGCATTTTCTGGAGAGATTCGCCAGCAACGAGCAGGGACCGAAGAATTTCTCCAGCGAGGGATTGGAAGCGATCCGGCGGCATTCATGGCCAGGAAATGTGCGGGAACTGGAAAACAGGGTCAGGAGGGGTTTTCTGATGGCAAGCGGAGATTTGGTGGATTCAGCCTGCATGGAACTGGGCGAGGAGGACCTTCCCCAGTCCCCTCCCGCTCCCGCAACAAAGAACATACAATCGCAGAAAGAGCATGTTATCAGCGTACTAGAACAAAATGACTATGTCATCGCCAAGGCAGCCCGTGAACTTAGCATCAGCAGGCCCAGCCTGTACGCCCTGATCAAGAAATACAGCATTGACAAAAACGACAACAAGTAAATAACCCTGTCTGTTTTTACACCTCCTTTACAACTGCTTTACACCCACGTTACACTTTTAACATAACACTCTACCGGCTCACCTGCCTGACTATTTTTTTATCATTACAAAAATAGTAATAATTCCGAACAACTATCTACTTTCTATTAGCAATCACTGTTTTGGCACATAAAGTGCTCTCCTTACGGTAAGTTTTAACCACGGAGAAATGGAGTTTTTTAGAAATAGCCTAGGCAAAAAAAACAGAAGTCCTTAGAATTGACATTTTTTATTTTTATTGTATTCGTTAAGTATACTTAAAAGAGGTCCACGTGAAAAAGCTAACCGCCGAAATTGTCCAACTCGTAAAGAATGAAAAAGGGCAAGGCCTTGTTGAGTATGCTTTGATACTGATGCTGATAGCAATGGTTGTGATAGTTGCACTCCAGCTGTTTGGTGTTAAGCTCAACAATACCTATGAAAATATCAGCAGCGGAGTTACCAGTGCCGGATTTAAATAAACGCATGCACTGACACATGCCGCATAAAACGCGGGACCTGAAAGTTCCGACATTTTTGAAAGGAGGATGGTGGAGTACCTGGATAACTCGGAAAGTTTTGTAGCGTGTTTGAATGTTGGAAGCAAAATAAACCCGAAAAGGAGATAAAACCATGATGGACTTTCTAAATTCTCTGTATGTGCGGTTAATCACCAGTTTCAGCATGCTGAAAAACGAAAAAGGCCAAGGCCTGGTTGAGTATGCCCTTATACTCGTACTCATCGCCATCGTCGTGATCGCAGTCCTGACGATCTTAGGCCAAAAAACCTGCACTGTCTTCAGTACAGTAGGTAGCGCAATTAACCCATAGCAGCAATAAGAGCATGCAGTTAATCCGTATTTTTTATCCTTGGCTCAATTCATGTCAATTTATAGGGGGAATTTGTTTTTAAACCGATCTTCGGGTCAATAAAAGACAAATCCCCCTTTTTTTATTAGTAGCCTTGACATAGTCCAATGATCTGTTAAATGGATAACAGTAGCAGATACACTGTCTGCATATGCTGGAGGCAAGGAAACACCATGAAAAATCAAAAAGGTCAAGCGCTGGTCGAATTTGCCATAATACTTCCGTTATTGTTTTTGCTGATCTTCGGAATTTTTGAATTCGGACGGGCGATGTATATAAAAAACAGCCTGAATAACGCAGCCCGGTCAGCGGTCAGGGTTGCAGTTGTAACTCCTAATTTAACTGCTATAACGTATAGTGCAGGTCAATTAAGTACTCAAAGTTCTACAGATAAAATTCAAGCTAAAATTTATGACAATCTTTTATATATAAATAAAGCTACTGCCACTGCGACGGTTACCATAGTTGGGAATTCTCCAGCACAACCTGGCGATACGGTTACGGTAGCAGTGACAGCTGATTTTAATTCTATAGTTTCCAAGATTACGGACACGTTACAAATTAATGTCCCGGATACTCTTAGCGGCGAAGCTTCAATGCGTTATGAATAACTAGATTTTCTTCAAGGAGGGACTATGACGCGACCCAAGGCAATAATCGTTGTCTCGATTCTTGCGCTGGTATTTGCAGGGATTGCAGCTTTGCTTACTCTCAAATACCTGCAAAAGGAGACTGACAAGTCTAAAG
>JAQUCU010000054.1:0-5484 GCA_028686055.1 Desulfuromonadaceae bacterium
AGAACCAGTTTTTAGTAGAATCCGGGCTTAGTCCCTTGTGAGCCCCCTTCTCAAAGCGGAACTTCGGACGGCAGAATATGGCATACCCGGTATACAGCATTTCAAGACTTTCCCGTGTGATGATCTTTTGTCCTGTACCAGTTTCAGGCAGAAGCATCCTGAACTTGTCACCCTCCGGCGACAGTTCGGTAAGTATACATGCCGCACGTTCATGGAGCAGTATGACTGCCGGAAGCTGCAGTTGCGACATCCTTTCCAGCGGTCTCTTCACAATTCGTGATGACAGGCCTGCCCGTTCAGCGGATCTGGAAAAAAGCTCTACCGTGAGCCGGTTGTTTACAAGGGGTAACCCGGCAGTCAGGCCCACTCTTGATGCAGGACGCCCATGGAGCTTGGCCATCAGCATCAGGCAGTCAAGCAACGGGTCGTCATGTCGTTCGCTATCCTCGCCCAGGTTCCAATCTGTTACAGGGGCAGTCGTATCTGTTTCTGTCACTGGAATCCCCCTATCCGCTCAGGTAAAAGAAACCGGTAATAATTGGCGGTAAATTCGGGCCGCAATCATATTCGGCATTGAATTATCTCCGTTGCATTATATAGTATGCTGGTACATGATGCAATCTGCAGCGATTACGTTACGGTTTGTTTTGTAAATGATTTACTATTCAATCAGGTACAGGAGAAACGAATGCTCTACGTGGAACGCGGAAAAGACGGTATGATAACAGCCTTGCATAACAGACCGGGTCCTACGGCTCAGGAACAGAAGTCGATGATGGACGAGGAGGTGCTCGCGTTCTTCGACACCGCCGACTCGTGGAAACAGTTTATGGAAATTTCAGACCTCCGCAGCGTGCGCATACTTGAAGATTTGATAGATCTGCTTATCAGTAAAAACATCATTAATTTCACTGAACTTCCTAAACAGGCCCAACAGAAAATACTGGAACGAAAACATCTACGGAAAAAAATAGATTCGCAGAGCCTGTTGGTAAACGACATACTCTGAGCTAGCTTGGTATAACCATGGTGACTCCACTGTTTCCGGCCGTCGGCAGCATATCAGATCCCGCTTTATACCCGTTTTGCAACCGGTTGCGGTTTTCCGGTGAAATATCCCTGCATTGCATCCAGATTCAACTCTCTCAATATCTGTGCCTGTTGTTCAAATTCAACGCCTTCCGCTATGACAGCTATGTCTATGCTATGGGCAACACCACACAGCGAAGCGATGTAGAACCTGCTGTCGTTCTCCTCATCCTTAAGCTCTCCTGTGTAGGCGCGGTCAATCTTGACATATTCCGGACGAAGCGACTGCAGATAGCCTAGTTTAGAGAAGCTCTGGCCATAGTGGTCAAGCCCGATGCCATGCCCGCACTCCCGTACTGCAGCACCGAACTCCTTGACAAGGGTCATATGCTGCACGGCGGCAAACTCCGAAAATTCGAAATTAATACGGAGGGTTTCAGGGGAAAGTGATTTCAAGAATGTACGTACCCACAGGTTGAACGAATCATCCTCAAGAGAGGCGGGTGATAGGTTTATGGCGACCCTGTTGACACTCAGTTGACTGAAATCAATCTTCATCACCTCTTCAATCACAATTCGGTCGATTGTGGACACGAGTTTCAGACGCTCCGCGAGCGGCATGAATATGGCGGCATTCAGCAGTTCCCCATCGTCCTGTACAATCTTCGAAAATATCTCAAGATGCATGACGTCATGTGTTTGCTCCGTTTTGACTACAGGCTGCGCATGAAGAGTGATCCTGCGATCCTGAAGCGCTTTTACAAGAATATCTCTCCACTGTTGCTGCCCCAATGGCGTTTTGCCGCTCTCTGATGTAATAGCCCGGATATCCCAGGTATTCGCTCCCTTCTGCATGGCTGAACCGAGCGCCAGATCAGCCTCGGAAAGGAGCCGGCCAAGTGTGGTTACATCATCGTATGCAGCAGCGCCAATGTGCCCGATATTATCCGTTGCAGCGATCTGTTCAGTGACAATCTGACCCAGCCTGTTTGCCATGTCCGTGGCTATATTTTCGCCATCCCAGAGAGATGCGTCCGGAACAAAGATTCCGAAGTCACCGCCGGTAAGCCGGGCAAACGCCGCATTCGCATACGAACCGGATGATCCCTTCAACAGGAGCGCAACCCTTTTCAGCAGTTCGTCGCCGGCCTGAAATCCCCTACGCTGATTTAGTGTTTCAAGGTTATGAATACGGACAAGCAGTACGACCCCTTTTGCATTGATGTCATGCTGGTCAAGTCTGCCTGTTATCTGACTTTCAAAATAACGGCGATTGCCCAGGCCGGTCAGCGGATCATGATACGCACGTTCCTGAAGCCCTTCAGCCTGGGCTGCCTGCTCCTCAAACATCTCTTTCACCTTGCTGGTCATCCGGTTCATAGCTTCGGCAACACGCCGGAACTCTTTTGTCCATGGGAGAGGCAGCTGGATTCTGTACTCTTTCCTGCACAGGGCATCTGCCTGCCGTTCCACGGCAACCAAGGGTTTGAGAAGTATCTGCAGTCCCAATCCGCCGGCAACAAATACAAAAACGGCACAGGCAGCAAACCAGGCCGTCATGTTCAGAACATCTTTCCACAGGGTTGCATATGCGTAGCCGGGATGGCTTTTGACATGAATCGTGCCTGCCTGATTCCACCCCGCCATAACATCAGAGGTTGCTTCGGGAGTCTTGAGCTGAATCCATCGGACAAACCAGTCCGGGACATCTTTGACTTTTACATCGAGAACATCTTCAAACAGCACCTTCTGGCGTGGGTCGGTAAACGTGATCATCTGATAGTAGCCGCGGTCAAACACGGCATTTATCATGCTCTCAACTGCGGCCATATCCTTTTCAGCAATATGTGGCGAGATGGATAAGGCGAGGGAGGTCGCAGTATCCTGGGCATGAGACTCCAGTTGTGATGTCAGAAACGAACGGGTGCTTTGAAGTTTTGCATACCATGTCCCGACAAAGAGGAGCAGGAAGAGAAAAAAGGTGAAGATAATGAGCTGCCGATACAGTGTCATGTGGTAACCCTCTGTGTGCTACAGTTTATTCTCGGACATCTTCTGCAGAAGATCCTGCCAGTGTCTGATCCGGCTGCTGCTGCCGGCCATTTTCCCCTGTCCCCGTTGTTTTGCAGTCCAGAGACCTGAACCATTGAAACCGAATATGGGCATCAGATCTGTACGTTTTGAGGCGGGACTGATGGAGTCAACCAGATTATCCAGTACTAACGGCTCCGCCTCAGGCGTGCTGTAATAGGTCAAAACCATATGATGGATATTGTACTGGATCGCCTTGACATAGGTGATTCGCAACTTTGCATCATCCACCCCCATAGCTTTGAGGGTGAAATACTTGGCGATGGCAAAATCCTCGCAGTCACCTGCCGCTTTGCAGAGCAGCTCGATCGGAGTCGCCCAGTAATCCTGAACCCCCCAGACATCCATGTCGCTTGCAAACCGTATCCTGCTGTTGAAAAATAGATTGGCTTTTTCAAGCTTTTCCCGATCAGTCCTGCTCCTGTCCTGGCGAATGAGATCTTCCCATGCTGTGAGTCGATTACGCGCCGCTATTCCGAATTTCCCCTCGGCCTTTTGCAACAGTTCCCGGTCGAGGCTGAAATTTACAGCAGTCATAACGGTGGTTGCAATGAACAACCCTGCGCATGCTGCCGCAATGAACGTTGATAATGCTATTTTGAGATAGTTGCCCACAATGATCCTGGAAGACAGTGCCATGTATCTTAAAAAAACCCTGGATCGTCAACAGGTATTCTGATGATCCAGGGTTTTGTAAGCGTCTTATAGAAACAAGAGCACTTGTTAAGGCGCATTCTTCGTAGTTACGACAAGGTTCTGATCGGACAACTGCAGCCCCAGAAACGGTATCAACTGCGACATTGCGTTCAATATCCGGTATTCGGAATATATTTTGTCGTACTTTGCATTTACAAGGCTGGCCTTGGCGTTTATATACTCCGCCTGGGTGTCGAGAAGGTCGAACATGGTCCTTCTGCCAATATTCCACTGGGCTCCAAACGCGTCAGAGGTCTGGCCGGCCGCCCTGACATACTCTTCAAGGAACGCAACCCTCTCGGTGGCCGTTTTGTTGGCTTCCCATGAAAGACGAATCGACTGGATTGTTTGACGTTTGGTGTTTTCGGCTATTTCCTGCGCTTCATAGATTTCGTATGTTGTCTGACCCAGGCGCGCCTTGTTCCATCCACCGTTCAATATATTGAAGGAGACAGTGGCCATTGCCAGAAAATCCTCCCTGCGCCCCGGGATATTTTCGGTGTCTTTACGCCACTTGTAATCGAGGGCCAAATCCAGGCTCGGATAAAGCTGGCTCTTAGCGGTTGCATGCTGAGCATTCCTTGCCTCTATATCGGCTTTTGCCGATTTGAGGGTAGGGTTGTTCAGTACGGCCAACTGTTCGGCCTCTTCTATTGACTTCGGTAGCGCAGAACCGGCAGGTTCAGGTTTTATAAGGTTCCCCGGCGCATGCCCAACCACCGCCTGGTAATCTGTGGCGCTATCCGCAAGATTTGCCTGAGCGGCAACCAGATTGGACTGAGCCAGGGCCAAGCGCCCCATGACCTGGTCAAAATCGGCTCTTCGATCAACTCCGGATTCACTCCTCAATTTGACCTGATCGTGAATCCTAAGGTGATTTGTCAAATTTTCCTGTGCAAGATCATACAATTCCTGATTGCGCAGCACATTTAGGAATGCTTTACTTGACAGCAGGGCATTATTTTCTGCGGAGCCATGCAACAGGTACTCCTGCGACTTTACACGAGCCTCCTGTCTCTCTACCTCTGACTGGGTTCCGAAAAACCGGAAGACATTCTGGCGGACGCTCACTGTTGAGCTGGCGGGCCATGATGTGGCAAAACCCTGTGGCGGGACAGACGATTCATGCTGACGGTCTAGGCCGGCCGCGACATAGACATCAATAGTGGGAAGGTAGCCTGCCTTTGCCTGGCGTACCTCTTTTTCCTTTGCCATACGATTATAGTATTGCGCTCTGACGTCAGGGTTTGACTTAAGCATAAACGCGACCGCGTCCTGAAGGGTTTCGGCATGTACGACACCGGCTCCCGTCATGAGTATGCCTACAGCTAATGCAATTGCAAGATTTCGAGATGGTTTCATTATCACTACCTCCTTTTTAGCCATTGTATTAGAAGTTGTTCCGTGATTCTGTTTCCACTTTGTCTGATGCTATCAGTATCTATTTGCTAGCATTATACCTGAGAAAAATGAAGATGCAATTAAACATGAACTAAAAAATAAACTGTTTTATAAAACTGGAAGGTGGAATCAGAGCTTAGAATTGTTTGGTTGAATGTTTTTTTAGTAGAGGAGGAAAGGTAGTAAGGAAAGTGGTATCCAGGGGGGCGTTTTGTTTTGGTTGTCAAAATTTAGTTTTGCTCCACGCATGAACGAGAGCCTGTCAGA
>JAQUCU010000054.1:5584-15828 GCA_028686055.1 Desulfuromonadaceae bacterium
ACTTCACCTTTTTGATGACGGTTTGACAGCAGCCTTAAGTCTCCTTCGATAGATGACTTCAGGCTGCTGTCAGGAAATTCAGTTGAAAACAGGGTGACATATTTAGTCGCACGTTCATTATCCCCTGATTTCAAGCTTGCACGTGCTGTAAGAAGAAGGGTTACATCCCTGAGGGGAGAATCCGGGAAAACCTGACTTAATTGGTTACATTTCTCTATTGCCAACAGGTAGTCTTTCTGCTGGTAAGCGTTAAAGGCTTCAACAAAAACCGTAGAGTCATCAATTTCTGCTGAGTTCCCGGGGACGAAGGAAATAAAAATGACTATCAATGCTAAAATCAGCTGGGCTATGGTTTTGTTTACCCGGTCCATAAAATCAGTCAACAAAACTCTTTAGTTTTTTACTCCGGCTGGGGTGACGTAATTTACGCAAAGCCTTTGCCTCAATCTGACGAATACGCTCACGCGTAACCTCAAAATCCTGACCAACCTCTTCAAGCGTATGGTCGCTCTTCTCACCGATACCAAACCTCATTCTGAGAACTTTTTCCTCGCGGGGTGTAAGTGTTGCGAGCACTTTGGCGGTGCTTTCCGAAAGGTTGTTCTTAATGACCGCTTCAATGGGTGAGATGACCCCTTTATCTTCGATAAAATCGCCCAGGTGTGAGTCCTCTTCTTCGCCAATAGGGGTTTCAAGCGAGATCGGTTCCTTGGCTATTTTGAGGACCTTGCGCACCTTGTCGAGCGGTAACTGCATACGTTCGGCAATCTCTTCCGGGGATGGTTCGCGGCCGTTTTCCTGCACGAGCTGGCGGCTGGTACGTATCAGTTTGTTTATCGTCTCAATCATATGGACCGGAATACGGATTGTGCGGGCCTGGTCGGCAATGGCACGGGTAATGGCCTGACGGATCCACCAGGTGGCATAGGTTGAAAACTTGTAACCGCGCTGATATTCGAACTTATCAACCGCTTTCATCAGGCCGATATTTCCCTCCTGAATGAGATCGAGAAACTGCAAACCACGGTTGGTATATTTTTTTGCGATCGACACAACGAGTCGTAAGTTTGCCTCAATTAGTTCGCTCTTGGCGATGCGGGCCTTGCACTCACCCTCTTCGATCGCTTTCAGCGCTGCAGCAAGATCGCGCGCTTTAAAACCTGATTCCTGCTCTACCTTCTGGATTTTACGGGCTGCGCTACGCAGACGCTTCTCCACATTTGCTGTTTCTTCTTCGTCCAGTTTCAACTTGTTTAGTTCGGCCGTACATTTTTCATCTTCATCCTGCAGTTTATCAAGGAGAATCTTCAGTTTTTCCAGTGGAATAACCTTTTCAAGGTCAGATAATTCGGCCTGCAGTTTGTCTACCTTGCCGGACAACTCTTTAAGGCGCTCGGCAACCTTGTTGGTGTGGCGATCTTTCAGCCTGAGCGATTTTAGAAGATCAGCCTGTCGGTCTTTTCCGTCGCGCAACTTTTTATCGAGCTCTTTTTTCTTTGCCGGTGATTTAGCCTCTGTCGCTGTTTCAGAGATCTCAAACAACATCTGATGCTGTGCTGCAATTGCATCAATAACCTCGAGAATTCTGGTCTTCTGGACATCTTCTTCATCTTCCTCAAGCTCTTCTTCTTCAACTTCTTTGCTGACTTCGGAAGGGTTGATCTGGAATTTACGAAGACGTTCTCCCAGAGAGAGAACTTCCTTGACTGTAATCGGAGTATTAAGTATCACGCTGGCAACGTCACGCTCGCCGTCTTCAATTCTTTTAGCTATCTCAACCTCACCCTCACGGGTAAGAAGTGAAACCGACCCCATTTCACGCAAGTACATGCGAACAGGGTCGCTGGTGCGTCCGATTGAACCGGGCTCGAATTCCACCTCTTCCGATTCACCTTCAGCCTCTTCATCTTCGTCAAGATCGCTCTTCATTTTCGGAATTTTGATCTTCTGGGCAGAGTCGACTATTTCTATGTCCAGGTCGCCAAACATACCCATAACGTCATCAATTTGGTCGGTGGCGATGTCGGGGGGGAGTATGTCATTAACCTCATCAAAGGTTAAGAACCCCTTCTCTTTTCCGATATCTATAAGTTGTTTAACGTCATCCATGTTTTTCTTTGCCATCAGTATTCACCTCAAGGTGGAGCGGTTATAGTTAAAGTTTTGATTTACGTGTTCGCAGTGTGTCAGCCAGCTTCAGAAGCTGTGTGTATTCAGCACTGCCTGGGTCCAGCACCGCCAGACGGGCGGCAATATCCTTGATCGATGCAAGCTGCTTCTTTTCATGGCTTCGCGTACACTGATCGAGTACGGAGCGCCATTCGATGCCGGCCAGATAACTGTCAGAAACCATTATGCGGGAAAAGAGTGCTTTCTGCTCCGGACTTTCGAGCGTCTCAGCCAGTTGACACAGAGCCTGGCTGTCGTCTGAGCCGGCCAGGCTGTCAAGCACAAGTCCGGCAAGTTCAAGATAATCATCAGTGAAAATCTTATCAAGGCCGTCTCGTATTATTTCTGCCCGGGCTTCAGGATAATTAAGCAATAATGCCAGCAGGGTGTCCTGGATAGCGTCACCCGGCTGTATGGTTTTGTTCTGCTCTGCAGGGGTTTTCTGATGTGAAAGCCTGCCTCCTCCCATGCGCTTGCGGAATGAATGTACCGTTATCCCCAGCAGTCTGCAGATTTCCTTCTCGTATAAATCCCGCTCAACCGTATCTGCTATCTTGCGGAAACGTGGGACAATATCATCGATTATCCGGACTTTGCTGTCAACGCTGTCGGGGTGTGTCTCGGCTAAAATAGAATGTACAAAATATTCAAAAGCCGGACGCGCCTTGTCACGCAGGGCGGCAAACTCCTCCACTGGATGTGTGCACAGAAAACTGTCCGGATCATCACCGACCGGTAATGAAATTACATACGCAGGGACGCGCTGCTCAAGAAAAAGCTCCATGGAGCGAATGGTTGCTTTTTTCCCGGCGTTATCACTGTCAAAAAGAGTATAGACCCGTTCTGCATGGCGCTTGATCAGCCCGGCGTGTGTACTGGTAAGAGCTGTACCGCATGTTGCAACAACGTTCTCGATTCCTGCCCGGTACAGTGCCAGATGATCGAAGTAACCCTCAACAATAATGACAGAACCTCCGGTCCTGATGGATGGTAATGCCATGTTCAGCCCGAAAAGTACCGAACTCTTGTGATAGAGTGGAGATTCGGGAGAATTGATATATTTTGGCAGCGAAGCATCCAGGACACGTCCCGCAAAGGCGATAACCTTACCACGCGCATCCCTGATCGGAAAGATAAGCCGGTTGCGGAAGAGATCGTACCAGCCTGAATCTGATTTTCTAACTATACCGAGTTTAACTGCAGTGTCGAGATCGGCACCGTTGTTTTTAAGATATTTTACGAGCCCATCGCGCCGGTCAGGTGCAAAACCAAGGTGGTAAGCCTCGGAAATATCCGCTTCGACCGATCTACCGGCAAGGTACCGGCGTGCAGGTTCACCCTCCTGACCGTTCAAAAGAACAGAACGGTAGTAAGATGACGTCAGGTCATTGATTAGCAGAAACTGAACATACTCATCCTGCGTTTTTTTTTCCGCAGTGGAAAGCTGCCGCTCCTCAATTTCGATGCCGGCTTTTCTGGCAAGCAGTTTAACCGCTTCCGGGAAACTGACTCCCTCAATCTTCATGATAAAAGAGAATGCGTTGCCGCCGGCACCGCAGCCGAAACAGTGGAAAATCTCTCTCGCCGGATTTACATTGAATGACGGAGTCTTCTCTGCATGAAAAGGGCAAAGCCCGAGGAAGTTGCCGCCAGCGCGTCGCAAGGGGACGTAGTCTGATACAACCTCTACAATCGAAAGCCGTTCAGCAACCTCTCGCACCTTCTCTTCAGGAATCATTTCTTCTGACTCTTGGCATCACGCCATTCCGAGAGAAAACGGTTCCCGGTCAAAGCCAGCATGTTAGCGGACTCAGACGATCGAATCTTGCTCCGTACCTTCTCCGGCATGAATCCGGATGAGGCAATGCTGAAAACCATGCAGAGCAGCAGGGCTCCCTCGACAATGCCGATAAGCAAACCGCCAAGCCTGTTCAGGCTGCCAAGCATGACAAGCCGCAAGGCAGCGGTTATAATGTTGCCGATAATATGGGCACAAATTCCGACAAGCAACAGTATGATGATAAAAGCAAGAAACGAAGACAGATGAGCGGGCAGATGAAGCGCGCTTTTTATCGGTACTGCGAGCAGTGGATGAAATCGGTACGCCAGCCATACGCCTGTCAGAAGTCCGACAAGAGAAGATGCCTCATTGACAAACCCCCTGATCAGCCCCTTGGCTGCAAAAAAGCAAATAGCCGATAAAATTATGATGTCCATGAAATTCATTGTAGCGCCATGACCGATTTATAAAAAAAGGGCCATCTCAATGAAAGCCCCTTGTCTGTGTAATTTCAATTTCTCCTCAAAGTGATATCCCGGTTTGGCAACTATTCGGTTAAAGACCTTCACCGGCCCGATTATCTTGCTTTGATTTAATTTTGATTAAAATTGAAATAAGAAAAATACTGAACTCTCTTTCAATGGATTCAGCTGATCATGCAAGCAGTCTCCGTACGCTATCGCTTACAGCCTTGCCGTCGGCTTTACCAGCAGTAAGGGGTGAAACCGCCTTCATTACGCGGCCCATATCCCTGGCACCGCTCGCTCCAGTATCCAGGATAACCCGTGAGACAATCGCGTCAATTTCATCAGCGCTCAACTGGGCGGGCAGAAATTCAAGGAGGACAGAAAGCTCCAATTCCTCTTTCTCAGCCAGTTCAGGACGGTTACCTTCCCGGTACATACGAATAGATTCACGGCGTTGTTTGACCAAGGTGGATATGACGTCGGTGACAGCTTGGTCGTCAAGTTCCTCGCGAGTGTCGATCTCGCGGTTCTTAATTGCTGCGCGAACCATGCGAACAGCCGAAAGGCGCAGGTTGTCCCGCGCCTTCATGGCTGCTTTCATCGCATCGTCCAGCTGTTCTTTTAGTGCCATGCGACTGTTCCTGTTCCCGGTGAACGGGATACTAATCGATCATTTTACGCTGTTTCTTAAGGGCACGCTTGCGCGCGGCGATCGCCTTCTTCTTGCGCTTGATGCTTGGCTTTTCGAAGTGCTCACGTTTACGGACTTCGGAAAGTATCCCCGCTTTCTCACACTGTTTTTTGAACTTCTTCAGCGCCATTTCAAACGGTTCACTATCCTTTATTTTTACTCCCGGCATGTAAAATCACCCCCCGTCAATGTGTCATTCTTTATTTAAAATTATATGTCTTGTAATTATTAAATTGAGTTTTACATAATAGCATAGCGTGTATCTTTGTCAATAACCAAATCACGCGTGCAGTTACCCAGAATTCAGGCGGTATGTGTTCGTGCCGCCTTTTCTGCTATGCCTGAAGTGCCAAATCGTCGCCGCAACTCAGTGTAAACTGCGTCGGGAGGAATGTCCTGATGCCCCAGCAGAACAAGCAGATGAAAGATAAGATCGGCCGTTTCATAAACGATTTCGTCATGTTTGCCCCCCTTGGCCGCAATGACTACTTCGGTTGCCTCTTCACCGATCTTCTTGAGAATCTTATCGATTCCTCCCCGCATGAGAGATGCGGTGTAGGAGCTGCTGTCTGTCGGATTGGCCTTTCGGTCTAGTATGACTTGGTATACGGCCTGGAGAATATCACCTTCGTTTGTCATAAACGCACCTCTACCCCTTTGTTGCGAAGATATTCCTTAGCCTGTCCTATGGTGTATTCACGATAATGAAAAATGGAAGCTGCCAGACAGGCACTGGCACCGCCGGTCGTGAAGCCCTCATAGAGATGTTCCAGGTTTCCGACACCGCCTGAAGCGATGACCGGGATTGAAACGGCATCCACTACGGCACGGGTCAGCTCCAGATCGTAGCCGTCCTTTGTCCCGTCGCAATCCATGCTTGTCAGAAGAATTTCGCCGGAGCCGTACGCCTCCATCCTGACAGCCCACTCCACCACATCAAGGCCGGTGGGTATGCGGCCGCCGTGAGTATACACCTCCCACCTTTTTTCGCCAGGCACCCGGCGGGCGTCGATGGCAACAACGGTGCATTGCGATCCGAAGCGCTCAGCGGACTCGCGTACAAATTCGGGACGATCGACAGCAGCGGTGTTAATGGAAGTCTTGTCGGCGCCGGCGTTTAACAGCCGCCGGATATCTTCAACAGAGCGGATACCGCCACCTACGGTCAGGGGCATAAATACCCGCTCGGCAGTCCGTTGAACTACGTCAATAATTATGTCGCGATCATCACTTGAAGCGGTGATATCCAGAAAGGTCAGCTCATCGGCACCCTGTCGATCGTACATTTCGGCAATCTCAACCGGGTCTCCGGCGTCGCGCAGCTCCAAAAACTGGACACCCTTGACAACGCGCCCCCCTTTTACATCCAGGCAGGGAATGATACGTTTGGTTAACATTTCAGGCTCGCACCTTTGTGAGGGCAATCGCTTCGTTCAACCTGATCGCCCCGGTATAAACCGCTTTGCCGGTGATGACACCGGAAATTCCGCAGGATTCAATGGCCATCAGATTCTCGATATCCTTCAGTGTTGAGACACCACCAGAGGCAATAATCGGGATTGAAACAGACTCGGCCAGAGCCTTCGTCGCCTTGAGGTTCGGTCCCTGGAGCATTCCATCCCGGGCAATATCAGTATAGATGATTGCAGCTACACCGAAATCCTCAAATTTCCGCGCCAGTTCAGCCGCCGTAATATTGGTCAGCTCGGCCCACCCCTGTACGGCCACCATGCCGTTTTTGGCATCGATACCGACCACGATCCGTCCCGGAAATTTTGCACAGGCTTCCCGTACCAGTTCAGGATCGCGCTGGGCCGCGGTGCCGATGATTACGCGGGAAAGCCCCAGTGACAGATATACCTCGATGGTGGCGATATCGCGGATGCCGCCTCCAAGCTGGGCCGGTATGGAAATGGCTTTAAGGATCGCCTCAATTGCCCCCCTGTTTTTCGGTCGGCCGGCAAATGCTCCGTCAAGGTCTACTATGTGCAGCAGTTCGGCACCCTGGTCCTGCCATTCGCGCGCCTGTGCGCCCGGGTTGTCGTTGAATACGGTATCTTTAGCCATCAGCCCCTGTTCCAGGCGGACGCATTTTCCATCTTTCAAATCTATGGCGGGGATTACGATCATTTTAGCTCCGCAAAATTCTTAAGTATCTGCAGGCCGATTGCCTGTGATTTTTCCGGGTGAAACTGGGTGGCGACGATATTGTCCTTCCAGACCGATGAACAGAACTCGATGCCGTAGTCGGTTGTCGTGGCGATCACACTGCTGTCATCCGGCTTGACGTAATAGGAGTGGACAAAATAAACGTTACTGCCGTCATCGATGTCCTTGAAGGCCGGCGGGCGGCGTTTAAAAGAAAGCTGATTCCACCCCATCTGCGGCACTTTCAGTTTCTCGCCCGCTACCGTCATCCGGTCGGAAAAGCGGAGGACATGGCCGGGGATGACATTCAGGCCGCTGTACAGGCCGAACTCGACGCTGTCGGAGAACAGAAGCTGCATTCCGACGCAGATCCCCAGAAATGGTCTTCCTTCAGTAATTACCTTCAGGATCGGTTCGATAAAACCGCCCTGTTCAAGGTTGTGCATGCAGTCGCGAAAAGCGCCGACACCGGGCAGCACGACCCTTTCGGCCCGAAGTAGTACCTGCGGATCGTCGGTAATAACCGCCTCGCTGCCGACCTTCTCAAATCCTTTTTGTACGGAACGGAGATTGCCCATGCCGTAGTCGATAATAGCAATCATAGTTAACCGGCAATCTTTGAAAAATCAGCTACTTTTCCGAACAAGCGGGCAATTGTGGTCAGGAGTGCAAGGCGGTTTGTCCGTATCTGCTGCTCCTCGGCCATAACCATGACTTTGTCGAAGAAGCTGTCTACCGGTCCACGCAGTGTGGCAATTTCGGTCAGAGCATCAAGCCATGCATCTGATGTAATTAATCCATCAGCCGAAGCCCTGACAGTACGTACCGCTTCGTACAGAACACGTTCAGCATCATCCTGAAAGAGTGACGGATCAACAGGGACGTCAACACCCCCCTTGATGATATTGCCGACACGTTTGAATGCAACAGCCAGCGGTTCAAAGTTCGGGTGGGTCTTGAATTGCGCCAGTGCTGCAATGCGGGCTCTGACGTCGACAAGGTCATCAAATCCGGCAGCAATAGCGGCATCTACCGCGTCAGCAGCAAACATATTTCCCAGCAGGTTGATAAAACGGGCGCGGAAAAACTCCAGTACGTCACTGGCAACCTGTTCTTTCGGCCGGGTCAGCTTGGCGGACAGAAGTTCCAGGGAACGGTCTATAAGGTTGTGCAGCGACAGGCGGTAGCCTCTGTCAAGAATGATGGAAATGATGCCGATAGTCGCACGACGCAGTGCGTACGGGTCTGCGGCGCCTGTCGGGATCAGCCCGACTCCGAAGCAGCCGCAGATCGTGTCCAGTTTGTCGGCGATCGATACAAAGGCGCCGATGTCAGAGGCGGGCAGTTCTCCGCCAGCCTGAGTCGGCAGGTAATGTTCGGCGATAGCGTTGGCAACTTCGGCGTTTTCGCCTTCCAGTAAGGCGTACTCGCGCCCCATGATCCCCTGTACTTCCGGAAACTCACCCACCATGCCGGAAACCAGATCAGCCTTGCAGAGCCAGGCGGCACGCGATGTCTGTGATTTGACGGCAGGGTTGAGTTGATCTGCAAGTCCCTCAGCCAATGTCTTGAACCGCTCCATCTTTTCAAATGAAGTACCGAGCTTCTGTTGATATACAACCTTTTTGAGCGATTGTACCCGATCATCAAGGCGGACTTTCTGATCCTCTTCAAAGAAAAAGCGGGCATCCGACAGACGGGCGCGCAGGACACGTTCGTTACCCTTGACAACCACCGAAGGGTCTTCGGTCAGGGTGTTGTTGATAGTAATAAAACCTGGCAGCAGGCCTCCGTTGGCGTCAACAATCGAAAAATAGCGCTGATGGCTGCGCATTGAAGTAATTAGCACCTCTTTGGGAACCTTCAAAAATTCGGGGGAGAAGGTGCCATGAACGGCGCTTGGATATTCGACGAGGTATGTGACCTGCTCCAGTAACTCTTCATCGGCTAGCAGGTGGCCACCGACAGCCGCTGCAACACGGTGCGTTTCCCGGCGGATGATCTCCCTGCGCTTTTCAGGGTCCGGAACTATGAAATGCCGCTCACATTCGTCCAGATAGTGAGAAAAACTGCTGACAGGGAAGGGAACATTGGCCATAAAACGGTGTCCGCGCGAGATCTTACCGCTCTCAATCGTGCCGAACGAGAAGGGAACTACGGTGCCGTCGAACAGCGCCACTATCCAGTGAATCGGACGGGCAAAACGCACATCCTGATCTCCCCAGCGCATCGATTTTTTGAAGGGGATATTTGCCACCAGTGCCGGCAGCATTTCTGTCAGCAGCTCATAGGTCGGCCGGCCGGTTTCATGCTTGCTTGCGAACAGGTACTCACCCTTGTCGGTAGTAATTGTCTGCAGCGCCGCAACATCGACCCCCTGCCCACGGGCAAAGCCTATGGCAGCCTTGGTCGGGTTGCCGGAAGGGTCGTAGGCGGCTTTTATCGATGGGCCGGTAGCGGTGATCTCGGCGTCAGGTTGTACGGCCGGAATGCCCTTTACGACCAGAGCCAGGCGGCGCGGTGTTGAAAGCGTTTTTATCTCGCTGAATGAGAGGCGGGCAGCAGCAAGCTCTCTCGTGATGATCGCTTCCATCTCTGCGGTCGCCCGCGGTATAAAACCGGCCGGGATTTCTTCGCAGCCGATCTCGAGAAACAGTTCTTTGGTGCTCATCAGGCGACACCTCCTTTCAGCAGTGGGAAGCCCAGGCGTTCACGCATTCGCAGATATCCCTCGGCACAGACGCGGGCTACGCCCCGGACGCGACCGATGTAGGAGGCGCGTTCGGTGACCGAAATAGCTCCTCGGGCATCAAGCAGGTTGAATGTATGGGAACACTTCATGACATAATCGTAGGCGGGCAGCACCAATTCTTTCTCAACCAGGCGCAGGCATTCTTTTTCATACATGGAAAAGAGCTGCAGCAGCATGTCAACGTCAGCCTCTTCAAAGTTGTGACGGGAGAACTCGACCTCGCTTTCGTGGTGGATA
>JAQUCU010000237.1 GCA_028686055.1 Desulfuromonadaceae bacterium
TTCGGTTGATATCAGGCCGGTGTTGACGCCGACCATGCCGGATTCCAACGCTTCGGCAACCCGCCATACACGGCTTATATCGCGGCTGTAGAAGTATGATGCCAGGCCAAATTCGGTGTCATTAGCCATTTGAACAGCTTCTGCATCACTGACAAATCTGAACACCGGGGCCAGTGGCCCAAACGTCTCTTCGCGGGCGACCAGCATTTCAGGGGTCACATCGGACAGGATCGTCGGTTCGAAGAAAGTGCCTCCCAGGCTGTGGCGTTTGCCGCCAATGACGATTCTGGCACCTTTTGCGGTTGCATCGGCAATATGTTCTTCAATTTTTTCGACGGCGGCCATGTTGATCAGCGGACCCTGCTGAACATCCCCGGCCAAGCCGTTTCCGACCTGCATTTTGGCTACGGCAGCGGACAGTTTTTGCACAAACAGATCGTAAACACCGTTCTGCACCAGCAGGCGGTTGGTGCAAACGCAGGTCTGGCCGGTATTGCGGTATTTGGAGGCAATTGCTCCGTCGACGGCAGCATCAAGATCCGCATCGTCAAAGACGATGAAAGGAGCATTGCCTCCGAGTTCAAGCGATACTTTTTTGACGGTGGCGGAACACTGAGCCATCAGCTGTTTTCCTATTTCGGTAGAACCGGTGAATGTCAGCTTGCGGACGAGCGGGTTGGTGGTCATCTCATTACCAATGGCAGATGCAGAACCGGTGACGACGCTGAAAACCCCTGCCGGGATTCCGGCGCGTTCGCCGAGTTCTGCCAGTGCCAGGGCTGAAAAGGGGGTGGCGCTGGCCGGTTTTACGACCATTGTGCATCCGGCAGCCAGTGCTGGACCGGCCTTGCGGGTAATCATGGCTGCAGGAAAATTCCACGGGGTAATGGCTGCGCAGACCCCGATCGGTTCTTTTATGACAACAATTCGCTTGTCTACTGTATGCCCGGGAATCGTATCCCCATAAACACGTTTTCCCTCCTCGGCAAACCACTCTATAAACGAGGCTGCATAGGAGATTTCGCCCTTTGACTCGGCCAGCGGTTTTCCCTGTTCTGCGGTCATGATGACGGCGAGATCGTCCTGGTTGGCCATAACCAAATCAAACCAGCGTCTCAGTATACAGGCGCGGTCCTTGGCGGTTCTGGCGCGCCAGGCGGGGAGGGCTGCGGCTGCGGCATCGATTGCCCGGCGTGTCTCGGCAGATCCCATTCTTGGAACAGTGCCCAGGTTCTTGCCCGTGGCCGGGTTGGTAACGGTCATTGTTTCATTTTGGTCTGCATCGCACCAAGCGCCGTCAAGATAACACAGTTGTTTCAGCAGGGTGGGGTCTTTAAGTGGCAACATGCGTAGCTCCTCCGTAGTAGTTCACTCAGCCTAAAATATACACTATGAAAATAAAATTGAAAGTGATGATTATTTAAACACGATTAAAAAAGTATGGATTTAAAAAAAAGGGGTGCAAATTTTTTTAAATATGGGTTACTGTCACCAAAATGCAAAAGTAATATGTACCGCAGCTTACCTCTATTCAGTCGTTTGGAGATTACATGGCTACAAATGAAAGAAGCTTTATTACCAAGGTGTGGGATTTTTTCTGTTCTCTTAAGCTGACCCTCTTTTTGCTGATTTCGCTGGCTTTGACATCGATAATAGGTACGATTCTGCCACAGGGTGCGCTTCAGCCCGAGTATGTCGCCCAGATCAGCTCCACCAAGCTGCAGATATACACTAAGCTCGGTTTCTTTGATATGTACCACTCCTGGTGGTTCATCGCCCTGCTTTATGTTTTCAGCCTGAATCTGGTCTCCTGCTCAATCAAGCGGCTGCCGCACGTATTCAAGTTTATCAGCGAACCAACCCTGGTGTTGGGGGAGGGGCTCCGTAACTCATTTTCGTTAAAAAAAGAACTGTCGTTTTCCGGCCCAATCGAAAAAGGCAGAGAGCGACTGGCCGAATTTATCGGGAAGGAGTTTTCCGCGCCGGTAATCACCGAACATAATGGTGAATACCACCTTTTTGCCCAGAAAACAGCCTGGTGCCGCCTGGGTGTCTATGTTGTCCATTTTAGCATCCTGGTGATCTTTGTTGGGGCAATTATCGGATCTCTGGCCGGTTACAAGGGGTTTGTCGCTATTGTAGAAGGAACCAGCGTTAACTCATTTGAGAATAGAAACGGTCAGCAGATGCCCCTCGGTTTTGAGGTTTTATGCGAAAAGTTCAATGCGGAGTTTTATGCCAACGGCGCTCCCAAGGAATTCAGAAGTATTTTAACGATCCTCGAAAACGGCAAGCCGGTTCCGGGATATTCACAGGTGAAGGTTATTGTTAATAAGCCGCTGACCTATAAAGGCATCACATTTTATCAGTCCAGCTATGGGCAGGCCACTGAAGGAAGCGAACATTATTTCACCGTGACTTCGCGAAATGGCGGAGCACCTGAAAAAATTACGGTTAGAGAAGGTGTACCGGTTACATTGAAGGATGGTACGGTATTCAAACTTCTGGAGGCAACGCAGGATGTCCGTCAGTTTGCCCCGGGATTTTCCGGTCCGGCGGCTCGTATAGAAGTGACCCGGAAAGGGGGCGCGCCGCAAATCTTTATTGCATTTAAGGATTTCCCCGAAGTCAATGCTCGGCGGGGGGATGTGCTGACGTTTGGTTATGATGGATCCAGTGCCAAACAGTATACCGGCCTCCAGGTTGCTAAAGATCCTGGTGTATGGGTTGTCTGGCTGGGATGTACCCTCATGGTTCTGGGCCTCTGTATTGCGTTTTTTATGTCGCATAAGCGGATCTGGGTGATCGTATCAAAAGGGCACGCCCGTATGTATGGCAATGCCAGTAAAAATCAGGCAGCATTTCAGATGCAGTTCGAAGGTCTTTCTGAAAAATTCCAGCATCTTAAAATCTAACGGAGGTTACCTGGTTTATGACTAGTTCCATGCTTTTTAACGTTACGACGTTTGCATATCTTATCTCGATGCTCGCTTTCTTTGCCTTCCTCGCCAGCAGAAGCAAACCGCTCGGCATGGCAGGCAGTTACATAGCGTATGCAGGTCTTATTGTCCAGACGGCGGCCATTGTACTTCGTTGGAAGGAATCTTATGATTTGGGCGTCGGGCATGCTCCGATGTCCAACCTGTATGAATCAATAGTTTTCTTTTCCTGGACGATCGTTCTGCTGTTTGCCTACATCGATATGCGTTATAAATACAGGATTATCGGAGCGTTTGTTGTGCCGTTTGCGTTGTTGGGAATGGCGTGGGCACAGCTGGGGATGGATACAGGCATCGAACCGCTTGTCCCTGCGCTGCAGAGTAACTGGCTGTTGTACCACGTAATTACCTGCTTCCTCGGCTATGCCGCATTTGCTGTAGCCTGTGGAATCTCAATTATGTACCTGATCAAGACGGCTGTTGAAGGCGCCGACAAGTCTTCACCGGCGGGCGGGCTGATGTCCATGTTCCCTCCTTTGAAGGTGCTGGATGACCTCAACTACCGTGCAATAATGATCGGCTTTCCGCTTCTGACGCTCGGCATCATAACCGGCGCCGCCTGGGCCAACTACGCCTGGGGCACCTACTGGAGCTGGGACCCCAAGGAAACATGGTCGCTGATTGTCTGGTTTGTATATGCCGCCTTTCTGCACGCCCGCATCACAAAAGGGTGGGTCGGCAAACGCGCAGCCTGGCTCTCGGTTATCGGTTTTGCAGCCACCATCTTCTGCTATCT
>JAQUCU010000238.1 GCA_028686055.1 Desulfuromonadaceae bacterium
GAAATAATCAATATCATTATTTAATTGGCACACAAAAGATTGATTTTCCAGAACTGTTGGTGAATGCAATAACCGGAAGTATGTGTTCCATGAAGGAAATTTTTGTTGAAGATGAACAACCAGGTATAAAGATTCCTGATCGTTCTGAAGAAACAACTATTGAGAAGTCCTACTACCGTCAGGTGGGGTATAGATTTCCTCCGGATTATGGTTTTGTATTTTATGCGGAGTTGGCCAATTACAACGGAACTGAGCTAGAAGGTGGCTATGTTAAAATGGGAGCCGACAAATCATACTTTAAAATTGACATCATTTCAAAAGAAGAAAACCTGGATGGTTTATTTGTGCGGGGAAATAAATCGATTGTCAATCATTTATTCACAGAAGTAAACAAAACTGAAGAAAAAATTGTTTTACTAAGTGATACTTATATTAAGAGAAATACATACGATCAACTGCCATTTGTTTCGGCAGATACTACTGTTTTTAGGTTTATACAAACTGTTTCCTCAGGAGGAACTTATTTACTTAAAAAGGCTGGCGTACATTTGAAAAAATCCAGTTGTCACTATGTGTTACTAAAAAAAGGTAGTGTCTTTTATGTTGATTCAGATAAAAAAAAGAGGGTAATTTCTGAAATAGAAAACGAGGAATCCTTTAGAAGGATAGGTTATAATTATGCAATCTAAAGAAATATGGGACTTAATAATTTATTATTCAAGATCACTGCAATGACAAACCTTCATGTGGGCACTGGTGATCGTAATTACAGCATTGTAGACAAATTGGTACAGAGGGATCCAATAACAAAAATGCCTGAAATTCATGCTTCAAGTTTAAAAGGGGCCTTGAGGGTTTATTCAAAGGATGTACTGGGGTGGAAAGATGAACTGAATGACGTCTTCGGAACCGAGAATAATCCGGGGAAAGATGTTTTTTTCACTGCCAATTTATTGACACTTCCTGTGAGAAGTAACAAACGGCCATATTTTAGGGCAACTTGTCCCGAAATATTAAATAATCTTCAAAAGATGACACGGGCTTTTGGTTTGAAAAAGAACAAGTTGGATGAATTGCTGGAATATATGCTAAATATATCATTTACTTCTGGAAAACAAGTTGTTGTTTTCACAGATTCAATACGAGATGGTGCACTAGAAGAGGTCCCTCTAAAAGATAATTATCAATATATGGAACTTGAAAAACCCATGCAAGATACACTGAAGACCCAATTCGATGCTTGTATTGAGAATTTTCTTATTATAAGAGATGATGTATTTATGGAGTTATGTGATTCTTTACCCATCATTGCCAGGAACAGGCTGGATGACGAACGCAATCTTTGGTATGAAGAGGTTGTCCCCAGGCAGACGGATTTCTTTTTTATGTATTTGACTCCCGATAAAGAAGAGGATTGCAGTATGACAAAGATTTGTAATAATTCAATACAGGAAAACCCGGTACAAATTGGTGCAAATGCAAGTATCGGTTATGGTTATTGTATCATTAAAAAAATGTGAATTATATGAAGCGACTGGAAAGATATATGCCTATTGCGATTGATGTAGTAGAAGATTTAATACTACATAAATATGATAGTGTTGATGCTGAATGGGACAACCTAGTGTGCAAATTTGGTATACTGGTATGCCAAGTGGGATTAATGCCTGCTATTGCAAAATACAATAAGGTTTCTAAAGCATCTAAAATTTCAAATATTTTGTTGACGCACTGTTTGTTGAGAATTATTTTAACCGATGAATGCACTCCATGCAATGCTAATGACACGTTATATGACTGGTGTAAAGCAAACAAATCAAATCCCCTGATAAAGAGCAAGATTCTGGATGCATCCATAGCCCTGAAATTAGCGTTTAGACTGTTTATTATTAATGTGAATGATGATACATATGATTAACATGAACACGAACACACAAAACCTCGGCTTATGGTATTATAAAACATTCTTTGAAAAGTTTAGCGAAGAATGTAACCTTTTCTTGAACGCAGAATGGGAAAAGGGTCAAAAGTTGATTCAAAAAAAGCACTGGACGCTATGTAACCTTTTCTTGAACGCAGAATGGGAAAAGGGTCCAATTGATCCATTATCAGGAAATGCTATTTTAAAAAACCCAAAAGCCACTCACAATCAAAAAATAACTACAACATATCAGGGCCTTGTCTGTGGTATAGGATACGATCATGAAATGAATATCCCGGAAATCAAGGATGAATTGAAACACGGTCTATCCTTCGATTTCACTACGGGGCAACCTTATATACCCGGATCTTCTATAAAAGGTGTTTTGAGATATGCATTTAGAAATAATGAATTTGTTATAATGGCGATCAATACACTTTTGAATAAGAAAGAATTATCCAAGGATAAAAAGGATTCCCTTAAAAAAATTATAGAAAACATCGATTGGGGCCTTATGGAAAAAGATATTTTTGAAGGAATCAGCTATGTTAATGGAGAAAACAAGAGCCCTTATCAATCAGATGTTTTTTTTGATGCCTTCATTTCAGCGACTTACAAAAAAAACAATAAAAAGATACTTGCAGATGATGTAAGCGCTTGTCATCAGGATTGGACTAAACCAAATAAAGTAATTGAGGATATTAATATGATTCGTTTCCTTAAGGTACGTTCGGGGGTTACTTTTACTGTGGAGTTCAGACTTTATGATTCAATTATCAATGAGGATATAAAATTGACTCGAGATTTAAAAAAAATGCTATTTATTCAAATACTAAAAACTTGGGGAGTGGGTGCAAAAACCAATGTGGGTTACGGACAATTTAGTTAATAACATGAAAACTTCACTTACAACTAATATGGAGAACCTGGACAAAATTATTAAGAAAATCTTTTTTTATCGGATTAAGGTCACATTTAAAACATTGAGGCCATTGTATTTGTCTGAATACAAAGGATCTGCTTATAGAGGATGGCTTTTTGATGCATTTCGAAGAATGTATTGTGATCAGGATCACCATACAAAATGTAAAAAGACACAAAAGAGTGACGCATGTTCTAGCGTCCAGAACTGCTTGTGTTCACTTTTATTCGAATCCCCTTTAAAAGATGATCATCACCTTTATGGGAAGTACACTTATCCTCCAAGGCCATATATTATTATTCCTTCAAATAGTAGAGAAAGAATGATGGTAAAAGATCAGAGATTTTCATTTGAGATAATACTAATTGGGAATGGATATACTGGTTTTTACGATCCTTTAATTCAGGCATTTAACAAGATGTCTGAAATAGGTTTGGGAACACGTAAAACAAGATGTAAATTTCTAAAAGCGGAATTTGTCTCAGCTATAGATCAAGTATCCCCAGATCCACAAATAATATCTTTTGATCAATTACCATCTGTAGCAGTTAAAAACCGAATAAAACTGGCATTTAAAAATCCGGTACGTCTTCAAGGCTATAATAGTGACTCACAAAAACGTGGATTTGTAGAAACCAAGCCCTCCTTTGCTGTTTTGGCAGATAATCTTGCCAGAAGGATTGTGTTATTGGGACATTTATATTGTAACACAGATTGGCTATCTACTGATTTTGTACGTGAAGTTGCTCAAGATGTTACTATTGAATCAGATAATCTGACGCGCCAAAATTGGATAAGGCATTCAGGTTCAAAAGATATGAATATGTGTTTCGATGGCTATGTAGGTGATATAACGTATATAGGTAATTTGGAGCAATGGA
>JAQUCU010000239.1 GCA_028686055.1 Desulfuromonadaceae bacterium
ACCTTCGATCTTGCGCAGGAATTCCGTACCATTGCCCCCGGCATCTACCTCACCGGAGAGGTACCGCGGGCAACCGCTTTCGAGACCGGCGACCGGGGGCTTTACTGCGACTGCACCGGCAGGGAAACGGATACAATCCCGGATGACCAGTCGTTGCTGCTGGATACCGAAAAGGGTCTTGTACTGATTCTGGGATGCTGCCACGCCGGGGTGATAAATACGATTGAGCATGTTGCCGGCATGACCGGAAGACGCGACATCTATGCCGTGATCGGCGGCACGCACCTCGGCTTCTGCGGCCATGAGCAGATCGAAAACACAATAACCGCGCTGCGGCACCTGGGAATAAAAAAGCTGGCTGCCAGCCACTGTACCGGTTTTACCGCTTCAGCAAGGCTTCTGCGAGAGTTCCCGAAGGAGTTCCAGGTTGCTATGGTTGGCTATACATTAGAGGTATGATTCCACCCACATACTGCCGTTATAGGTAAAACAGATTTTTTTTAAACGGTACATGCCAGTTTTTCCTTTCTTCCTTGCGTCTTCGCGTTAAATATTTCCCGCCTGGTTTCTACTCTGCACCACAAAACCACCCTTGCATTCATTTGCAGTTTTCTTCTCCCGCATCATAAAAAACCGTATATATATCGTAGTATTCAGAGATATGGATATTGAGAATGCTGCATTTTGTTATAGACAGATGTACTTCGTATGCAGTATACACAATTCGTTTGCAATTCTTCCATACTTGATGAAGGTCAATAATCTGCAAAGGGGGTGGGTACCCGAGCTTTTTTCAGACTGTTATGGTTTTGTTTGGGATGTTCTAACAGGCAGCAACAAATTCTACACCATGGAGGTAGTATGAAACAGAAGATGGCGAAGAAAGTACTTTGTATTGCAATTGCAGGCATGATGTTCCCGATGGCGGCTCAGGCAGCTGACGCTGATCTGCAGCTTAAAGTTGACAAGCTGACACAGGAAGTCAACGACCTCAAGGGTACTGTTCAGCGTGTTCAGGACAAGTCCCTCAGCAAGTGGCTCTCAATCGGCGGCGAGTACCGTTTCCGTATTGACAGTCTGCATGGTAAGACTGCAGCGTATACTGATCCCAATTTGATGTTCACAAATGCTGGTAATGCTCTCCAAACGGATGTTTTCTCGAATACAGGATTTTATCCTGCTGGAACCTTGGGCCAATTCATGACGTTCGGTAACCAAATGAAGCAAACAACTACGTATTCTGGGGCAAATCAATTTCTTTATAATAATCAGCAATTTCTTGGCGGTTTGCAAGCTTTTGCGCCGTTGGGTGCTGTCGCTGCATACAACCCCAAGAACTCAACCCTCATGACCAACAAGCTGGGTCTCGACATTCATGCCAAGGCCACCCAGGACGTTACTGTTAATGTAAAACTGGCCATGTACAAGACCTTCGGCAATCCGGATGATTCTGCTACAATGGGCACTTATTTTGCTGACCGCGTCGGCGTGTTTGATGGCACCCTTGGCCACGTACCATCCAGCAGCCTGCTGGATGTCGACCGAGCTTATGCTACATGGAGCAACATCGCCGATCAGCCGCTATGGTTCTCTGTTGGTCGCCGCCCTTCAACCGACGGCGCACCGACCAACCTCAAGCTCGATAACGAACGCCCCGGCAATGGCGGCACTCCTGCCCTGCTCGTTAATTACGCTTTTGACGGTATGACCGTCGGTTATGCACCTGACATCGAGATGCTGCCGGGCGCCTACGCAAAAGTATGCTACGGCCGTGGCTTCGACTCCGGCATCGACAGCGGTACCGGATCGACAGGCAACAGCGTTAAAGATACCGATATGCTCGGTGTTGCGATCATCCCGATCGATACCGACCCGCTGCGTGTATGGTTCCAGTGGAACCGCGGCTTCAATATCTTTGATTTCCCGACGATGAATAATACCGCTTTCGGCAATACCGCTCCTTCAACAAACCTCGGTTTTATCGATTGGTACGGTATCGGCGCCATGAGCACCTTCAAGAAAGTCGGTCCGGGTAACCTGAACTTCTTCACCGATTTGGGTATGAGCGTAACTCATCCGAATGGTAATGTTTCCGGACAGGCCGGCTTCCAGGGTCTTGGCACCGGCGGATTCTTTAATCCTGAAGCTCCATCGGATAAAACCGGCTGGGCTGCGTATGCAGGCTTACGCTATGACCTCCCATCCAAAACCAAGATCGGTTTCGAATTCAACCATGGTTCGAAAAACTGGATCACCTTTGCTCCGGCTGCAGACGACATGTGGACCAGCAAAGTCGGAACACGCGGCAATGTGTTTGAGCCCTATGTCATTCAGGAACTCGACCTCAAGCCGATCTCTTCCTACTTCAGCAAGGCATTCTTCAAACTCGGCTACCAGTACTATGATTTTGATTACACCGGCAGCAACAACTGGGTCGGCGCTCCTGTAAAGATTAGTGAACTTGCAACATATCAGGCCAATGGTGGCATGCTGATGATGGCACCTGTGAAATCAGCACAGGATGTTTATGCAACATTCGAAGTGAAATTCTAAGTAACACCCTGATTCCCTGCGGCGGAGGTTACTCCGCCGCAGGGAGCTCAAAAAAAGTTTTGCAGATTTTTATTGATCCTGTTATTATATATGAAAATCTGCATCATTAAGGAGAGTACCATGAAGAAGCTTGTATCCGTAGTTGCAATGCTGGCCCTCGTCGCTGTTTCGCTTGTTTCTTTTTCAACTAAAGCCCATGCTGAAGAATCCATGATAGGCACGATTTCTAAAATCGAAGTGTCTGTCGACAAAAAATCAGCAACGGTAGTATTGAAAGACACAAAAACATCTGCTGATGTTGTCATTGTCATACAAGACGAGATGACTTTGGACAAATTCAGCGACAAGCGTATTGTTGTCGGCGATGAGATCCGTTGCAAGTACAACGTTGTAGACGGCAAAAACGTTGCCAGACTTTTCAAAAAGACTGCCGGCTGTTAAGTCTCTTTTAAAAAGTGTCAGGCCGACACACATTTCGCCCCTTGTCCCTCCAGTTTATGAGAGCCAGGGGGTTTTTTTTAAGCTTATGGAGAGGAATAAACTCACGTGCGTTGGATGATGCTGCTTATAGCCGTTTTCTGCCTTGCCCTCAGCCTTAATGCGACTGCCGCTCACGTTGACCTTTCCTGCGGAACGTGCCACCGTCAGGGGGGGAACGCCAGCGATCCGGCCGCCAGCACGAACCGGGCAGCCGGTTGTGCAGGATGCCACCGGGGTTATGAGCGGATTTTTGATCACGCCATGGGGACGCGCAGCGGTGAAAAGCGATTTGTACAGCGAAGTTACGGGCGGTTCGATTCCGGTTTCTGGGATAAGAACTGCAACTCCTGCCATGTGAGCGGTTGCCTTGACTGCCACGCCGATGGCGGACTGGCAAAGCCGTCTGTTGCTGCCTGCCAGCGTTGCCACAACGGCTATTACACCGGCTGGGACTATTCGGGGCGCGCTCCGCGCGAGGACAATATGCGCTATCAGCGGGGCATCTCAGTCAATGGCGCTCCGTTCCTGAAGATGCTTCCCGATGTGCACTATAGCGCCGGTATGACATGCGGAGCCTGCCATTCCATGAGCAGTCTGGCAGAGGGTAAAAAATCATCCAAGGGGTGTCGCGACTGCCATAAACCGGACTTGAAGAGTTCGGAACATTGTATTTCTGCCCACCTCGAG